>NZ_RQWN01000007.1 GCF_003977755.1 Haloterrigena salifodinae
CGGCGCCTACGCCTTCCCCGAACGCGCCCGCGAGTGGCTCGAGGTCCCCGAAAGCGAGCGCGGCGAACACGAGATCACCGACGTGCTCGCGAAAGTGCTCGACCGGTTCGCGGTGACACCGATCGCCCTCGATCAGTGGCTCGACGTCGGCCGACCCTGGGAACTCCTCGAGGCCAACGAGTGGAAGCTCGCCAATCTCGACCGGCGGATCGACGGCCGGGTCAGCGACGACGCCCACCTCGAGGGCGATGTGGTCGTCGAACAGGGGGCGACGGTGAAACCGGGAACCGTCATCGAGGGACCGGTCCTGATCCGCTCGGGTGCGACCGTCGGACCGAACGCCTACGTCCAAGGCGCCACGCTGATCGGCGAGGGCGCGTCGGTCGGCAACGCTGTCGAGATCGAGAACAGCGTTCTCTCATGCGACACCTCGGTCAGCCACCTCTCGTACGTCGGCGACAGCGTCCTCGGGCGCAACGTCAACTTCGGCGCCGGGACGACGGTCGCGAACCGACGCCACGACGGGGCGATCGTCGAACTCTCCGTCAAGGGCGAGCGCGTCCCGACGGGGCGACGCGAGTTCGGCGTCGTCGCCGGCGACGGCGCCAAGACCGGTATCAACTCGAGTCTGACCCCCGGGCTGAAACTCGCCGCGGGAGCGACGACGCGGCCCGGCGAGGTCGTCGAACGCGACGGGTAGCGCGACGCGAACCGCCGGTCCGTCGCGTCGATCCTGTCGACAGCGTCCGAACGGCGGGATGGGCACCGGAACCATCGGTAGCAAGTGGGGGCTTTATACCACGGCGAATAGCTAGATCGGATGGAGGGAGTCGATCAGATCCGATACGATCGCGGCAGTCCCCTCCAGCGCGGTTCCGACGGTTCGAGTGCGGGTCGCGGGCTGGAGCCCGACGACGCCGCTCGGAGCCGAAACTATGGGGGTGGTTTCGGTTCCCGCGGCCTCGTCGACTCGTACTCGGTACTCACGCGTTCGATCCGAGAGCAGCAGGTACGACGCGGCCCGGTCGGTTTTCGATTTTCGGTTTTTGCGTATTCGGACGCGCGACGTTCAGCTACTCGAACTCGAGTCCATCGGACGGAGACGGTCCGGGACAGAAAAAACGAATGGCGGTCGGCCTCGACCGCGGGTTATTCGACGGTGACGCTCTTCGCCAGGTTGCGTGGCTTGTCGATCGGTCGGTCGAGGAGGTCGGCCGCGTAGTAGGAGACGAGTTGCAACTGGACGTTCGCGAGCAGTCCCGCGAGGTCGGCGTCGGTCTCCGGGATCTCGAGGTGGGCATCCGCGACGTCGACGGCCCGGTGGTCTTCGGGGCAGACGGCGACCACGGGCGCGCCGCGGGTCTGCGCTTCCTCAGCGTTTTTCAGCGTCTTCTCGTCCTCCTGACCGGTGAAAATCGCGAAGACCGGCGTGTCGGGCGTCACCAGCGCCAGCGGGCCGTGTTTGAGCTCGCCCGAGGCGAACCCCTCGGCGTGCTCGTAGGTGATCTCCTTGAACTTCAGCGCGCCCTCGAGGGCCACCGGGAAGCCGAGTCCGCGGCCGATGAAGAAGTACGACCGGCTATTGTGGTAGCGCTCGGCGATCGCCTCGGCGTCGGTCTCCGCGAGCAGGTCGTCGAGCGCGTCGGGCATCGCGGCCAGTTCAGCCAATAGGGTATCGAGGTCGGCCGGCGGTTCGCCGTGGCGGTCGGCGGCGATGCGCTGGCCCAGCAGCGTCAGCATGACGGCCTGGGAGGAGAACGTCTTCGTCGCGGCGACGCCGATCTCGGGGCCGGCGCGGATGAACAGCGCCTCGTCGGCCTCGCGAGCGGCGGTCGAACCGACGACGTTCGTGACCGTGACGGTCATCGCTCCCTCAGCCTTGGCGTGGCGCAGGGCGTTTAACGTGTCCGCCGTCTCGCCGCTCTGGGTGACCGCGACCACGAGCGTGTCGTCGTCGATCGGCGGCGCCGAGACGCTGTACTCGTTCGCCAGCAGGGCGGTCGACTCGACGCCGGCCTGTTTCAGCGCGAGCGAGCCGTACAGCGCGGCGTGGTAGGAGGTTCCACAGGCGATGAACTGGACGCTATCGATATCCGTGAACGTTCCGGGCTCGACGTCCGCGAGCGCGATCCGGCCGTTCTGGGTGTCGATCCGCCCCTCCAGGGCCTGACCCAGGGCGGTCGGCTGCTCGTGGATTTCCTTCAGCATGAAGTGGTCGTACTCGCCCTTCCCGGCCTGCTCGGGGTCCCATTCGACGGTCTCGGGTTCGCGCACGATCGGGTCTCCGTCGAGGTCGGTGAACTCGACGCCGTCGTCGTCGACGATGACGACGTCGCCGTCCTCGAGGTAGACGACGCTATCGGTGTACTCGAGGAAGGCGGGAACGTCGCTGGCGAGGAAGTACTCGCCGTCCTCCATGCCGACGACCAGCGGCGATCCCTGTCGAGCGGCGTAGAGGACGTGTTCGCCGGAGAGCATCGCCGTGACGGCGTAGCTTCCCTCGAGTTCGTCGATGGCGCGGCGGAAGGCCGCCTCGTTGTCCATCCCCTCGTCGAGATAGAACTGGATGAGATGGGGGATGACCTCGGTGTCGGTGTCGCTGGTGAACTCGTGGCCGTAGTCAGCCAGTTCGGACTTGAGCTCGGCGTAGTTCTCGATGATGCCGTTGTGGACGACGGCGACGTCTTTCGTCTCGTCGGTGTGCGGGTGGGCGTTCTCGTCGGTCGGCGGGCCGTGGGTACTCCAGCGCGTGTGTCCGATCCCGACCGAGCCCTCGAGCGGCGTGTCGTCGATCGACTCACGCAGCTCGTCGACCTTGCCGGAGCGCTTTTCGACGTTGATACCCGATCCGTTCTGGACGGCGATGCCGGCCGAATCGTAGCCGCGGTACTCGAGGTTCTCGAGGCCGGTCAACAGCGATTCGAAGGCGTTTCCGTCGCCGACGCGGCCGATGATTCCACACATCGACGGTCACCCCCCGTACGGTCGTCCGGGAGCGCGGCTCCCCCGGAACGCCACAGCAGTTATCGAACGGGACGTCGCAGTTGCGGAGACGGGAGATCGAACGGCCGCTCGCGATAGCGCCATCGATCGGTGCGCTTCCGGGGCGACTGTTCGAGACGGCGGGCGGTACACGGACATATTGCATCCCTTCCCAGCAGCACTCATTACTATAGACGGGCTACTGGAAGCGGTAGTTGACGGGTAACAGTCGACCTCGGCGCTCCCTCCCCGATATACGAATTCGGGACACTCATCGATTTGGTCATGTTTCGAACATGTCCGTGCAATTCGAGCAGAAAAACCGACGATAATTCGTCCGAAACCGAGTTCTATAACCAGTATGTCAACCAAACAACAAACAATTACTGCGTACAGAACCGCAACCGAACAGGCGAACTGAGACCGACGAAAACTACACGGAACGCGCCGCCGGTAGCGGCTTCGGATCACGGGCTCGCGGAGACTCACGAGAGAGCACGATCGGGTCCCCTACTGATAGCGGGGGTCGTAAAGGAAACACTATCGAGAATGAATCGATCGACCGGGACCTCCGGTTCCCGGTGTAGCCGGTCCGTTCTCCCCGTCGACACCCACCACGCGACGAGATCCCGCGGACTCCCCAGCGCGCAACCCGAGACAGGAACCGACCGGTGAACACACCGGGGTTCCGGTCGAAATCGCCGGCAGGCGCGGCGGCGGCGGCGGTCCGGAAACGCGGTCGGGCGACCCGGGTGGCGCTGTCACGTCGGCGACCCGAAATGTGGGGATTCGCCGCGGGGACACATCGAATCGGCACACCTTTGGTAGTCGCTGGTGAAGTGAGTGTATGGGTTTTGGTAGCTACGACGAATCCGAGCAACAGCAGCAGACGGCGGACGACGAGGACGATGTCGAGGCCGTCAACGTCCACGAAAACGATCACGACGGACAGCTGTCGTTCGAGTCCGACGCCTCGACCGACGAGCTCGTCTCGCAGCTCGGCTCGATGAAAGACGACGACGACGAGACCGAGGAATAAGACTCGAGGATCGGCGGGGAGCGACGACGAACGGGGCCGGGTCGGCGAGCGGACCCGATTCGAAGCCGAATTTTCTCATTTCGTGCGCGCGTATCGCGACCGATCGGTTCGACAGGAGACCAGAATAGAATACGTAGCTGCCGGCTCAGTACGAGACGGAGCGACGGCTCAGCAGAGTTTCGACGCGCAGAGTTCGCCGATCGCACGACGGAGCCGCTGGGAGACCGCGGACTTCGAGACGCCGAGTCGGTCGGCCAGTTCGTCCTGGGAGATGCCGCGGGGAACGTCGAAGTAGCCCTCCTCGTGGGCGACGGCCAGCAGTTCCTCCTGTTTTTCCGTCAGAGCGACGACGCAGTCGTCCTCGTCGTCGGAGAGTCGCAGGTGGTCGACCGTAACCGAGATGTCGCGGTCGCGGCAGTGGTCGTTGAACGAGACGAGATCGTCCCGGTTCGGGAACTGGAGCTGGACGCGCCAGCCGTCGCGGGAACTCGAGAGGTCCAACAGTCGGCCGCCGACTTCGGCCGTCGCCGCGATGAACGTCACCGCTCGGTCGGTGAGTTCGACCCGGTAGACGCGCCGGTCGGGGTAGCGGTCCGCGAGCACCGGATCGGCGACCGTCGGGTCGAGCTCCAACGCCGACTCGAAGTCCTCGAACGACTCGCCGGAGACGCTACAGAAAACGAGCGTCCGGCCCGTGCTGAGGGTGGTCCAGTACTCGGGCTCGACGGTGACGTCGGTCGCTCGGCGAAGGGTCGGGCGCAGGAACAGCGACGAGTGGTCGAGGCGGAGTTGGGTGACGATGCCGCCGTCGGCCTCCGACCGAATTCCCGTGTGGTCGTCCTCGTATTCGGTGACGTCGATGCTCACAGGTCGATCCCTCCTGCCGGATACCGGCTGTAATTCCTCGTTACCGCGAACTCGCTCATCGACTACTGAATTCGGCCGCGAGTACATGGTGGTAGACGCTATACACGGAACCGGCGCCGGCGAGACCCCCTATATCTATTCACGCGTCGTCGTTCCTGAACGTTAACCGGCGGAAGAAATAGCGCCTTACACACCGATTCGCCGATTTGAGCCGCAGTAAGCCGCTAATACCCACACGGGTTTTGATACTATTCCTCGGCGGCGTCGGGTCGCTCGTCGAACAGCAACGCGAAGACCTTCCGCTGGGCCAGCCGCAGGTGGCGGCTGAACGTCGGCTGGGAGACGCCGAGCGAATCGGCGATCTCCTCGCCGGTGCTCTCGCGGGGCCACTCGAAGAAGCCGCCGTAGTAGGCGGTCTCGAGGGTTCGAAGCTGTCGCTCCGAGAGCCGCGTGCGGAGTTCGGCGTCGAATGCGCGGGCGGGCTGGACCGACCGGTCACGCTCCCGGCGGGCGACCAAGTTCGCCCCCGGCTGGCGGCGTTCGATCAGGCGGACGAACGACCGGACGTCGACCGTGCTCGAGAGGTCGACGACGAGCCGGGTGCGGTCGTCGACCGGGACGACGGAGCGCAACACGCCGCCGTGCTCGGCGAGGGTGGTGGCGAGCGTCGACGTCGTGAGGACGAGTTCGAGCAGCGACGCGTCCGGTCGCTCGCCGACGATCCGTCCGGATTCGACGCCCGACACCGGTTCGACGGCCGCCCGGAGCGCGTCCTCGGTGACGTCGGTCGCGGTACAGAACACCGTCGAACCGGACGACGATCGCGGGACGACGGTCTCGACGTCGAGTCGGCGATCGAGTCGGTGACCGACGGCCGACAGGGGCTCGTCGGTTCCCTGCAGGACGATTTCGAGTTCGGTGACGCGCTCGGAGAGCAGCGCCCGTTTGCGCTCGACGGCGGCGATCGCGTGGCTGGCGACCGTCGCGAGGTGGGTACAGACCGCCCGCATGGCGTCGTCGAACGCCGCCGGCTGCTCGGCGTAGACGGTGAGGGTGCCGTAACAGAAGTCGTCGATCGCCAGCGGAACGCTCAGCGCGGATCGAAACTCGCGTTCGGCGGTCCGACGGTCCCACGCCTCGGTCGCGTCGGCGGCATCGACGTCCGCAGCAGCGATCGGCTCAAGCGCCGTCGCCGCTCTCGCGGTCGGATGCGTCGACTCGTCGCCGTCCATCGGGACCGACATCGACTCGATCGCGTCGCCGTTCCGCCCGGCCCAGGCGTCGGGCGAAATGTGGTCGGAACCCGCCGAGACGTCGCCGATCCAGGCCAGGTCGATCGTGCCGGGGGCCTCGTCGAACGAGAGGGAAACGAGTGCCTCGCAGAGCGAGGACTCGATCTCGCGGCGCGTCTCGCCGGCGAGCAGCGTCCGCTCGATCTCGCGGAGCCGACGACAACGGTCGACGACGGACTCGAGGCGTTCGAGCTCCGTCCGACACGATCGCGCCGCCGCCGCGCCCTCGAGGGCCTCGAGGGCCGTCGCGGCCGCGTCGACGACGATCTCGAGCGGGAGTCGGTCGCGCTTCCCGAAGGCCATCGGCTCGGTGCTCGTCGCGAGCACCACGCCGCGGTCCCCGAATGGGACGGCGACGACCCGTTCGGCTCTGATTCCGGCGTTTTCGAGCACGGACTCGAGTTCCGAGCGATCGAAGGCGACGGCCGGTCCGCCCGCGTCGGTTCCGGTCTCGAATCCGGGCTCGTCCTCGGTCGCGGTCTCGGCCTCGGCGAGGTGCTCGAGCAGCTCGGTCTCGTCGGGATCGATCGGCGGCAGATCGACCGAACCGGCGGCCGACGCCGTTTCGACCGCCGCCGGTCTGAGACGCTCGTCCTCCCGGAGATACCACGCGGCGAGGTCGGCGCCCGCACAGGTCAGCGCCGCGTTGACGGTCGCCCGCCGAACGGCGGCCGGCGAGTCGGCGGCCCGGATCGTCGCGACCGTCTCCCCGACGGTCGACAGCGCGGCCGCCGCCGAACGGCGCCTGTCACGGACGACGCAGAGGACTCGATCGTCCGAAAGCGGCGTCACGAAGACGTCGACCGCCCGTCCGTCGAGAGTGAGCGTCCCCGAAACCGGCTCCATCCACCTGGCGACCGTCGCCGACGCCCGTTCGCGAACCGCCGCGGCGAGCTCGGGGTCGAAGAGCGCGTCCAGTTCCCGGCCGACCAGCGGCTCCGCGTCGGGCGACGCGAAGAGGCCGGCGCTGGCGAAGCGGATCGTCGATCCCTCGAGCACGACGAGTCCGTCCTCGACGGCGTCGACGACCGACTCGAGGAGGTCGAGCCGCTCGCGGTCGACGGGAGAGGCCGCGGCGTCCGCCTCGCGCGCGTACACGGTGACGCCGTCCCCGCCGGGATGGACGGACACCGACAGCCGGGTCTCGAGCGAGGGATACGGGGTCTCGAAGGAGACGATCCGCTCCGTCGCGGCCGCCTCCTGGAGCCGTTCGGCGAACCGGCCGCGAACAGCGTCGTCGAGGAGGTCCCAAACGACGGTTCCGGTCTCGGCCGCTCCGTCGGCGTCGAACAGTCGGTCGGCGGCCGCGTTGGCGTAGCGGAGCTCCCAGGCCGGTCCGAGGGAGAACACCGGCTCGTCGAACCGGTCGAGCGCCTGTCGAGCGGGGTCGTCCGGTTCCCGGGCCAACGCGGCCTCGAGCGTGCACACGAGCCCGTTGACGTCGGGGTCGCCGAGCCGGTTGGTACAGCGCAGATCGTAGACGTTCCAGGTTCCGTCGGCGTGACCGAGCCGGACGGTCTCGCGCTCGGTCGCCCCGAACGCGGCCGCCGCCGCGGTCTCGAGGAGGTCGGTCGCCGACTCGCGATCCTCGGGGTGGACGAGTCGCGCCAGCGGCGTCCGCTCGAGTTCGGTCGGCGCGTACCCCAGCCGCGGCTCGACCGCCGAACTGACGCGCTCGAGGTCGCCGTCCGCGTCGACCACCCAGACGAGCGCCTCGGAGCGCTCGAGCAGCGACCCGTCGCGACGGTCCGGCGTGGTCTCGAGACGGGAGCGATCGGCCAGGTTCTTGACCCGCGTCGCGACGAGCGGCGGCGGATCGTCGGCTTCGACGACGTCGGTCGCGCCCGCCTCGAGGGCTGCTTCGGCGGCCGCGCCGTCGACGACGGCGACGACGGGGACCTCGCCGTTCCGGTCGCGAACGGCCGCGAGCGGCGACGGATCGGCCCCCGCCTCGAACGGACAGACGACGCAGTGGATCTCGAGTTGCGCGAGCCGCTCGACGGCGGTCGCGAGCGTCCGCTCCCTGACGATCGAAATCGACTCGAGCTGCGAGGAGAGGGCGTCCGTCGCGGCGTCGATTCGCCGCGCGTCGCCGACGACGAGCACCCGGAGGACATCGCCGGCGACGGTCGCGGTCCCGCCGCTCATCGTCCGATCGCCTCCGCTGGCGAACGCCGGGGACGCGGCTGGGCAAAACCGACCTGGAGCGGCCGGCGGCACGGTCGATCGGCCGCCGGGCGCCCGCGACTCGTCGGAAACCGTACGGCCACGATAGCGCGGGATTCAGGGTCGCGGTGGTTAATTATCGATTCCGTACCCGGAGTATAATCCGTCATTAGCGGCGGGTCGACCGCCCAGCCCTCGGCGAACGACGGACGAAAGTCGTCCCGAGGGGAGCTACCTCGAGCGATCGGAGTAGCTGTCGGACGAGATGCCCACTGTCGAGCGGAACGCCGCGGGCGTTCTCGAACGAGGCGATACGACTACTCTCGAACGGTGACGACCGGAACCGGCGCGTTCCGGACGACCTCCTCGGCGACGCTGCCAGTGACCAGGTGATCGAGTCCCGAGCGGCCGTGGGTCCCCATGACGATCAGATCGATTGCGTTCGTCTCAGCGACGTTGACGATCTCCTCCTGTGGGACGCCGTGACGGACGACGGTAGACGTCTCGACCCCGCGAGACTCGGCGGTCCGTTCGGCCTCCTCGACGGCCTCGTTGGCCTCTGCCTGGTGGTCCGTCCGCATCTCGTCCTGTTTATCCGTCGCCTGGGGGCCGTCTTCGGACACCGAGAGGAGGTGGAGTTTGGCTCCGAGTTGGCTGGAGAGTTCGATCGCGTGTTCGGTCGCCCGACGAGCGGCGTCGCTCCCGTCGGTCGCGAGCAGAATGTTCTGATACATCGTGTGGCTGAACAGTCAACGGACAGGCAGTTACATATCGCACTTGCCGTTGCCGGCCAAGCGTTACGACCGCCTCAGTGCTGCGGCTGCTCGCGCCGTTTGGGCTGTAACGCGCCGCGGGTCGGCGAACTGAGCTGGTCGATAGCGCCGCGGGACAGGGCGACCTCGACGAGCAGATCGGAGAGGTTCACCAACTCGGCGACGTACTCCTGGCGACGGCGCTCCCAGCGTTCGCCCGCGCCGTCGTCCGTGAGGATCTCGATCGAGCGGTCGCGAACCGCGGCGTAGTCGTCGAACTGCTCGGCGAGGCCGGCGCGCTCGAGTTCCTGAAATTCGCCGTACTCGTGGTCGTCGGTGCCTCGGAAGCGGAACGCGGGCGTGCCCAGGAGCGCGGCTTCGTTGACCATCGTCCCCGTGTCCGCGACCAGCAGGTCGGCCTCGGCCATCGCGTCGTGGATCATGGCGGGGTGGAGGTCGTACGGCCGCGCGGGGAGTTCGCGGAGGTCCATCTCGTCGCCCTCGTCGGAGACGAAGACGGTCGCGTGCTCGCTCAGGCGCTCGATCAGATCGCGGCGCTGCTCGGGGCGGAATCCCTCGAGGTCGGTGTCGTGGAGAGCGTCGAGGGCATTGAACCGGACGAGGACGTACGGCTCGTCCGGATCGACGCTGAGGAACTCCCGGACGTTCGCGTCCGGCTCGAACACGTCGGGGTGGAGGTACGAACACTCAATGAACCCCTGAAAGGTGTAGTGGTCGTCGCCGAGGTCGCGCCGCGTGACGGCGGGTGAGAGAATGCAGTCGGCGAAGGGCCGGGAGACGGTGTGGTTGAAATCGCCCGGCTCGTCGTCGAGGACGAGGACGACCGGCGTGCGGGTCAGCGTTCCCGCGTACGCGGCGTAGGGGCCGCGACCGAAGACCACATCCGGATCGAACCGCAGCGCCTCGCGACCGATCGTGTAGAACTGGCCGCCGAGCTCGCGGGCGAACCGCGCCGTCGAGTAGCCGTCGGTCTCGTGTTCGCCGTACACCCGATACGGCATACCGAAGAACTCGAGTAAGTCCGTCGTACAGGCGTACTCCCGAGTCAACACGAGCACGTCGTGTCCCGCGTCCTCGAGGCGGTCGACGGCGTGTCGGTACAGATGGACGTGTGCGGGCGTATTGGCAAAGACGAGGATCCGCATCGACAGAACGTAGCCCGGAGCGACGTTTTGTAATAGGACGGCTACGTCGATCGGGCCGACGATAGCGACGATCGTCGCCGTCGCGAGCCTCGGCGCGCGCTTTTCTCGGCGAAACGTGGCTCGCGGAGTGTGGGATACGGGGGAGGGGTGTGACGAGCGCGCGAAATCAGCGGTCGACTACCGATTCGACATCGATCCGGCTCTATCCAATGGACGGGTTCTGGCTGGGTGAACTGACGATTCTGAGTCGCGACAGCGCCCTGGAAAATATATAAGAGTAAGTGAATATAACCCGAGCGCTAGCGATCGTTTCGTCGTCGGGGACGGAATTCTCAGTCCGATTACCGGAGGTATACGACGATTGATCGAGCCCGCAACGCGGCTGACCGCTCTATAACAAAACGCCGCCGGTCGGTAGACTCGGGGAGAGTCGGCAATGGACGTCCTCACCCTCACGGCGAACGCCGACGCACCGTTTATGAACCAGCAGATGGCGGCGCTCGAGGAGCGCGGCGTCTCCTTTACGACGCTGCCGGTCGCCGGGGAGGTCGCCGCCGACGTCGACCGCAGTCCGATCGACTACCTCCGGACCGTCCCGGACGTGATCCGCGAGGCGGGCAACGGCTACGACCTGATCCACGCCCACTACGGGCTGACGGCGCCGATGGCCCTCGCCCAACTGCGCACGCCGGTTGTGCTATCGCTGTGGGGATCGGACGTTCACGGCCCGGTCAAACCGGTCAGCAGCGTCTGCGCGCCGCTTTGCGACGAGGTCGTCGTCATGTCCCGGGAGATGCGCGACGAACTCGGCCGCGACTGTCGGATCATCCCCGACGGCGTCGATCTGGATCGGTTTCAGCCCGAGCCCCGAGAGCGGGCTCGCCGAAAAGTGGGGTGGGACGACGTCGGCGACGCCTACCAGGTGCTGTTCCCCTATCCGCCCGAACGCGGGGTCAAGAACTACCCGCGGGCGAAGCGAATCACCAGCGCGGCCGACGACTTGCTCGAGCGACCGGTCGAACTCCGGACCGTCTACGGCGTCGATCACGACGCGGTTCCCGACTACATGAACGCCGCCGACGCGCTCCTGTTGACCTCCGACAGCGAGGGATCGCCCAACTCGGTCAAGGAGGCGCTGGCCTGCAACCTCCCCGTGGTCGCCCTTGACGTCGGCGACGTCCGGGAACGGCTGGCCGGCGTCGACCCCTCCCGCGTCGCGACCGACGACGCCGAACTGGTCGAGGGGCTGGTGGACGTCCTGCGGCGCGAGGAACGCTCGAACGGCCGCGAGGCCGCCCGCGAGGTGAGCATCGAACGGACTGCCGATCGGATGCTCGACGTCTACGAGACCGTCGCCGGCGAGCCGGTGACGACCCGGCCCGCTCGAGAGGCGCCGGAACTCGAGTGAGTCGCCGCTCCGAGGACGTACGATGGATCCTGGCAAAAGAAGCGGACGAAACTATTCTACCCGCCGTCAATCGCCGATAGCTGCCGGCTTCTCCGTTCGGCGCTCCTACGCCTCCGTCCGGTACCACTCGAGGGTCTCCGGCAGGTGGGCCTCGATCGGCCGGTACTCGTAGCCCAGTTCGGCCTGAGCCTTCCGCGAAGTGTAGAAGAGCCGCTCGGTCGCCAGCCGGGCCATCTGGCGGTCGAACGGGAACAGGCGCACGTCGGCGACGGCGCTGGCCGCCTCGGCGACCGGGCCGGCGGCGTGGATCGCCGTCGCAGGCACCTGGATCCGGGCTGGAGAGCCGTCAGCCGCGTTGGCGATCCGCGAGACCGCCTGCCGGTAGGTGAGGTTCTCGCCGCCGAGGATGTAGTGGTCGCCGCTGGCGCCGCGCTCGGCGGCCAGCAGCAGGCCGTCGACGACGTCCGAGACGCCGACGATGCTCAGCCCGCCCGGGAGGTAGGCGGGCATCGTCGGCTCGAGGCCCATCGACAGCAACTGGACGGTAAACTCCTCGTCGCCGGGGCCGAAGATCGACGTCGGGTGGACGGTAACGGCGTCGCCGCCGTCGGCGGCGTAGTCGTCGACCAGCCGCTCGGCCGCCGCCTTCGACTCCTGGTAGGCGCCGATCGGTTCGGTGACGTCGGTCTCGTCGGCGAACGCCGCGTCGCCCTCGGGCCGGCGGGTCCCGGACGTGCTCGTGAAGACGAGTCGCCCGCAATCGGCGTCCCAGCAGGCCGCGAGGACGTTCTCGGTGCCGTCGGCGTTGACCCGATAGACGGTCTCGGGGCCGGCGGTCCAGAGCCCGATTCCGGCCAGATGGAAGACGACGTCGGCGCCGTCGACGAGTTCGTGCAGCGTCGGAACGTCGAAGAGGTCGCCGACGTACCAGTCGATATCGGCGTCCGCGAGGTCGCCCCGGTCCGACGAGGGGCGGCTCAGGGCACGGACGTCCCAGCCGTCAGCGAGCAGCCGCTCGCAGAGGTGCGTACCGAGAAAGCCCGTCGCGCCGGTGACGGCGGCGGTCTTGCCGCCCGTCATCGCTGCTCGAGCTGTGGCGGAACGGCGTCGCCGGCCACTGCGGCGTACAGTCTGAAAGCGGTCGTGACGGCGGGGTGGGTATCGTCCCGCGGCGGCAGTTCGCCCTCGGGCAAGCGGCGTCTGAGCGCCGCGAGGTCGACCTCGGCGTCAGGATCGTCCGCGGCGCGTTCGAGGGAGATCGACGGCTCGTCGTCGCTGTGTATCCGCCGAAGCACGGGGTCTTCCTCGATCGATCGCTCGAGCAGCGACGAGCCGATCGCGTCGACCTGCGCCGTCGGCCCCGCGAACAGCGCGTCGGCCGCGACGGGGTCGCCGCTGTAGACGGTCGTCGCGTCCAGTACGGAGAGGGCCGGCTCGATAGCCTGCGTCGCCGCGACAGCGGTGGGATCGGCGTCGGCGACGCTGCTCACGAGCCGACCGAGCGCGCGGCTGCCGCCGGCGACGGGGCCGGCTTCGGTCGGCCGCAGCGTGGGCACGACGACGACGGTGCTCTCGACGAGCCGGTCGGGGACCGACACCGACACCTGCTCGTCGTCGACGGTGGCGATCATGTTGCGCCGGCCGCCGTCCGCGAGGTCGACGAGGTCGACGTCGAACTGGTCGGCAATGGCCGGATAGTCCAGGTAGGCGGCGGTCCGATCGAACGCGATCCGCTCGTCGCTCGCGCCTGCGATAGCGACGTCGGCGTCGGTCCAGGTCCCGAGCTGTCCGGCGATCGAGCCGACGACCGCGGGGTCGGTGACCATCCCCGACGACGGATGGAACGGGTAGTGGGCGTCGGGGACGAGCGCGATCCGGTCGGTCGCCGTCAGCGAACTCACGTAGGGCTCGAGGACGGCTCGAACCGGCGACTCGAGGGTCGCCAGCCGGCGGTCGACGTCGGGCGTCCAGCCGCCGTGACGGTCGGGGTCGTCGACACCGCTCACGTGGACGCTCACGGCATCACCTCCGGCGTCTCGATCTCGGCGTCGTCGTTCTCGGCGGCCAGTTCGTAGGCGGCCTCAGCGAGTTCCAGCGTCCGCCGGCCGTCGGCGCCGTCGACCGGGGGTGTCTCGTCGTTGCGGACGGCTTCACAGAAGTCTTCCAGCGCGTCGTAGTGGGCCTGTAGGTAGAAGGTGGGGCCGAAGACGTCGGGCTCGTCGCCGGTGAACCGGCTCGCGACATTCGACAGTGCGGACTTGGCCGCGCCCGCGTAGAAGTTGTCCCGGAGGTGGTCCCGGTTGCTGACCGTCCCCGTCACGCCCTCGAGGCGCAGTCGGGTGTTGACCTCGGGAAGCTGTTCCCACTGGTAGGTGCCGCAGTGAAGCGTGATCGTCGTCTCTGTCTCCGGCGCCCGGAGCAGGACGGTTGCGGCGTCCTCGGCGGGAATTTCGAGGGTCTGTCCCATCGTCGCGTCCCGGACCTCGAGGTCGCCGAACAGCCACTCGAGGACGTCGAAACAGTGGACGCCGAGTTCGATCAGCGAGCCGCCGCCGGCGGTGTCGGGGTCCATCGGCCACTCCGGGGGCGCCTCGTCGGCCGGCGGCTTCCCCAGCGGGTGGTCGTTGAGCCGCGTGATCGAAGCGTAAGGAACGTGGCCGACGCTGCCCTCGTCGTACTCGTCTTTCACGCCGGCCATGTCGGGCTGGTAGCGCAGCGTGTGGTCGACGCCGACGGCGATCCCCGCCTCTCGGGCCGTCTCGAGCATCCGGTCGGCTTCCTCGGTCGACCGCGCCATCGGTTTCTCGACGAAGACGTCGACGCCCTCCTCGGCGGCGCGTTCGACCGCGTCGGCGTGGAGAAACGGCGGGAGCGCGACGATCGCCGCGTCGAGGTCTTCGTGTTCGAGCAGCGTCGTGTAGTCGTCGTACGTCCGCGCCGCGCCGGCGCGATCGGCCCGGTCGCGGTTTTCCGGGACCGCGTCGGCCGCCGCGACGACCTCCACGCCGGGCATCGAAAGCGCCGACTTCAGGTGAACCATGCCGATGTTCCCGACACCGAGCACGCCGAGTTCGAACGCGCTCGAGTCGGTCCATCGACGCAGAACTGTCGGTGGCATCTGCCCGAAAAGGGGCCGGGAGCAGGCTTTGTTATCGTCGGCATACCTACGGTCCGAGGCCGGTAGCAGTCCCCTTCTCGCAACGTCCTCGCGGCGGTACCGCGACGGATCGATCGGTGTCGGTCAGTTCGAACTCACCGTCGCCTGGCCGTCGACGCCGGCGGCGGCGCCGTCGATTCCGGCCTCGCGCGATCGCCGGATGCGGCGCGCGACCTCGCCCATCGTTTCGACGGTGAGGTCGGTCTCCGAACGGCGGCGCTCGAGGTGCGAGAGGATCGACCGCATGCGCTGGTCGTCCCGCTCGCTCGTGAGGTTGTTCGGGTGGAGCCACATGTGGAAGACGCCGTCCGATCGAACCGCCTCGTCGATCCCGCGGCGGGCTAGTTCGAGCATGGGGTCCGTCCAGATCGACTCCGCGACGGTCCGAGCTGGTCCCTCGAAGCCGAAGAGGAACAGCGAGGCCGGCACGTTGACCAGCCCGTGTTCGTCGGTTCGGGGGGTGGTCACCAGCGACTGATCGCGGATCGTCGAGTCGAAGACGCCGCGGACGCCGTCCCGGGTCGGCGACCGACCGCGGTACGCCGAGACGCCGTACTCGGCCAGCACGTCCCGGTGGCCCACGTCGTTGCGCGGGTAGACGAACGAGTCGATCGACTCGCCCCACTCGGCGGCGATTTCGGTGGCTCGATCGAGCTCCGCGGCGGCGAGTTCCCGGTCCGTCTTCGGATCCCCGAAGAGGACGTGTGAGAAGGTGTGACTGGCGAGTTCGTGGTCGGCGTCGGCCTCGAGAACGCCCTCGACGAGGTCGGGGCCGAACCGGAGGTCCTCCCGGTCGGCCCACGCGCCGCGTTCGCGGTCGAACCAGCCCGGCGGCGCGGGATGATCCTCGTGAACGCCGTCGCAGGACTCGAGCATGAGGTGACCGACGACGGCCCACGTCGCCGGAACGTCGAACTCGTCTAGCAACTCGAGCATCACCGACCAGCCGCGACGGCCGGACTCGACGCGGTTGGCCGGCGGCTCCGGAAGGTCGTGGAAGCCCCAGCCGAGTTCGGCGTCGAGGGAGACGACGACGCTACCCACGGCACCCACCACCAGCAGCCACTTGGATGCGTCTCATATACGATTCCTGATGAACGAACCGTTTTGTTATGGATCACCTGTACGGGCGACGAGGGGACATAACGGTGCGTGTATGGTGCAAGTACACAAGCGACACATGAGAAACTGGCGCCGAACGCGACGCCGGGAATTCGACAGCGAACCGACCGTATCAGCCGAGTATCAGGCCGAATACTGGTGAAATCTCCCCATAACAAAGCACTGATCCAGTCATTCCCAGGACAGCAGGCGTCTTCGACGTCACACCTATCCAATCATGAGCAGGTCTTCCCCGACAGCCGAGCGCGCATTCGTGCTCGGGTTCGACGGCGTACCGTGGAGACTGATCGACCAATGGAGCGAGGAGGGCGAGCTCCCGAACTTCGCTCGGATGCGCGAGGAGGGCGCCGCCGGGACCCTCGAGAGCACCCAGCCCGCGACGACGCCGCTGGCGTGGCCGTCGATCGCGACCGGCGTCTGGCCGGACAAACACGGCGTCTACGGCTTCCAGAATCTCTCGTCGGACTACACCCACGAGATGTACACCAGCCACGACATCGAGCAGCCGACCCTCTGGGAGCAGGTCACGCCGGCCCACGTCGGCAACGTCCCAATGACGTATCCGGCCCAGGAGATCGACGGCACGATGGTCACCGGGATGATGACGCCCTCGACCGAGAAGCAGTACGCGCACCCGCCTGACCTCCAGGACGAGATCGAGGCGCGGATCCCCGACTACGACATCAGCCTCGACTACCCCGACTACGCCGACCGCCTCGACGAGTTCGAGGTCGCCGTCGACGAAATGCTCGAGAAGCGCCGCGAGCTGATGAACCTCCAGATAGCGAAGGCGGGCGACGACTGGCGGCTGTTCTTCTTCGTCTTCACCGCGCCCGACCGCTTCCAGCACCTCATCTGGGACATGGACCGGCTGCTGGCCCACTACAAGAAACTCGACGAGGTCCTCGGCGAAGTGATGGAGTACACCGACGAACACGACGCCGACCTCTACGTCGTCTCCGACCACGGGTTCGGGCCGATCGAGGAACTGGTCTACGTTAACACCATCTTGGAGCAGGACGGCTACCTCTTCGAACAGGAGGACGAGGGGACTCGCGGCGCGCTCGCGAGCCTGGGGATCTCTCGAGACCGCATCACCGACGCGCTCAACCGGGTCGGGATCTCCGAGGAGAAGATCGTCTCGACGCTGCCCCGGTCGCTCGTCGACACGGTCGCCGAGCAGATCCCGGGCGATCACGCCCTCTACGACGTCGACTACGACCGAACCGTCGCGTTCGTCCACGGCGCGGGCTGTCTGTACGTCAACGACACCGAGCGCTTCGAGAAGGGCGTCGTCGATCCGACCCAGATCCCCGCGCTGAAGACCGAACTGACCGACCTGCTCGAGTCCGCCACCGACGACGACGGCCAGCAGATGCTGCGGGTGCTCGACGGCGACGAACTGTTCCCGACCGACGACGAAGCGCCCGACCTGATCGTCATCGGGAAGGGCGTCTACGAGGCGCGCAACGCGCTCACCGACTCGGTGACCGGCGACACCGGCACCTACGACGCCAGTCACCGCAAGGAGGGGATCGTCCTCTGTCGCGGCCCCTCGATCGACGCCGGCGCGGAGCTGCGGGGCGCTCGCGTCGTCGACATCGCGCCGACCCTGCTCCACGGGATCGGCGAACCCGTCCCGAAAAACGCCGACGGCCGCGTCCTCTTCGACGCCTTCGACGAGGACGCGATCCCCGCGTCGACGAAAGTCGAGCGGACCGGCGTCTCGAAGGAGGATCGCGACGGCGACGTTGACGACGACTTCGACGACGTCGAGGACCGGTTGAAGGGCCTCGGTTATATGGAATGAACGGTCTCGACTCGAGACGGTGCCGCGATCGAATCGGCGTCGGAACCGGACGGCGGCTCGCGGCATCGTGACCGAGGAAATGCGCCACGTTTTGATCGGAGCCTTCGACACACTGTCGGGTAAGCGAACACAGTCTCGTGACTGACACCGGTCAACGCTCGTTACCGACGGCCTGTAGCGTATTCAGGCTCAATCTCTTTTGGTCCGTCTCTTGAAATAGCAGTATCGAGCGCGTCGGGACGGCGACCGTCACCGGCGCGTCGGTTCCGTCCATGAAAGATCTGACATCGAAGCCTTCGACGTCGTCGTGTCGGGTTCGCCCCTTCGAGCCGAGCGATCGGGCGCCGCTGCTGGGGCTGTACGAGCAGGTGTTCGGCCGGGAACGAAGCGTCGACTGGTTTCGCTGGAAGTTCGAGGACAACCCCTACACCGACCACGTGCCGATCGTCGTCGCCGAACGAGGCGGCGATATCGTCGGCTGTCGGGCGTTTTTCGCCCAGGAACTACGCATCGACGGGACCGAACGGATCGCGTTCCAGCCCTGCGATACGATGGTCCACCCGGACCACCGCAACGAGGGGCTGTTCAGCCGCATGAACGAGTACGCCCTCGAGCGGTACGCCGGCGCCGACGGCCCGCCGGCCTGTTGTTTCAACTTCCCGAACGAGAACTCCAAACCGGGGAACCTCAAACACGGCTGGCGGGAGATCGGGACCGTCCCGGTCTACTACCGGCCTCAGGACCCTATCGGGAGCGTCAGAGCGTTGACCGACGGCGAGGACGGCCGCGACGAGAGCGGCGGCTTCGATCGCACGCGCGACGAGGAGTGGGTCGTCACCGACGAGTTCGGTCCGGACGTCGACCGGGATCTGCCCGACGGCCGCGAGTCGTCCGAAGACGCCGAGACGAGCGTCGCGGACGCGCTCGCCGACGTGGTCACCAGTTCCCAGCAGGCCGGCGACCGACTGGTCACCGACGCCGACGGCGAGTTCGACGTCGTCCGGTTCGAGACGCCGCCCCCGGACGTCCTCGAGTCGATCTACCGCCGGTCGATCCCGCCGGGGATCCACACGAACCGGACCGCCAAGTTCTACCGGTGGCGGTGTTCGAATCCGGCCCACACCTATGCGGCGTACGTCGCGGTGCGGGACGGCGAGACGCCCGTCGCCGCGCTGATCTGCTCGGACGTCGACGAACACCTGCGGATCGTCGAGACCCTGCCGCGGGAGATCGAGGCCGAGGCGACGGCGATCGACCGCCTGCTGGCGGCGGTCCTCGCGGACCGGTCTGACAATCACTACGTCACCGCCTTCGGGGAGACGCTGCCGTCGCCGATCCAGTACCGGTTCTACCCCGACACGCGCTTCCCGCTGTCGACGCTGATTCGACCGAGCGCGCGGACGCTCCTGGCCCGGGACTTCGGCGGCGCCCGCGCGATCGAGGAGACGGCGGTGGACGACTGGACGCTCTCGCGGCTCGATCTGGATACCTCCTGACCGGTCGCCCGTCGGCGCGGGCAGACGCGAGCGAGGCTCTCGTGCGCTGCGCTCGGTAGCCTCGCGACCGCCCGATTCGGTGCCGTGATACGCCGTCCCGTACCGCGGTTTGCCGACCGTTCGTATTCGTGTGATCCCGAACGAAATCTCGGTCGTTCGGTGCCCAACCGGGTATCCGTCCGACTGTATTTCTCGAAAAGCTACCATTCATTCGACAAGAAAGCTTATACCGTGAAGGTCGGGTTATCGAAGTATGGCACGTGACACTCCGGTACAGGACAAAGCTGCCAGCACAGAAGCGGAACCACTCCCGAACCTCGTGACCATCGTCGGTCGGGGCGTCCCCTCGAGTTTCGAGATCACCGTCGACGGTGAGATCGAGATGGACGCGGCCGATCCCGTCGAGGAAGCGACGGTCGTCTCCGGGAGCGTCGCGGAAGGAACGATCGACGTCGGCGTCCAGCGGTTCCGGTTCGACGGGCAAGTGACCAACGTCCACGTCGTCGACTGGAACGGGAACACGGTGCCCGAATCGTCGAGCGTTCCGGACGTCCACGTCGATTACGGCGTTCCTCAGCGGTAATTTGCCGAACCCGGGTAGGGGTGCGGTTTCTGCAGTCGTCGATACGATCGCCCAGCGGTCGCTGCGGCGCGAGTTAGTACTCAGCGATTCGGAGCGACGGCGCGCTCGGAAAACGGAGGTCCCGCTAGCGGCCGGGTCGAACGCGGCGCAGGCCGGACTTCGCGGTCGCCCAGGCGGGGTAGACGGCGTTGTAGACGCTGGCCGGAGCGTTTCGGGCGCCCGCGCGAAGGAGCCGATGGGACAGCGGCGGTTCGGACTCGGAGACGAGTTCGTCGAGGTCGACCTCGTCGAGCCACGCGAAGAAGGCCGCCTCGGCCGGCGAGGAGGGGGCCGTCTCACGCGCACGCTCGCGGATATCTTCCCACATGTACTTCTCGTCCTGACCGAGCACCCACCGCCCCTCCTCGAGGGCGGTCCGGATCTCGCGGTAGTCCTCGTCGTCGAACGGGTAGCCGTGGTCGGTCGGCTCGAGCCCCGAGAGTCGCAGGCCGACAGCCGTCCGGTAACACTTCTCGCACTCGCCGCAGTTGCCGTCCATCCGGTCGTTGCAGGTCTGCAACTGGAGGTTCGGCTCCTCCTCGCGGATGTAGTCGGCGATCGCGTCGACCCGCTCCTGACGGGTCAGTTCGTAGCCGTCGTGGTGACACTGCGTCCCCGCCCACCGGACGTGGTCGTCGATGTCGGGACGCGACCCCCACTCGAGGTCGATCCCCTCCCAGTGGGTCGCGGCGACGTAGAGGTCATCCATGCCCCGCGCGTAGGCCATCGGGGCGCAGAGCCCGAGCAGACCCAGCCCGTGGCCGACGGAGCTGTACCAGGCGCCGTCGACGTAGCGCTTGTAGTGGGCCAACAGCATCGGGTGGGCGAGGAAGGAGAGCATGTTCGACTCGACGAAGGCCGTCTCGAGGCCGTGCTCGTCGGCGAAGCCGGTGACGCGCTCGCGGAGCGCGTCCCACTTCTCGTCGTCGGCGGCGTCGGGCGTGATCGTCCAGCCGCGGATGCTGACCAGCGTCGGCTTCTCCTCGCGGTGGCGGACGTACGAACACGTCGAGTCGACGCCACCGGTGAAGAGCAGGCCGCTCTCGCCGCCGGCCTCGGGGTCGGCGTCGATCGTCTCCTTTGCGTAGAGGGTCCCCCCCTCGAGGAAGTCGTGCATCTTGCGGAGCGACGCCTCGACGTCCTGCAACGCCGCGGCGAAGGTGGCGTCGACCTCGTCGACGTAGACGTCCGCCCCGTTGGCCCACGCCACGGGACAGACCTGCGCGAGGACGGGGATCGCGAGCACCCCCTCCGGGACGTCCGCGATCGGGACGTCGTACTCGGTTCGGAACGATTCGGTGGTGAAGAACCGCTCGAGGTCGCCGGACGTTCGAACGTCCGCCTCGAGGGTCGTACCGTCGGCCTGAACGTGATCGATGACAATGGATGACATAGCGTATCGAAGTCGGATCGGCGGCCACTGCGCGCACTGTTCGTTCGGTTCGACCGAGCACGAACGGGTACAAAAACCATCAGAACCGTTGATCGTTCGGAAATCGGGAACGCAACACGTATCGACGGGTCGCGATCGATAGGCACTGCCTACAGCCGGACGGCCGGGGGCGGGCCGGCCGAGACGACCGTCAATCGACGCGTACGCGCACTCGATGGCGGCGGCTCGACTCGGGGACGACTTGAACGTCGCTGCGGGGTTCACAGCCCGCTGTGAACGGATCAGATACCGGTCACGACCGCCACGGAGCGACGGCAGTGAGTTGAGCGCTGACGAACGCTCTCGAGGAATGGCCGGGCTGGATAGGAGCCGTATAACAAACGTCGCTATCGATGACCCTCCGGTCAATACATGCGTATCGACATTGGACCGGACCGTCTCCGTCTCGAGCGAGCATGAAGCGGGCAACGTTCAACGGCCTCGTTGCCGGCGGATTCCTCGCGGTCGCGATCGGGATCCTCGTCGCGAGATCGAACCCGGCGACGAGCTACGAACCGTCGATATACGCGGCAACGCCGACACTCACGTGGATCGGTTTCGGAATCGCCCTCGCTGTCGCCGTCAGCACGGCGCTGGTCTGTCGCGGCCGCGAGCAGGCCCTCGGAATCGCGCTCGGCGGAACGACGGTCACGGCGATCGTCAGCCTGCCGGTGATCAGGAACTATCGGTTTCTGGGGATGGGCGACGGACTCTCCCACCTCGGCTGGACGCGGGACATCGTCGCGGGGCAGATGGCGCCCCACGAACTGTTCTACCCCGCCGTCCACACGATCGCGGCGACCTTCCACTACGTCGGTGGCATCCCGATCGAGCGCGGACTCCTGTTTAGCGTCGTCATCCTGTTCGTCCCGTTCCTGATCTTCATCCCGCTGATCGTCCGGGAGATCGACGGCGACGGGCTGGCGATCGGGATCGCGGCGATCGTCTCGTGGATGGTGTTACCGATAAACAACGTTGCGACGCACATGGGCGTGCACACGAACTCGAACGCCCTCTTCCTGGTACCGGTCGTCGTCTTCGCGTTCGTCACGTACCTCCGGCGCCGGGCGACGATCGAGCGCCTCCCGCTGGGACTGTCGCCGTTCAGCCTCCTGATCTACCTCACGGGACTCGGACTCCTGCTGGTCCACCCCCAGCACATGATCGGCGTCATCGTGTTGATCGGCTCGATCGCCAGCATCCAGTATCTCGCCCGGCGGCGGTACGACGATCATCCCATACTCGATCACCCCACGATGTACGCTCACACGGTCGTGCTCGGTGCCATCTTCACCCTCTGGGCCGCGAGTAACGAGCGGTTCCGCGACGCGTTCGCCGGCCTCATCATCGGCGTCTTCGAGGAGGACATCGGCGGCGGCGCCGAGGTCGGACAGCGCGAGTCCTCCCTCCAGGAGATTGGCGGCAGCATCGCCGAGCTGTTCGTCACGATGTTCCTCGAGTTGGCGATCGTCGCGCTCGTCGTCGGCGTCTTCGTGTTGCTCGTCTGGCTCGGGCGGACCGCGCTCGATCCGGAGACGAAGTCCCAGGTCAACTACCTCTCACTCTCGCTGTTCCCGCTGACCGGGCTGTTCGTCGTCTACTTCGTCGGGACGCCAACGATGGCGTTCCGACAGGTCGGCTTCATCGCCGTCCTGCTGACGGTGCTGGGGGGCATCGCGCTGGCCCGCGGCGTCGACGCGCTTTCGGGAGTCATCACGCGCCCGGGCGCCAGCGCCGTCGCGGCGCTCCTCCTCGGCGGCTGTCTCGTCCTCGGGCTGATGACGGTGTTCGCCTCGCCGATCATCTACAACCCCGGCCAACACGTGACCGACGAGACGTTCAGCGGCTACGACTCCGCGCTGGACCACTCGAGCGAGGACACGCCCCTCGTCGGGATGGGACACAATCCGTACCGGTACGATCACGGGCTCAACGGTCTCGAGGGCGACGGCACCCTCTCGGCCGGCTCCGCCTCGACCGGGACCGTCGATCCGGAGACGTTCGAAGCGGGCGACTACGGGGAGGCGTATCGCGGCATCGACTACAACTTCATCGTCACCGAGTACGACCTCACGCGCGAACTCGAGGTCTACCAGGAGCTCCACTACAGCGACGAGTCCCTCGAGGACTTCGAGACCGACTCGAGCGCCAACAAGGTGATCTCGAACGACGAGTTCCAGATGTACACCGTCGACGGTTCGGGAGATCCCGAATAACCGCACCGGTAGACGGCCGTTCCGTCGAACTAGTCGCGACTTCTCCCGCGCGCGTTAGTCTCTTGATGGAGTTATCGGCCCGGCCGCTCCGGCTCGTCACTCGCTTGACCGCGTCCGGATACGGTTACGCACACGGGTACGGCCGACGGGCCGACGGCTCGAGAGAACGCCGGTCCGAACGGGTTCGGATCGCGCGCGAGTGGCGGCCACCGAGACAGCGGTCGGCTACTGTCTCATCGGTTCGTCGCGCCGGTGCCCGACAAACCGTCGCGCACGCTCACCGCCGGGACAGTCACTTGCGCGACTGTCGCCGTGTGGACCGTCGATCGAAGCGCCTCGCTACCGACGCTCGATCGAGTGGCGTCGACCCGCGGTCGCTACCGGGAGACTGTGTGGCGGCCAGTTGTCATGAATGCGCGAATAATTGGCGAACAGTCGCGGCGGTTCGTTTTCACCGTCGCGAGTACCCGGTCAGACCTCGTGTCTCGAATCAGCCGCTACAAGACCTCACGCGTGAGGTAATCCCGTATTTCCGCGCTAAAACTCGGTTACTGACCGGTCTGTTGCCCTTCCTTCGTTCATAATTTCTTGATGGAATAGCCATATATTCTGTCTTTTTCGTCAGAGTTAGAAATATATTCTGTAAATTTAATCCATATCCCCAAGGAAAAGTTTATGAGTGCAAGGCCAGGTTACGCAAGTGTATGGCGCAGAACCCCCGTACGTCCGAGACGGACACCACGCCGACTACAGGCCGTAACGACGGATTAAGCCGCCGCAGCTACGTGCGCTCGGTCGCCGCGGCCGCCGCCGCGGTGACGTCGTTCGGCGCCGCCGGCACGGCGTCCGCCCAAGGCGACTACGAGGTTATTGAAGCCAGCGGCCAGACGATCACCGTCGGCGACGGTGAGACCTGGGAGAACAAACTCCTCGATCTGACGAACGGCCAGGACGTCGTCGTCGTCACCGAGGGAAGCGACTGGACGATCCGAAACATCGGCGTCAAGGGCCGCAACACCTCCGGCACCGGCTCCTCGATGTTCGGCATCTCCGACGCCGGCGGCTCGAGCACCATCGAGAACGTCTACCTCGGCGACGGCTCCGACGAGCGAAACGCCAGCTCGAGCGGTCACGGGCAGACGGCCTTCTGGGCCAACCCCGAGCACTCCGGCCACATCGACATGAAGAACGTCAACATCCAGAACTTCGCGGACAACGCGGTCTACGGCTCCGCGCCGGGCAGCGGCGCCGGCGGCACGATCCACATCGACCGCTGTTTCGCCGCGAACTGTTACGTCTCCCACTTCCGTCTCGCGACGGCGGGCAGCAAGGTGACGAACTCCAGCGTCCTCGTCGACGAAGAGGGCTACGCTGGCCGCGGTATCTGGGCGTGGGCCCCCGGTCCGATCGAGGTCAAGAACTGCCAGATCTCGATGAACGGGCAGAACACCGCGATCGACGCCGGCGCCAACGGCAAGGGCACCGAGGTCGTCCTCCAGGACACCGACTACGACGAGCAGGCCGGCATCGCCGAACACGCCGGCTCGAACGTCCGACTCGAGGGCGACTCGGGCACCAACCCCGAGGCGTTCATGCCGAAGGGGACCCCGACCAGCGCCGAGGAAGCCGCCTCCGGTTCCAACTAACGCCCCGCTGACGCGACGCGACAGCCCCCTTCCCCTCCCCGATCGCCTCCGCGATCGGTTCGCCGCCCCCCGCTGACGCCCCCTCCCTCCGCCGACGCAGCCACCCCCTCCCCCGCTGACGCGTTCCCTCCGCTCACCCCCGTTCCGTTTTCCTCGCTGATTCGGCGTTTCGTTTTCTGCGTTCGTCAACTACTTCATCCCGCTCGACTCGAGACGATCCGGATCGGAACTCTATTCGTGCTGAGCGATAGCACTCGACAAACTTTCCTTCGCACTCGAGCCGCCGAACACACCGGTGTCTCGGGGAAGAGCCGCTCGCCGAACGCTCGAAAGAGGCCGGTAATACGGTATTACTCGCTTCCGAGCAGTCATCGAAACCCGATCGAGATCGTTCAGAACCGCTACAGTGGCGGGTAATTCGCTCTTACCGCCGTCCGGGAACAAATATTCGATAATACAATATCGCACGTATTTATTCGAATAGTTTTGTTTGATCACAGTCACGAAATAACTATCGTCTGTAAATTTTAAGTATAATAGAAGAGAAAGTTTATGGTGGTAGTGTCTGATTACCTGATTGCATGGCACGCGACTCTTCGGTAGCGGACGACGATCGGTGCGTCGGCGAGGAAGCGCCGACGACCGACGACGGATCGGACGGATTGCTCCACCGGCGATCGTACATGAAACTCGCCGGTGCAACGACGGCGGCGGCAGCGACGTTCGGGACAAGCGCCAGCGCCGCCGAGGACTACGAGGTCATCCCCGCGAACGGGCAGGTCGTCCGGGTCGGCCGCGGTGAGACGTTCGAGAACAAACTGATCGATCTCACGACCGGGAAGAGCTTTCTGCTGCTCGTCGAGGGAGCAAACTCCGTCATCCGAAATATCGGATTCGAGGGGCTCTACCGCGGCGACCAGTTCCTGATCTCGATCAGAGCCGACCGGGGCGACGTCCTCTTCGAGAACATCTACATGGGCGACGGCGCGACCAAGGAAGGCGCGGACTTCGTCCACGGACCCGGCGCGGTCTTCATGCACAAGCAAAGCCAGGCGAACCTGACGTTCCGCCGGTGTAACGTGCAAGGGTTCCCGAACAACGGCTTCTACTGTTCGAACACCGCCTCCGGACCGAGCAGCGTCCACTTCGACACCTGTTTCGGCAAGAACAACGGCGTCACGACGTTCCGCTGTGCGAGCGGCGACGACGTGATCGAGAACTGCGTCGCGTACAACGACAACACCGACTACGGACAGGGCTACGGCGGCTACACCGAGACCAGCGGCCGCCCCGTCTGGGTCTGGTCAGGCGGCAACGTCACGATTCGCGACTCCCACTTCGCCGACGGTCCCTACCCCTACGCGATGGTTGCCGGCGCCAACGGCTCGGCCGGTCGCGCCACCTTCGAGAGCGGCGGCTACCGTGGCACGATCCAGCGGGCGAACGGGTCGACCGTCACCGTCGCCGACGCCGTCTCGAGCGATCCCGATCTCTCCGTTCCCGACGGCGTCCCAACGTCGGCCAAAGCGGCCGCCTCGGGCGACTCGAGCGCTGCCTCGAGCGCCGAGGTGAACGCCGAAAGCGCCGCCGACGAGGAGCAACGTTCCCACGTCGTGCTCGTCGACGGCGACGCCTCGGACGTGACGCGCTACGAGTTCGCCGTCGACGGCGCGGTCGAGTCCGCGAACCACGAGGGCGCGTCGATCGACGTCAGCGACGAGATTACGGACGGGCGCGTCAGCGGCGCCGTCGCCGACTGGAAGGACGCCTTCCGGTTCGACGGCGACCTCGAAGCGCTCACCGTCGACGGGCCGGGAACGGTCCTGGTCGACGGCGAAGCGGTCGATCCGGCCGACTACGGTGCGGAACTCCCGCACGTCCTCGAGGTCGCGGGTCGGGGCGTGCCGACGAGTTTCGAGATTTCGGTCGAGGGCGAGATCGAACTCGACGGGGAAGACGACACGACGACGATCGCGGGGTCGACCGTCCAGAGTTCGGTCACCGACGGCAGCCGGACGTTCCGGTTCTCGGGCGCAGTGACCGATGTGACGATCATCAACGGCGCCGCTGACGCCAGCGTCGACGGCGAGGAGATCGATCCGGCCGACTACGGCGACCACGAACTGCTCCCCCACGCGGTGGTCATCGACGGGACGACGGCCGACGAGCCGAGCGCCTACTCCTTCGAGACCAGCGGCGCGGTCGTCAAGTCCACCCACAGCGAGGCAACGATCGACGAGGACGACGTGATCGAAGACCGAACCGTCCGCGGCGTCGCCGACAACTGGGCCGACGCCTACTGGTTCGACGGCGACATCGAGGACTTCACCCTGCGCGGTCACGCGACCGTCGACGTACAGTACAACGTTCGCGAGCAGTAATTCGCAGCGTCCGAAGATCGTTCCGTTCCGATCGGTCGCGCGGGCGGCGGGACGAGATCGGTCGCCCGCTCGCAGCGCATCGACGGCGGACGGTTGACGATCGAAGTTCATTTTCGCTGTTGCATTTCGCACTACTGACCGGTACGTATCGAGTACGTTCGGTACGAACAGTATAACAATCCATCTGATAGACCACCGTCGCGGTATGAACATCGGTTTCTATCACGACGCCGCCGGAACCCGCCACGCCGGCGGAATCGCCGTCTACACGCAGCAGATGGCGGCCGCACTCAGTCAGTCGAACGACGTCTATCTCTATACGCAGCGCGGAGAGCCCGCGCCGATCGTCCGCGAGTCGGACGTAACCGTCGTCGAGACCCCGTCCTTCGACAGCGACTGGCCGGCCTCGCTCGAGGAGTCGCTCCCGGTCGGCTCCCAGGACTGGACGAAAGCCCGAATGACGCTGTGGGCCGAGCGAAACGGCGTCATCGATCACATCGACGACACTCTGGACGTGCTGTTTACCGCCCACTATCTCGACGATCTCCTCCTCTCGAATCTGGTCGACGTGCCGACGGTCTACACGTACCACCGGCTCTCGGATATCGGGATCGGCGCGAAACTGCAACAGGCGTTCTCCGCGACGGAGCTGATTCTGGCCAACTCGATGGAGACCGCGGACCGCGTGGAATCGGCGTTCGACATCGACGTCGAGGAGATCGTCTATCCAGGCGTCGATACGGACCGGTTTCAGCCCGACGCCGATCCCGTCATCTCGAGTCACGATCCGATCATCCTCTTCGTCGGCCGACTGGTCGAAGCGAAGGGGATCGACGAACTGCTCGAGGCGGTCGCCCGACTCGAGGGCGACCAGGAACTTCACGTGGTCGGGCGCGGCGACCGAGAGCGGATCCGCCGGCGGGCCCGCGACCTCGGAATCGCGGAGTCAGTGGAACTCCACGGCGAAGTCCCCCACCCCGAACTGCCGGGCTACCACGCCGGCGCCGACGTGTTCTGCCTGCCGAGTCACGACGAGAGCTTCGCGATGGCCAACGTCGAGGCGATGGCCTGCGGGCTGCCGGTCGTGACGACCGACCTCGAGGCGATCCGGACGTACCTCGCCAACGGCGACAACGGACTCCTGTCCCGCGTCGGGGACCCGCAAGATCTAGCCGACAAACTGAATCTCGTCCTCGAATCGCCTGAGTTGCGGGCGCGACTCGGCGAGCAGGCCCGGACTGACGCGCAGGCGTTTGCGTGGCGGACGCAGGCCCGTCGGCTCGAGGCGTTCTGTTCCGACGTCCTCGACGTCCCGGAGTCGGTCGAGGAGGTTCGGCCCGACCAGCCGCACCCGAACATGGTTTGAACGGCGACGGCGCGACTCGTCGGGTACGACGGACAGCGATAGTACGACGGGTGGTCCCCTCGAGCGGCGGCGGGTCGCGCGGAGCGGTCGTCGAGATGAGTGTAAAGGTGGCTCCCGCGCCTGAATCGGAAACAGATGCTGGCACGCGAACTGCTCCGGTACGGATGACGGTCGTCGGGAGCCGTTCGTCCGTTCGAGTGCCGTGAATAAAAGTCCTTCTTACCTGCTACCGCAAGAAATCTTCTCAATCGCTGTGAGAACCCGCGATCGTCGACGGCTCGCACGGGCCGTCGACCCACTCCCGACCGAACAGTCACTCGATCCGCGATAGCTTGCCGTCGACGTTCCGTTCGCGCCGTCGGTTCGACACGGCGTGTGCCACCGAGAGGGCGAAGAAGGCGACGACGACGACACCAGCGAGCCCGAGCGTCGGGACGGCCGACAGCGGCGGAACGCTAAGGAATGCACCGGTGACGAGTGCCGCACCGACGACGCTCAGGGCCGCGTACCACCGATCCCACCGATCCTGCTGGTGGGTATCCGTGTCCAGATACATCATCAGCAGGTCGGCGTTATCCGCCAGCGAGATCAGTCCCCGGTCCTGATCGTACTCGACGATACCGGCGTCGTCCATCTTCGGCAGATGAGTCTGGTAAAGGGCGACGTACACGCGCTTGCGTTGATCGGAGCTGAGCGCGCTGACTTCGGTATCGTTCTCCCAGGCCGCGATCTGTTCGGCGAGTTCGCCGAGGGTGACCGTATCGTCGGCCTCGAGTAAGTACGCGAGGACTTCGCGTCGACGTCGGTTCTTCAGGAGCTCGAAAATGACGTCTTTCGACAGTCGTTGCTCCTCGTCCGAATCGGCGACCGATGCGATCTCGTCGGGCAGAGACGTATCGATCGACGACATTACGATCGACCCCCTGTAGCCGGGATTACGCTCCGGTTCGATTCACACTGGCTACCGTACACGAAACGGCTACCAAACTGTCGAATCGACGGAAGCCGCTGTCTGCTCGGTCGGCAAGTCGCAGTCACGATTGACACACCAAGTTGTACACCAATACTGAAACTCTTAAGGACGGCCACGTTTCGCACCGGCTGCAAAGCAGGTATGGAACGGCTTCGATCGGTCATCGACGGTGTAGGGTCTCGAGACGGCGTCGGACGGTTTCGAGAATCGCTCGGCGAGAACAGTATTGGACGATTGTTCGACTGTACCGAGCGCGTACACGCACAACCGTTCCGGTAGCAGGGGCGTGAGCGGGGTCGAGGGACTGAACTGGGACACGACACTGGGTCGAAACGTTTGGTGCCGGCGACATAAAGGCGAACGACAGTTCGCCGGCGAAAGCCATATTTACGCGATGAACATGCGATTTACGTCCCGTTCATGAGGGAACGATGACCACATTTCATGTAGTATGTTCACTATAGACACGGTAGGGCGACGGCGCTACGCGATAGCGCTACGCCCGAACGCGACCGATGGGACACGGTCTCAGCACAGTTCGATCAACGCCACACAGCAGCGTCGGCGGCGATCTGTCGCTTCTCTCATCTTCTCTCTTTCGTGCGAGGACGGCCGACTCGTAAGTCTGCGTTTCCCGCGAAACCATGTTAACCCCTTACAGTGCCTGCACCGATTCTTCCACTACTGATGACGCGGTCCATTATCGATCACACCACGAGCGAATCAACCGAGACAGAGACCGGTCTATGTCCGGACTGCGAAACCGATACGATCGTCCACGACCCGGACCGCGGCGAGCGAGTCTGCGAGGAGTGCGGGCTCGTTCTGACCGAAGATCCGATCGATTACGGCCCCGAATGGCGAGCCTTCAACGCCCAGGAACACGACGAGCTCTCCCGCGTCGGCGCGCCGCTGACCCAATCGATGCACGATCGGGGGCTGACGACGACCATCGACTGGCGCAACAAGGACGCCAACGGCCACTCAATGTCGGCCGACAAACAGGGCCAGCTCCACCGACTCCGCGTCTGGCAGGAACGCATCCGCACGAAAAACGCCGGCGAACGCAACCTGAAGTACGCGCTCTCGGAAATCGACCGCATGGTCAGCGCGTTAGGCGTTCCAAAGCCCGTCAAAGAGACCGCAAGCGTCATTTACCGACGCGCGCTCGAGCAGGACCTCATCCGCGGCCGGTCGATCGAGGGCGTCGCCACCAGTGCGCTGTACACGGCCTGTCGTAAGGAGGACATTCCGCGGAGCCTCGAGGAAGTAACCTCCGTCTCCCGGGTCGACCAACGGGAGATCGGCCGGACGTATCGGTATATCGCCGACGAACTCGATATCAACCTGGAGCCGACGAATCCGCGCCAGTTCGTTCCCCGCTTCTGTTCTGAACTCGACGTCGGCAAGGACGTCGAGACGAAGGCCGTCGAAATCATCGACCAAACGACCGAGCAGGGTCTGCACTCGGGAAAGTCGCCGACCGGTTTCGCCGCCGCCGCCATCTACGCGGCCGGGTTGTTGTGCGACGAGACGATCCCCCAGCGGGCCGTCGCCGACACCGCTCAGACGACCGTGGTCACGGTTCGGAACCGGTACCGCGAGCAACTCGAGGCGATCGACCAACAGCCGGCGACGACGTGATCGGCCGCGGCCGCGATCACATGATCGAACGCTCTTCTTCTGGATGGAAGTCCTCCAGCGCGTGGAGGTTCGCGTACGGCACGAACGCGACGAACTCGTCGTCCTCGTCGTAGAGTTCCACGCCGTTCTCGGTGTGCTCGTACTGCTCGCACTGGATCTGTCCTTCGGGAAGGATTGCGCGATACATACTCCCTAGGATGCCGTCCACCCAAATATAGCTGGGCGGTGGTTTCGATTCGGGGAGTGGGTTTCGTGTGTTCTCGCATCCGCCCGCAACCACGGCGACGAGCCGCTACCGTGAGGTAATCGTTACAGTGATGACACTTCGATGTCGAACAGAATTCAGAATGAGTGAGGATACCGAGGTCGACGTCGAAGTCCACGAGGGCGTCACGTACGCGACGCGCGAAGCCGACGAGCTGGGGCTCGATCTGTTCGTCCCCGCGGTCGACGATCCGCCGCTGGTCGTCTACGTCCACGGCGGCGGCTGGGTCGCCGAGACCCGCGACAACGTTCCGGAGCCGGAACGGTACGCGGCCGAGTGGGAGTGTGCGATCGCCAGCGTGAGCTACCGATTGGCCGCGATTCCCGACGCCCTCGAGGACGGCGTCGAGTTCGCGATCGACCCGGCAAACGACACGCCACGGGGCGTCTTCCCCGACCAGTTCGTCGACGTGAAGGCGGCGATCAGGTGGCTGCGGGCAAACGCCGACGAGTACGGCTACGACGCGACGGATGTCGCGGCGTGGGGCGCATCGGCCGGCGGTCACTTGGCCCTCCTCGCGGGAGTCATCGACGACGTCGACGCGCTCGCGGGGGACGCCTTCTCGGAAGCGGACCTCGAGAAGGCGGTTGCTCCCGACGAGTCGGGGGCCGTCCAGGCGGTTGTCGACTGGTACGGCGTCGCGGATCTCACACTGGTCCCGGACGACCCGACCAATCCCGCCTCGCTGCTCATCGGCGGCCCGAAATCGGAGCACGAGGCCGCGTTCGTGCAGGCGAGTCCGGTGACCCACGTCTCCGCGGAGACGCCACCGGTCCTCTGTATGCACGGTCGCGAAGACACGATGGTTCCGATCGAACACAGCCGCGTCCTATTCGACGCGCTGGACGAGGCCGGCGTCGACGCGGCGCTGTACGAACTGCACGACCGCAACCACGTCTGGGTGACCGGCGGCGTCGAGGAGATCGAGTCGGAACGGGTAGCGATGGAGTTGCTGACCGCGGATCCGACGCCCGCACAGTCGATCACCGAGACCGTCCACCTCGAGGAAGGCGGCTCCGCGACCTCGCTCATCGACGGGACGCCCCCGGCGGGACCGGACGCGATCGAGCGATTCCTCGAGCGTACGATCACGTAATCCAGAATCGGCGTACTATCGTCTGAATCGAGAGCAGCGGACGCCGGTCGTCTGCGCGACGTTACGTTCTATCCCTGGCGTCCGCATTCTTCTGGAAGCGCGGCCCCATGAATCAGCGACGAGTCGGACCTCCGCTATCGATGTGTACGATCTTCTCCCTCGAGGCGGAGAGAGTGGATTTCGTGTGTTCTCGTTCTCGAGCGCTGGGTTCAGTGATATCAGTTTGGTGCGGCACTATGGTTCACTGGAAACACTACGAAAGCCCCGATGCTCTCGAGGCGGGCGACTCGCTGCGCGTGGTTCGAGAGAGCGTCGCTCGCCGTAGTGCTTGCCTCGTCGGCCGTCCCTGATAGCAGCAGTCCCATTCACACCTGTTCCGGTCGGCCGGTCGAGCCACCGCGGGTGGGAATGAAAGGGGCTGCTCCGTTCGGCGGGTCTGACGAAGTAAGCACGCGAGCGAAGCGAGCGAGCGCACCGCGTCAGACCCGCCGAACGGAGCAGGGGCTTTCCCAGTGGGCTCGAGCGGGTCGCCACGCTACCCGCGTATCGGGATCGTCGTCCGTGGACAGCCGTCGTCCCCGGCGAGCACCGACTCGAGCGTCCGCGGAGTCGACCGCCGACGACCGCTCGAGGGACGGCCGCAGGGCTACCGCAGTGAAGCGAACGTCCGCGTCTCGGGAGCGGTGGTCGTATCGGTGGCCGGTGAAGCCCGTTTTAGCCGAGTGATCTTTCAGTCGAGTGCTCTCCCGGACTAAGCTACGGTCCGTAGACGGGGCTACCCGTGGACGTCGGCTGTCTCCGGATCCGACGGGGCAGCCGTCTCGTCCCGGCACCCCGCGCCGGGGATCGAGGCGTCCGCGGGGAGGAGCAGCCGTCGTTCAGTGTACTCGAGGCCGTTCTTGCGTTCGGTTTTCCGGCGCACCGCGAGCCGGTTCTTCGAGAGGTCCAGGACGGCGTCGATCGTCCGCGAGACGAGCTTCTTCGCGTAGCTCTCGGAGATGCCCGGCTCCCGGCGGCGGATCCAATGTCGGAGGTCGCTGGCTTTCACGTACTCGGCGACGTCCTTGCAGCCCCGTTCCCACGGATCGTCGCCGACGCTGGGATCGGTCCGGGCCTGCCAGAGTTTCGCGGCCAGTCTGGTGGGCAGCGAGTTCGCCGCGGCGCGGCGGCGATCGTCGTCCATCCGCGCGAGCTGCTGGATCGGGAGCAAGTCGCCGAAGGCGAGCGAGACGTCGCCGCCGCGCTCGAGCGGATCGGCGTGCTCGGGAAGGCGGTAGTAGGCGGTCCCGTCGTCCTTCTCGATGCGCTCGAGGCGACCGTCGGCGACGGTGACCGCGCACTCGTCGACGTTGTCGGTCTCGAGGTGGGCGCCCTTCTCGAGTTCGCGGGACTGGAGCTCCGTCACGCGCTCCTTGTTGGCAGTGGCCTTGTTGCACGCGGCTTCGGCGAGGCTCTCGAGTTCGCTGGTCTCGGTAGCGAGGTCGTCGGCTCGCGTTTCGACCGCGTCGGTCCGCGCCTCGCAGTCTTCGAGCTGGTCCTCGAGTTCGGCAACGGCGTCGGCGAGTCGGTCGCGGTCCCGTTCCAGGTCCTCGATGCGGTCGTCCTTGCGCTCGAGTTCGGTCTCGAGGGACTCGAGGCGCTCGCGGAGGTGTTCGAACTCGCTACTGTGGGCGATCTGGTCAGGGTTGTTCGACGGCGATGCGTCCGTGTCGGGTGCTGACGATGGCATTGAACTGTCTGGTGTGGGGCGAAATGGTCGGACGGCGATACGACGGCTCGAGCGACGCTGCGGGCGGCGTCGCTCTCAGGACGAGTCCCGCAGCTCGTCGTCGGCGTGGGGGTGATCCCGAAGCGCGAGCGTCAGCGGATGGAGCTGGGCCCGAATCTCGCGCAAGTGACGCCGCGCCCGTGCGCGCGTCGGTTCGTCGAAGGGCTCGGTCTCCGCGATCGACTCGAGCAGCCGTTCGGTCTCCCGATCGAGTGACTCGAGGCGCTCTATATACTGGCGGACGAGCATGGTCTCGAGGCGCTCGCGGTCGGTCGCGACCCGCGGCTCGTCGGTCATCGGCGGTCACCTCGTGGTGCGTGGGTGGTCGGGTCTCGAGTCGGTGCTCGAGAAGCAGTCCGATCGCTCGCGCGTGCGTAGTACTGTAGTAAGAACGCAGCGGCTCGCGTCTCGTCGTGGCCGTCCGAACGGCCAGCTGTTCCGTCGTCTATGGGGTAATCTCTTTGACCCCTCGAGCGTTCGTTTCGCATGGTCGGAAATCCTTGTAGCGAGGTTGACCCGACCCCCGACGTGTTCCAGCACGTCGGACCTTTCAGTCCGAAAGGGGCGGATCAATTATATATAGAGACTCCCATTACAAATACTTTTCCTACAATTTGCAGCCAGAATAATACAGTTTGCTACTAGATCAGTCGAATACGCTATCATATCGTATATATCGGTAAATCTATGCTCACGAATCCTGCCTGTAGAAACGTGGTACGACAACGAGCCGACTGGATGCGCCCAGTCGACGAACGCATCCTAGAGACGATGCGTGACGAAGGAAATCTCACTCCACAGGCAGTGGAGAACTTCGATGTCTGCTCCCGTGGCCACGCCAGTATTCGGCTCTCTGAACTCGAAGAATACGGGCTCGTTGAGCGGATCGCACAGGGGCTCTATCGACTCACTGATGCCGGCCGTGCGTTTCTCGACGAAGAACTCGATGCTAGTGAACTCGAGGCCTCAAACGGCGGTTCGTAGCTACTCCCACATTTGATTGTCGCTCTTTTTAGAGTCTCGAAGTAGGAGAAAGAACTGGGTCAATACGACGGCGGTCAGCAAGCCGTCCCGGCGCTGTTCCGCGGATATCAAGGCATCTAGTTGCGGTTTCAGTTATGTTAGCGAAGTTCCACAGCCTCTCCAAACAGGCTTGGAACAGGTCACTCGGACCTACGGTTTCCTCCGAATACCGAACCTGACGGCGAATTGATCCACGGACTCATCAACTGCATCGCTGTCAATGTCCTCTGCTAAATTACCGGAGAGTGAACCCGGCAGTTAGCGGTTTTCCAGCGAATAGGCGACTCCATACAGTTCTGTTAAAAGGAAACGAGTATTATATTTCGTGGTGTTTATGGCACGAGATCAAAACGCCCTTCATGCATAAGTGCCGTAGTAGGAAGAAACAATGGAAAAGAAGAGAATACGATACGCCTTGATACAAGGCGTACTACTAATGACTTGTCTATTTGTTTTGGCAGGTATACTTACAATCATTGGATTTCCTACACCAGACTGGCCAGTTCTAGTTGTCGCACCTATAATTATAGGTATTATACACACCTACTTTGTTTATACTAAAACCGATTGAACAGAATTCGTCTCGGTGGAAACCAATTCATCAGAACACCATCATAAGTTAATATCATTTTACTTGCTAGTTTGAGTTTCTCTTGGTGCCGTTCCGCTTATATTTCTAATTTCGTGTTGAATTGATTCAGCAGTCTGGATATCAAAATCGGCTGCGTGTATACCGATTGAAAGCACTGGAGACGCCGTCTTGATAGAGATTGTTGCTAGATTGGCTCGGCGTTGAAACACCGATTGTGTCACAGAGACTTCTTGAATTCGATTCAACGGGACAATGTATGTGTGCTGACGGACTACACCCCGCTTAAGAACAAGTTGATCACCATATATTTCAATCCCACGACTCTTCCAATTTAGGTGAGCGAGTACCGGACCAGCTAGGGCAAATAGTAGTGGCCACGCTCCCAGTGGCCGAATAGTGCCGATCAGCTGATACGATCCTGCGATCGAAATCACCGTAAGTATCCCAATCCCGATTAAATAATGAAGCAGATATCGTCGACGCATTCGTTTCGGAGGCCCTTGAAGTGATTCATCGCGATACGGAAGAATCTGTTGCGCAACGGTCTCAATTGTGTTCGATTTTTCGAGGGGAATTAGTGGTTTTCGGAACGGAAATGGGTTATCTTCTGTCATTCCTGCTGATGAAACAGTTAACACTGCATAGTCGAGAATCCGTTGGAGACAATTAGACGAAATCCGAACTACTTGTATATTCTCCATCGGAATTGTGGTCGAATGGTCATATATAAATCCGGCTCTGCTCCGCAGGTTGTCTCCTTCGAGTGTAACTGACAAATCATAGAATTTGATGACGGTCTTGATTGCACCGAAAAGCCATACAAGCAGGAGAAGACCACCGAGGACAACCGGCAGCGGCAGATACACCAGTTTGCTTAGAATCGGAATTCGATTACCGGGAGTTGAGATGAGATCCGTAAGAATTGTAGCAATACCGAGAATGCCTATAAAGATATATTTTAGATGGAGCGAAGTTAGTCCTCGTAAGATGAGTGCTTGTAAAGATGCATCATAGAGTGTTGTTTGCTCTGCAGTAGCCTCAACTGACCATTCCGTTTGATTTTCTAATCGCTTCTGTATTCTTTCAGCGTCATTTTTAGTGACATACTGTAATTCGATCCCGCTCTTCTCTCTGGTTCCAGCGGTTTCGAAAGTCACCGCTGTCAATCCTAACAGGCTGTTGAACCAGTCCTGAACGACATCTACCTGTTGAACCCTTTCAAGTGGGACAGATCTTCGTTTTAAATTTAGCACACCCCGACGCATCGTAATTTGCCCGTCCTCGATAGAATACGATGACCGCTGCCAGTAGAGGAACTGGGCAATAACCCGACTGCCGTAATACATGAGCAAAGAAAGAATATACGTAAGAATGAAACTAGCTTCTCCGATTCCGATGAATGCTAATACAAATACTGGGAGAGTAATGAATGACCACGTGATGTCGTCGATTACGCGACGGATTATTGATCTTTTTGCAAGCTCCATAATGATTATGAATCTTCTTGCTTTTTATTGAATATTTCTTCTTCAATCATTTTACTTTTATCCGGCCGAAGCCCAGAAATTCTTACTGTAGAATCCGCTTCGCCTGCAGTGTGGATCACGAGTCGTGATAACCCGAATAAACGGTCAATAATTGGCTGATTTATATCGACATGCTGAATATTATGGTGAGGGACGAACGTCCTTTTCCTCCAGAGAAATCCGCACTCTATGAAAATCCCATTACTCTCGATCTGGAAATTCCAAGAACGGTAATGGAAGGAAATTACTGCTATACCTGAAAGAACAAGTAAAAATAAACCAATTATCGAAATCCAGGTTGGTACAAATTCGAATCTCTGTGATACAGCCCGAGTTATCATAGAAAATATTATAGAAATAAGAATTAGCTTCAAACCCCATTGATACTTCACGCGGCCATTTAGTCCGTTCATTCGTTATAGAAGGATTTCTATCCAATAGTATAAATATCTGTCTTAACTATAAGGGATGCGAAATAAATAGTCGAACTGGAATTAATCTCTATACACTTACGAGCCGATCCCGGCTGCCGCACAGAGGGCAGCAGAACCACTTGCACATCCGTACGTTTTGATGATCTGTGTGGCCATAATACAAACGATATCACAGCCAACGATAGCGATCGGGATTCCAGCAGCTGTACAGGTGGTGACACACTGTGCAATGCCGACGCTACCGCCGTAGGCATTACAGAGCGCCCCCATAAGTGTCAGACAAGCACCGGTCCCAAGCACGTCGTCCCAATCAACACCGAAAGGCAAGGGGTCAGCAGGTGATACACCCTCGTAATTGGTCAAATCCTCCGTGTGAGTGAGTTCATCCATCGTCGCCACAGACGAGGACGAGGCACTGCTTGCGGGGGAAATACCGGTATTACTCTCAACTGATTCGACACCCAGCACTTCCATCTCGATATCTAACGCCTGATTTTCTCTATCGATCTCGGGGATGAATTCAGTCGCCCACGTATTGGCAGCCTTTCGCCCTCCACTATCAGGGTCATCGAGAACAATTGCATTAAGTAGTCCTCGTTTTTCACTGGAGTCGTTATTGAAGAAAGCGAACACGCTAACGGGATTTAGTCCTTTTAGCTCCGAGGTGTAATCGCGACTCATATCGCTTTGGTCGAACGACTCCGAAATAATCTCGGTGTCGACCTCAATCGCCGCGACGTTCTCTTGATCGAAACTGTGCCCTCTATCCTTCAGCGAATCGTGGAGCGCTTGCACCTCTTTGGTTCCCATCGCATGCTCAAACTCGGCCTGAGCCGCCTCAGGGTCAAGCGCGGCCGATTCCATAGAATATTCGCTTTGAGAACCTGCTGCGGACGCAGTTCCCATTCCGATTGCTGCAGTACCAGTCACACCAACTGTTTTGAGTACTTTTCGCCTGTTGACGGTTCTCTCCGAGTCATGGATATTATCTTCCATAATCCATCTGAAAACATTACATTCTTCTATTAAAGCTTTTATACATTATCATTTCATATTTCTTTCTGAATTCTTCAATAATATAAATTGTTATCTGATGTGACTAATATAAAGTGAATAAACAAAGGAGAGAATACAATAATTCAGGAAAAGGTATCTTTCAATAAAATCCATACTGTAGCAACTGAGGCACAGGTAGTAGTATTACAGAGCAATGGCTCCGCTTTCGGCAGAACGAAAGACCATATACCTCCTTAACAGTAGAAAGCAACGCAACCGAGTAGCGCAATAAGACGGAAAAACGGCCGATATGAGGTTTTCGTCACCTTACAACACGCTCAAGCGTGTCAGATGCGTTAATGCGACCGGCCCCGAGACCCGATGTATATTCGCCGGATAATTCAACTGCGCCTTTCTCAATGGCCTGCTGGACGCGCCGTGGATGGATATTCGGATCGAGTTCACGAATGAGACACGCGAGTCCGGCTACTTGTGGTGCCGCTATCGAAGTCCCGTTTACGTAGTCGTACTGTGAGCCATAGATGTCTTGTGAAACAGTAGACAACACATTGTTTGTCGGATACGGAAACTCAACTATCTCCGGATCACTAATTGCGGTCTTTTCGGTGGTCTCGTAGCCACCACCGGGCGCGGCGACATCAACTGTTCCATTTCCGTAATTCGAGTAGTGACTCCGTCTATCGGATGGTCCAGTCGCGGCAACGGTAATTGCTCCAGGGATATCGGCAGGCAACACATAGTCAGTTTCTTGATCTAGATCAACGCCATAGTTCTCAGCAGCGGCCACAACGACAGTGTCCTGCTCTATTGCGTGCTGGATTACGCGACGATACGCAGTAAATATCCGACTGTCAGAGGGTTGCTTCTGTCCAAGGCTAAGATTAATCACGTCAACACCAAGTTCGACTGCGTAATCGATCGCAAGAAGAGTATCGGTAATTGTCCCTACGAGTGTATTACGATATTCATTAAGTTGTTCCCAAAACATTGATCGAAGTGAGATAATCTCTGCATCGGGAGCTATTCCGACGATACCAGTATCATTGCGCGCTGAAGCGGTGATTCCAGCGACCGAGGTTCCGTGTCCAGAAACATCACCAGCGACAGGCTGAGTGATTGTCGTTACTTCTGGGAAGAATCCTGGGGGTTCTTTAGCAACGAGAACGTCGTCAACTCCGGAGTACATACGTCCATACCGGAAAAGCCGACTATGGTCGGTGTTAATTTGAGAGGCGAGCGCTGAGTGTGTGTGACTGATACCGGTGTCGATAATTGCGACTGTCGTTCCATTACCAGTCGCGTGATTGTGGGCAGTTGCCGTCTCCATAAGCTGTTTATCCCACTGTGTTTCGTACGAAGGTTTCTCGGTGATTGTCGAGTTATCTGCTACCTTCTCCATATCATTAACAGCGTACGTTGTATCCGGAATCACATCGTTTACAACCGCCATTGTCCGGAGCTTATCACGTCTGTCTTCAGGGCCCTGAACAATGAAGAGCGATTCATTAGCGAGTTCGTGTAACACGTCGAATCCAGATCGTTGGATCCGGTCGCGAAGCCCGGAACCTCCGGCCAAGACGATATATAGATGTTCGTCCTCAGGAACTGCACCTTTGTTTGCGCTTCTCGAACCGGTTGCACCAACTGCCACGCTGGTCCCTGCAATACTTTTGAGTATCATTCTTCTCGATAATCCAATATTTTTATCCATAGATAAATTATAGAGATGTAATTTTATAAATGTAGTGGCGTTAATGGTATTTATTACATACAAATATATAGTAATTATTTAATCTAGATAGTTTAGTAATCTATATTTTGTTCACCTAATCGAAACAGACTGGTAGCCGCGCTCGAATTGGGATGAAACGGATGCGGCACATTGATCCCGCACATGTTTTCTTTCAGGGCGCTGTTGGCTTGGCGACACTCATCAAGTGAGCGTTGCACGTGCATCGAGAAACTAACCTGCAGACGCTTCGGCGCGACCGTGAATCACCTCACTTCGAGGTGCTCGACTGCTCTCCACGGGTCGGAAGCATGTTCATTCGCCGGACGCTTCCTCCATATCCTGTTCGAGATTTTCGACATCGACGAGCGAGCGCACTTCGTGACCAGTCAGTGTATCCAGCCAGCCAAGACACTAGTACTCGCCAGAGTGATCGGTGTTGATGTGCTCCGTGAGCTCCGAGAGCTCGTCTGTCTCAAAGTTACAATCGTCGGGTAAAAGACACAGGAAAGTTCGACCAGTCATTTCGACCGCCTAGCTGCTGCCTCCAAGGTCATGGACTACTAGGGCAACGTACCTTGGGACTCGATTAGCACGTCGCCGTGGACACCGGTTTTCGGTTCAGGACCATATCCAGTACATCTGCTGGATGGTTATTCAGTAGAATATCACATACTGTCATAGCTACTCACTGGAACACCGCAACTCCTGTATTCTAATCCTATGCTAGTAGAGATGTTAGCGTCGGTTCCTGATTCTGTTCTGAGCGATATCTGTATCAATGAGCAGATGAAGAAGAGCTATGTAGGCGACTCGTCGCACCCTCGTCCTCGAGTCCACTCCTAATATCGGACTTAGCACCGAAATCGATCTCGCCACTGGCCGTCGGCTCATACTCGAGCACCACCGTCTCACCGGCGATCATCGAGTCGCCCTTCGCCACCGAAATATCCTCGAGGGCCACCTCCGGCGGGAACAGCACGTCGACCCAACTCCCGAACACGATGTGACCGATTCGCTCGCCGGGGTCGACTTCATCGCTGGGTTCGACGTAGGGGAACGACACCGCGTACGAGAGACGACGATTCTGTTCTTAGCCACTGGCCCCGGAACCGGAGCGCTGGCGGGGATGTACCACCCGCTCGAGCCCCACCGTCAACATGAACAAGACCACCTGGACAATCGGTCCCAATACCGACGGCCTGACCGACGCCGAGCGCGAGCAGTACGTCGACCGGATGGCCGAGCGCTACGGGCGTGAACGGCCGATGAGATCGTCTCCGAGCGACGCACTGGCGAACGGAGGTGGGGGAGGAGTTGGCGAAGTACGTCACGTACTACCAGTCCGTGCGGATCCGCGATCTCGGCAGCAAGGCCCAGTCTTCTTTCTCCGTCCTGGTCTGCTCCCGAGCGAGCAATGACAGTGCGGAGACTATCAGTAGATCCCTCGTAGATGTCGCATACCGATCACGACTCGGCTCCACTGAAACCCTCGAGGCGTATTCGGCAACTACAAATATAGGGTTCCTGCCACGTCCGACGAGCAGGACTCGCTCGGAGAACGGGACGCCAAAACAGCGTTCCCGCAGTCCATTCCGGCCGCTACTCCCCGAAGACGGCGGTAACAACGGGCGTTACAGCAGCTCTAAGAATACTTGTGAGACAGGAAAGCGAGAAACTCAGCTAAATTTGGATGGAGCCCGCAAACGCAACTGAACCGAGATACCCCCTTTTTGCCGTCTGGCCCGAACCCGGTGACATGGGTGAAGGGGCTGCGGAGAGCGCGGAGATCCTCTTAGTCGAGGATAATCCCGGAGACGTGCGGCTGGTCGAAGAAGCAGTTCAGGGGACCGACAGTACCCTTCACATCACGAGAGACGGAACGGAGGCGCTCGACTTCCTGCACCGACGGGACGAATTCACGGACGTTCCGCGCCCGGACATCGTGCTGCTCGACCTGAACCTGCCGCAAGTAGACGGCACGCAGATCCTCAATGAAATCCGGAGTGATCCCGAACTGGAGCAGCTTCGAGTGACCGTCTTAACCAGCGTCCCCGAGGAATACGCCGCTCCCGAACTGGACGAACTCGGCGCGAACGACTTTTTCACCAAACCGGCTGATCCTGACGAATTCATGGCCCTCGTGCGTCGAGTGATCTAGTACTGGAGCCCCTCACGGAGGCGATCGACCTGTTCGTCCGAGAGTACCCCGAACCCGTCGTCGAAACCGACCTCGGAATTTCCAAGACTCGGTCGAGGATATCGGTGTCCCTCTCGTTCGCTTGGTTGCGCCGCTCGAGGTCGCGTTTCACTCGGTCACTGATCCAGATCCGTTCGTCCAGCGAACCCGTGTATCGACCCAGTGGTGGCACCACTTCGCGTTTCGGCTCCAGTATACCGCTTCGGGGACCCATCGAGCGCAGTCGTACGCAGCCTCGAGAGCCAGCCACGTAACAGGAGCTAGTAGCGCGATTGCGCGATTCAGAATCTGGAGTGAAACCGTGGCGGATGATTCGGTACGGACAGCTGCGAACGCAACACCGGACAGTGATTAAATACGGTCGGTGCGAAATCTCACCTATGAACGACGCTCCGGACACACCGACTCCTCCGGAAGGGTTACCCGAACAACTCGTCTCGGACCTGAATGCGCTCACGACCGAGGAACTCCGCAAGACGATTATTCACGCACAGGAACTGCTCAACGTCCAAGACGAGGCACCGTCCCCGATCGATCCCCAGCCCGGTGATGACATCATTCGAGTCACCGAACATGACACGTATACCGAAGTAGTAAAACGAGTGTACTGTAATGAGGGGTGCGATAACTGCCCGCACGGAACGTACCTCTACCATGTTACTCAGGAACGCCACCCCGACGGCACGGAAACGGCATACTGGAGGTTCATTCGGGACGTGGAACTTGACGACGAGTAACGTAGGGGCGCTCGACAACCGACAGTTGGTGAATCGACCACCCGACTGAACACGAGTTTCACGTCGCACTCTGAACGAAGGACCCGTATTACCGCTACTGTTCGTTACCGGAGAGCCACTATCCGTTGCGTAGACGCAGAATCCACTCGCGGATAAGCCATCGCCCGCAACCGGTAATCGAATTCTGGCCGCCCAAAACGGACTAGGCGGGCGACTCGTCGCCACCCTCGTCCTCGAGGTCCCCGAAATCAACGTCTGAACCGGCCCCGAGATCGATCTCCCCGTCAGCTGGCGCGCCGCTCTCGAGCACTACCGTCTCACCAGCCGTCATCGAATCGCCCTTCGCCACCGAAATGTCCTCGAGGTCCACCTCGGGCGGAAAGAGCACATCCACCCGGCTGCCGAAGGCGATGTGCCCCAACCGCTCGCCGCGATCCATCTCGTCCCCGGGCTCGACGTAGGGGAAGATCCGGCGGGCGAAGGCGCCGGCGATCAGCGTCACTTCGGCGTCGAAGGCCGGTTCGTCGGGCCTCGAGTGGGGGTCCTCGTCGTCGCTCGAGTCGTCCCCATCGTCGGCGTCGGGCAGGTTCGACGACTCGGTTTCACAGCGGACGTGGACCCGCTCGTTGCGGTCGGATTCCTTCGAGAACGCCGGTCGGTTCGCGCCGGAGACGTGCTCGAGGTCCGTCACCGACGCCGCGAAGGGCGAGCGGACGACGTGGACGTGCCAGACGTTCATGAAGACGCCCAGCCGAACGCGGTCGCCTTCCTCGCGGAGCACCGAGACGGTGCCGTCGGCCGGCGAGACGACGCCCGTCGGCGGCGGGGTGCGGTCGGGATCGCGGAAGAACGCAAGGGTGCCGGCCCCCACTGCGAGGGCGATGAGACTCACCGTCGCGCTGAACAGCAACGCGAACGGCGCGGCGAGCAAGGCCGGGATCGCGTACTTCCAGGCCCCGGGAGCGAAGTTCATACGGGCATACACGTGGTCGATTCGTATGGCCGTTACGGTGCCCCGCGGCCGCTCCGGGACGCTACCGCCCGCGTCACCGCCGAGACCCGCCAGTCCGCACACCGCCAAAACAGTACCGACGCTCTCCCCGAGACGCTCCCGACACCGTCCCCGAGCCGCTACACGTCCGCCTCGGCTCGAGACAGGGTAAACGAGAACGTCGCCCCCTCGCCGGACTCCGACTCCACCCAAATCTCGCCGCCGTGGCGTTCGACGATACGCCGGCAGAGCGCGAGCCCGATGCCGGTGCCGTCGTACTCCTCGCGGCTGTGCAGGCGCTGGAACACGCGGAAGATCCGGTCGGCGTCGTCGGGATCGATCCCGATCCCCTCGTCTTCGACCGAGAACCGCCACATCCGGCCGCACCGTTGGGCCGTGACCTCCACCCGCGGCGGCTCGTCGCCGCTGTACTCGATCGCGTTCGACAGCAGGTTCTGGAGCAACTGCCGGAGCTGGCTCTCGTCGCCCCGAACGCGGGGCAGCGAGTCGACGGTGATCTCGGCATCGGACTCCTCGATCATCATCTGCAGATCCGTCAGGACGTCCTCGAGGACCGCCTCGAGATCGACGGGTTCGAACGGCTCGCCCTGAGTGTCGATCCGGGAGTACTCGAGCAGGCCGTCGATCATCTGGCGCATGCGGTCGGCACCGTCGACCGCGTAGGCGATGAACTCCTCGGCCTCCGAATCGAGGTCGGCGGCGTACCGGTTCTCGACGAGCGAGAGGTAACTCGAGACCATCCGCAGCGGCTCCTGGAGGTCGTGGCTCGCCGCGTAGGCGAACTGCTCTAAGCGCTCGTTCGAGGCCTCGAGTTCGTCGACCGTCTCGCCGAGCTGGCGTTCGTAGCGCTGGCGCTCGAGCGCGGTCGCGATGATCGTCGCGGCGCTCTCGAGGAAGTCGACGTCGTGGTCGGCGAACTCCCGGGACTCGCCGTCGTAGACGACGAGGACGCCCCACGGCTCGGCGATCGAACCGACGGTCGCGCCCATGCCGCTCCGAACGTCGTTGTCGGTCAGATGGGCGTCGAAGTGCTCGTCGGCCGCGACGTCTTCGACGACGATCGGATCGTCCGACTTGAGGGTCGCGCCGGCCAGCGACTCGGTGAGCGTCGATCGAGCGCACTCGCTGTCGAGCAGGGCCTCGCTGCAGCCGACGGCCTCGCGAACCCGAAAGACGTCGTCGGACTGCGCGGATCCGCCGGCGTCGGCCACACTGCCGCCGCGACCGACCGCGTCGTACTCGAAGGCGACGCAGCAGTCGACCTCGAGGGCCGCGCTGATCAGTTCGGTCGCCTTCTCGAGGAGGTCGTCGGCGTCGCCCTCCTCGAGCGCGTGGCGGCCGAGGTAGGCGATCGACTCGAGCTGGGCGACCTTGGATTTGAGCGTCCGTTCGGCCTCCTTGCGCGGCGAGATATCCCGAAACAACCCGACGAAGTATCGGTTGCCCTCGTAGGTGAAATCGTTGAGCGAGACCCCCAGCGGGATCTCGTGGCCAGCCTTGTGCTGGCCCGGCAGCTCGACGTACGTCCAGTTCAGATTCCGCTCGCCGGTCTCGAGGTAGTTCTGCAGGGCGTCGAGGTGGGCCTGTCGCAGCCGCGGCGGGATGATGTTGACCTTGCTCGAGCCGACGAGTTCGTCCGGGTCGTGGCCGAGAATCCGTTCGACCGCGGGGTTGGCGTACTGGACGTCGCTGTTCGTATCGAGGATGATGATACCGTCGGGGAGCGCGTTAGCCAGCGCCTGAAACGTCCGGCCGTAGGTGAGATCCGAGTCGGAAACCGACTCCGTGGCGGTCGGCCGTCGGGTGACGACGCCCGCGAGTTGGGGTCCGTCGTCGGTCTCGCGGACCTCGAGGTGGGCGTCGACGGCGATCGTCGTCCCCTCATTCGTCCGAATCGAGAACTGCTCCGAGAACGGGCCCGCGTCGGCCGCGTCGTCGACCAGCGACTCGAGCGTCGGATCGTCGGCCGCCGTAAGCTCTGAAAACGGCGTGCCGATCAGTTCCGAGCAGTCGAAGCCAGTCAGCGACGCGAAGGCGTCGGTGGCCGCGGCGATCGTTCCGTCCGCTCTGACGCGAACGGCGGCAACGTCCGCCGCATCGAGCAGGGCACCGGTACCGAATACGCTCGAGGACGCCTGGGAGTCCGTATTTCCGGCGGAAGGCGCCGACGGAGGGCCCGATTCCATTGCCCGTCATTGGCCGGTCCCGATAATAAGGGCTGGGTTCGCGAGCCGGCCGAACCCTTGGAAATCTAATCACTTCGCGTTCGGAACGGCCGATGAGTCGATATCGATTCGATCAGGATCGGTCGCACCGGCGCCAGCGAGCGGCGGTCGGCATCGGCTCAATCCCAGAACGACTGGGTGCGCGCGTACTCGCGTTCCTTCGAGAGGATGTCGCGGTAGAACTCGTCCTCGTCCTCCCGGAGCTTGTTGATGATCTGGGCGGCGTTGTGCGGACCGACGCCGCGGGCCGCCATCGCGACGACGGCCTGCTTGCCGTGGCTCTGGACCAGACTCGCCGACCGATAGGCGCGCTCGGTCATCTTCTCCTGTTCTTCGTCCTTCTCCGCGGCGCGGACCGCATCGACGACCTCGTCGGCCCACGGGTTCAGCGCCGCGATCCGGGTCGAGCCGCAGTTCCCGCACTCGGGCTGGTCGGCCACACGGCGGACCTTCGTCTTCACCTTCCACTCCTTGCAGTGGGTACACAGCAGGATGATCCGATCGTTCTGCAGGCGCTCGCGGACCGTGTTGATGACGCTCGCGTCGGCGTTCTCCGGCGCCAGCAGCTCCTTCCCGCCCGACGAGCGGCCGCCCTGCCCAACCGGCGTCCGACCGCGGTGGGTCACCAGTTCGATCTCGCCCGACTGGATCCCCTCAAGGACCGCGCTCGCCCGCTCGACGTCCAGATCCTCGTGGAACACCTCGCGGATCGACTCCTGGTACATCGGCGTGTTCTCCAGGGCCGCGAGCAGCCGTTCGTTCGAGAGCCGGCCGGAGCCGTCGCCCTGCCAGCGCTTGAGCGCGCCGAACTTCGCCGAGACCTGCGCCAGCCGGAAGGCCAGCGCGTCGGAGTTCTTCAGCCCGAGTTCGACGAGCGCCTCGACGTGGCCGGGATCGGTCTCCTCGAGCACGCCCACGATGTCGCTGGTCGCGACCGAGTTCGGCACCTCGAGTTCGATCCGGTAGGGGTCGGTCTCCAGCCCCACGGAAGAGCCCGCCTGCTGGCCGAGCAGCGAGGAGAGCACGCGACCGAGCGTCTCGTTGGCCGTGTGGCCGAAGGGTGCGTTCAGCACGACGGTCCGGCCCTGGCGCTCTAAGACGAGCCGACCCGCCGTCGGCATCGGCGACTCGGCGTCGACCTGGCGCTCGAGTTGCTCGCAGGCCTCGGTCAGCGTGTACTCGTCGGCCGGATACCGACCCACCAGTTCGCGGCCGACCGCAGCGGCGTCCGCACCAGCCGATAACTGCGGCTCCGCGACGGCCCGAATTTCCCCCACTTCGCCCGCCACCGCAGCGGGGACGGGGATCTCCTGGCCGATCCACGACGGCACCTCGCCCGCGGGATCCTCGATCGGACTGACCTTGACGCGGGCCTCCTCGTCGTCGATCTCGGCGATCCGCCACATCTCGCCGCGCTGGATGAACACCTCGCCGGGCTGGGCGAAGTTGACGACGAACCGCTCGTCCAAGGTCCCGATCTGTTGGCCCGAGGCGATGTCGTGGACCTCGTAGGTCTCCTCGTCGGGGATCATGGAGAGGTTCGAGTAGACGTACTGCCAGGTGCCGCCGGTGGTCTCGAGGCAGTCCTCGCCCTCGTCGAACCAGATGATTCGGTTGCGGTGGAGCTCCGAGGCGACCTCGCGGAACGTCTCCTCTGGCACGTCGCGGAACGGGTACGCGCGCGTAATCGTCTCGTAGGCCTCCCGCACGCGGGTGTCGCCGCGGCTCTGGACGAACCCCGGGATCTGGTTGGCCACGACGTCGAGGCTCCCTTCGTGGATCGCGGCCGGTTCGACCTCGCCGTCCCGGGCCCGGCGGGCGATCGCCAGCGCCTCGAACGTGTCGTCCGGCCGGGTCGTGACGATCGTGCCGCTCGAGACCTCGTCCTGTCGGTGCCCCGCCCGTCCAATTCGCTGCAGTAATCGCGTCACCTGCCGCGGACTCTTGTACTGGACGACGTGGTCGACCCGGCCGACGTCGATCCCCAGTTCCATCGAGGACGTACAGAGCAGCCCGTCCAACTCGCCCGCTTTGAACCGGTCCTCGACCTCGATGCGGGCCTCCTTCGAGAGCGACCCGTGGTGGACGCCGATCGGCAGGTCGAGTTCGTTGAAGCGCGAGCCCAGCGCCTCCGCAGTCTGTCGCGTGTTGACGAATATCAAAGACGACTCGTTCTCGGCGACGATGTCGCGGATCAGCCGGACGTGGCTGGCCGTATCCGGTTCGGTCATCAGTTCGCCCGCGAGCCGCTCGTCCTCGTCGGTGATCTCCGGATTGCGGACGGCGACGTCGACGTTGCTCCCGACGTCGATCTCTCGAATCTCGCAGGGACGGCCGCCGGTCAGGAACTGGCCGACCTCCCCCGGATCGCCCACCGTCGCAGAGAGACCGATCCGCTGCATGTCGCCCGCGAGGTCGTGCAGCCGCTCGAGGCCGATCGCCAACTGAGCCCCTCGCTTGGATGCTGCGAGCTCGTGAACCTCGTCGATTACGACGTGGGAAACGTCCTGCAACGCCTCGCGAAGGCGCTCGCCGGTAAGCATCGCCTGGACGGTTTCGGGAGTCGTAACCAGCACGTCCGGCGGGTTCTCGGCCTGTTTGCCTCGCTGATACTGGGTCGTGTCGCCGTGGCGGACGTCCACCTCGAGATCCAAGTACTCGCCCCACCACTCGAGGCGCTCGCGCATGTCGCGGTTGAGCGCCCGCAGCGGAGTGATGTAGAGCGCGCCGAACCCCTCCGGCGGACCGTCGTCGGCGACGAGGTGGTCGAAAACGGGCAACATCGCCGTCTCGGTCTTGCCGCTCCCGGTCGGCGCGATCACGAGCGTGTGCTGGCCGGCCGACAGCGGCGGAATCGCCAGTCGCTGCGGTGCCGTCGGCGCCGAGAAACCGCGTTCGGACAGCGCCCCGCGAACGGTCGATCCGAGGTGCGTAAACGCCGCGACGTCACCCTCACTCATCACTGCGCGCTAGGGGCGAGACCCGGATAAGCACCACGTTCCCGGTAGGACCGGCTGGCGTTTCGACGGCCGGTCGAGGGACTCGAGCAGCTCGCACAAATTCGACCGCGGGGACGACGCGCTCTGCGTTCGGTACACCGGCGAACACCGCTACTCCTCGTCGGCGTCCGACTCGTCCGTTGCTGACATCTCCGACTCATCTGCGCCCGACTCCTCCGTCTCCGATTCGTCACCGTCCGCTCCGTCGCCGTCCACGTCGTCGACCAGTTCCTCGACGTCCTCGTCGACCGCCATCTCGCCTGGTTCGGCCGGTTCGTCCTGAATCTCCTCGCTGGTCCCCGAGGAGACCTTGGTGGGCGACGGCTCGTCGGCGAGGTCGGCGTTGACGTCCGATTCGTCGATCGGTGCGGCGTCGCCGGTATCGGCGGACTCCGCGCCGCTGCCGACATCCTGCGTATCCTCGGCGGCACTCGAGCCCTCGCGTTCGTCGGACCCGCGGCCGCCGATCGGAATCGGCTGCGACTCCGTGGGCACGGCCGCCGCGACTCGCTCCTCGACCGCGTCCGGGACGGTGGCCACGGTCCGATCGCGAACCGTCTCGAGCGACGCGTCGACGCCTCCATCGTCGCCCGACGAGCGAAGTCGGGAGACGGCGTACGCGACGGCGGCAGTCCCGGCGGCGACGAACAGGAATGTTCGGACGGGCGACTCGCTCGAGGAGGGGCCGGTCGCGTCCGGTGGCGATTCACGCGTCGATGGGTCGGTCTCGCCGGCGGCGGATCGAAAGCGCATCGGACGGCGTACGGACTCGATCCCGAAGTCGGTTCGGCCCGCGGACGCAAGCGGACGCGGAATCACCGGTAGCCGTATCGCCCGTCACGACGGCTGTAACGGCGCGTAAATCACCAGCTACCGATCGGTAGCCGACACGTATCCATTCCTAACGTTCAGGTACGGAATTCATATAAAAACCAATGACTGTAGAAGTCGGGATCGATGACACGGTCCCGTTCACACATATCACGGCGGTCCCGTTCGAGGCCTCGAGCGGGCGAATCGTCGGCGTTCGGAGACGCAACTGATAAACGAGCGATAACGATCGCGACTCGCGCGGAGGGCGGCGCATGATCCCGTCGCGAACCGCCGTCGCTGCCGGACTGATGGCGCTCCTGCTGGTCGGCTCGCTCGGCGTGGCCGGGATGACCGCTGCGGCGAGCAGCGCTCCCGCGGCGGACGCGACGGCCGGCGCGAGCGCACAGGAAAACGAGACGGCGCAAAACGTCTCGGAAGAGGCATACGTCGAGCCGGCGCCCGAGGAAGGCGAACTGTACTACGAGGCCAGCAACGGAGACTGGGTCAGCTACGTCAACCCGCGAGACGAGTACCGATCGCCGTATCTCGGCGACGGCTCCGGGAAAATCGGCGTGACGCTGCTCAACGAGGCGGGCGAGCCGATCGTCGGCAAAACCGTTCCCAACACGACCGTCACGATTCCGACCGGCGAGACGACGTCGTGGCACTCACACGCCGACCCGCTGACCGTGCAGTTGCCGCTGACGGAACACTACGACCGGCCCCTCGACGCCGATCAGTTCGGCACGACCGACGATCTCCCGCAGGGCGACGGCTACATGGACTCCCACACCATCGAGATGCACGGCCACCCCGAGGACGCGACGATCGAGTACGGCGAGGCGCAAGTCAGCGGCGAGCACGCCGACAAGATCGAGGTCGTCGGCTACATCCAGAAGGCCCACGACACGTGGGAGACGGACATCGACCCGCTCGAAGCCGCTGAGCCCTACGAGGAAGCCGGGGGCGGCTGGACCTACGAACCCAACGGCTCGCACGGCCAGGTCATCGTCGTCCTCCAGCTCGATAGCGACGTGACGGGTGCCGACGGCGGCTCCGCCGTGGACGACGGCACGAACGACAGTACCAATTCGACCGACGGTGAGAATACCAGCGATCCCGACAACGAGACCGAAACGTCGCCCTCGGACGAAACGAACGGCGACGACGGGAACGATGACGACGGAAGCAGCGAGATGCCCGGGTTCGGCGTCCCCGCGGTCGTCATCGCGCTGACGGTCGCGGCGCTCGTCGCCGCCCGGCGGGCGGGCTGACGCCGTCCGTTCCGTTCGACACCCAACCAGTGCGATTTTTGACGGTGCGCTCGAGAGTAGGGGACATGACAGCTCCGAACGACTCGGACGAACCGCAGGTACCGATCGTCTGCCCCGAGTGCGAGACGACCTCCCGCGTGTCGCTGCCGAACGTCGCCGACGCGGTCGAGCGACACAACGCGCAACTCCACGGCGGCGAGGACGTGGCGACCGTCGATCCCGACATCGCCGACCGTATCGCCGATCTGGCCGCCGACGATCTCGGATTGCTCGAGGAGTCGTAATCCAACGGCTACCGTCCCAAAAGACTGCGCAGGCGCTCAAGCAGCGAGTCGGACTGCGACGTCGCGGACGAGTCGTCCCGTTTCGTCACGATTCCTTCTTCGTCAGGCGAGTCGTCCAATCGAACGTCGGGTCGTTTGGAGTCCATCCTTCCTAGGGAGGGGCACGAGCGCAACGACAGCTGGCCTTGCGTGTGAATGGGGACGACTAAGACGAACACTGGCGGTCCCGTCGGCCGCTACCACGGCACAGCCGGCAACGAAATGACGTCGAGGACGACGACGGCGAGGTACAGCTGGCCGACTCCGGCGACGACCATGACGACGCCCGCGAGTCGCTCGAGGAGTCTGCTGTACGCGGCCAGTCGACCGGCGCCGGCGACCAGTCCCATCCCCGTCGCGACGGTCAGCGAGACCATCAACACGACGATGCTGCCGACGTAGGTACCGACGACCAGCGCCGCCGAGACCGGCGAGAGCGAGACCGCCTGTGCGACGACGCCGATAAACAGCGGCGCCACACAGCCCGCCGCCGCCAGCGCGTAGCCCGCGCCGAAGACCGCGAACCCGAGCACGCTCGAGCGGCGTTTCGGTAGCGCCATCGAGAGCGAGGGCGCTCGGTCGAAGAGGATCAACGCCCCGAACGCGATCAGGAGTCCGCCGACGATCGGTTCGAAGAGGACGATCCCCGAGAGCCGCGAGTGGCCGACCCAGTAGGCGGCGACCAGAAGCGCGGCGAACGTTCCGAGGACGCCGAGCCCGGCCACGAGACCGCGACCGAGCGCGCCGGACAGGGACGCTTCATCTCCCTCCGTCTGACTCACGTAAAAGCCGACGTACCCCGGTAAGAGGGGGTACGAACACGGCGAGAAGAACGTCGCGATCCCCGCGGTCAGCGCGAAGGCGAGCGGCGTGAGCAGCGACGCGTCGGAGATCATGCCGATTCGACGTCGCTTTCCGCGATCGCCTGTTCGATCCCGTCGACGAGTTTGTCGGCGCTCTTGGTCCCAGTACTGGACCACTGAACGACGCCCCCGTCGTCAAGGGCGACGGCACGGGGCACGCCGCCGGGGTATTCCGAGGTGAGTTCGGCTGAGGGATCGATCCCCACTGTCCAGCTTCCGCCGTGTTCGTCCCACCAGTCGGCCAGTTCCGACTCGGAGATCGACTCGTTGGTGACCGAACAGAACAGGACCTCGTCGCCGAACTGCGCGGCGGCCTCGCCGAGCGCCGGCATCTGTTCGATACAGGGACCGCACCAGGTGCCGAAGAAATCGACGAACGTCACGCGACCCAGATCGGGGATCGAAACCGTTCCGGCGTCGCTCCCGGGCGCGTCGATCGTCTCGATCTCGATCGGTTCGCGCGAGTCGTCCTCGTTCTTGTCGAGGAGGCGATCGACCGACGGGAACCCGTACACCGCCGCGGCGCCGCCACCGACGACTACGCCCGCGCTACCCAGTCCAGCGAGGAGTTCTCGCCGGCGCATCCTCACTCCACCCCGGCGACCGTGCCGACGTCCTCGAGGAGCTGTTCCTTGGTCACGGCCATTTCGGACTGGACCGCTTTCGGATAGGCGCGCTCGACGTAGCCGTCCTCGTTGACGAGCGTGATCCGTTTGCTGTGGACGATTTGGGTGTGGCCGGCATGGGCGCCGTCGTCGTGGCTCTCGTTACCGTTGTGGCTCTCGTTGCCGCTATGGCCGCCATCATCGTGACTCTCGTTGCCGCCGTGACCGTCGTCCTCGGAGCTTTCGTTGCCGTCGTCCGATTCGTCGACGGTCGTGATCGGCATGCCGAACTTCTCTTCCATGATCTGTTTTGCCTCCTCGTTGGTTTCGGGCCGGAGGAAGTGGAAGTTGTCGGCCTCGTAGTCGAGGTGCTGTCCCTCGGCGTGGTCCTTCAACGCCTCGGCGGTGTCGTTTTTGGGATCGAACGTGAACGCGAGCAGGGCGATATCGTCCGCGTAGTCGCGCTCGGCGGCGTCTTCCTGGACCCACTGCAGCCGCGTCAACAGCGCCGGACAGACGCCGTCCGGACACGAGGTGTAGAAGTACGTCAGCAGGAAGGGTCGTTCGCCGACGAAGTCCTCGAGCGAGACGGTCGTTCCGGCAATCGGGTCGGGAATCGAAAACGACGGGAACTCGTTGCCGTGGCTCGGATAGCTGGGATCGGACGGATGATCGTCGGCCGGCGGGAGGGCCGTGTTGCTGTTTCCGAGACCCAAACTGTTGAGACAGCCGGCGATACCCGCGAAACCTGCGACTCCGAGTGACCCGAGATACGTCCGCCGTTCCATACGAGGGACGTAGCAGCGCGCAATCAAAGGTTCGTTGGTTCACTCACCGAATACGGCGCGCAACGATACGGATCGACACGGATCAACGCGGCACGCCGGCGGCGACTCGACCGACGCCGACGGGCTGATCGACAGCGGCGGACGACAGTAACGAGCCGACCGTTACGCGCGTATCAAAACTAAATAAAGCACCATCGAAGAATCTCGAGTCCGCGATTCGAGGGGTGAACCAACAGGGGTTTTGCGGCTGCCGCTCCAAGACGCGGACGATGAACCGTCGGGCCTTTCTCCGTGGTACGGCCGTCGCCGGTGCCGCTGCGGTCGCCGGCTGTCTCGAGCGTCTGGGTTTCGAAGAGGAGTCGGCGTGGGACAACCCACCGCTCGTGGAGGATCGCCCCGACGCGGTCTACCTGCCCTCCAGCAAGGAGGAGATGGACCACTACGGTCGCGCGAGCGACGGCGAGTACGCGGTCGAACTCTCCTATACGATCCCCCATCGGTTCTGGACCGTCTCCGGCGACACGCAGCGGATCGACGTGGACACCGACGACAGCATGCACCTCATGCTAACCGTCTGGGACGAGGAGACGGACACCATCCTTCCGGTGAATACCGACCTCGAGCTCCGGCGCGACGACGGCTCGGTCGTCGAACAGCTGACGCCGTGGTCGATGCTCTCCCAACGGATGGGGACCCACTACGGCGACAACATCACGCTACCCGAGGAGGGAACCTACACCGCCCGCGTGCGGGTCGGTCCGGTCACGACCGAGCGAACCGGCGCGTTCGAGGGTCGGTTCGAGGAAACGAGCACGCTCGAGATCGAGTTCGAGTTCGAGCGCTCGGACATTCATAACCTCGAGTTCAATATGGTCGACGAGGAGCGGCGGGGCGCCCGCAAGGCCCACGAACTGATGGATCCCAGCGGACACGACCACGGCGGGCACGACGAGCACGGCCCCGGACACGCCCCGACCTCCGACGGACCGCCGGTCGCGGACCTGCCCGGCAACCGGCTCGGGACCGAACACAGCGCGGACGCGAAGATCACCGCGATCCGAGCGAACGCCGATCGAGTGGCCGACGACGGCGACTATCTCGTCGTCTGTCCACGAACGCCGTACAACGACGTGAGCCTCCCGTCCGCGACGCTGAGCGTTACGGTCGAGCGCGACGGAACGACCGTCCTCGAGGGCGAGTCGCTTGCAGAGACGATTGATCCAGCGTTCGGCCACCACTACGGACTGGGTCTCGAGCGCCTCGAGAGTGGCGACAAACTCACCGTTGCCGTCGACCGTCCGCCACAGATAGCGCGCCACGACGGCTACGAAACCGCGTTTTTCGACTTCGAAGACGTGCAGTATACCGTGTCCTGACGCGATCAGTGGACGAAGCGACTGCGGCCCGTTCCGGACCGTTCAGTTCGTGTAAACTCGATCCTACAGTAGTGAAACGATTCAAATCCGACGCTGAGTGAACGTACGGTTGGTATAACTATGCGGAATTCTCCCTAATCTCGAATGCATGTCCCAGTCAAACCGCTCAGAGATGCGTATCGGTTGTCCCGAGTGCGAGGCAACGGTCAACGCATCCGTTCCCCCTGGGCCGGGAATTCACGACGATCGCACCACGAACCGACTGCAAGGTCGGGAGACGGCCTGTCGGAACTGCGGTCACGAACTCGAACTCTACTACTACTGAACGGCGGCGATGTCGATCGGCGTCCCCACACCGGTAGCCGTCCCTCGGTATTCTCGAGAACTCACACACCACGTTTCCGGTGAAATAATACACTTCTGAACGATCGGTTCTCGAGGCGGTGCCGCGCCGCGGGCAGCCTCGCACTGACACACCACGTTTCCGGTGAAGGTGGGACGGCGGGGCGCGAGAATGGTACTGAGGAGATGGATAGACGGGAGATCGTAACACCCCCTCACGGACACACCACGTTTCCGGTGAACGCACGCTCAGTGAATAATCGAGTAGCAAATCTCGATGTCAATATCCGCTCGGACAGTACGGTTTCGAGCCAACTCGAATCGATTGGTTAGTTCAAGAATGGGTATTCCATTTTATTGTGTATTGGAACCATATATCGTGATAACAGAACATACTGCCAGCGCGCGCACACCACGTTTCCGGTGAAACGGCATGAGAAGGAGCGGGGGAAGAAAGGGACGACACACACACACCACGTTTCCGGTGAAAGAGGGTTCGAAGGAGGGGGAAGAACGCAATGTTTCGGAGAGTGGGAGAATAGAACGGATAGTCTAAGTGACGGGGGAAGAGAGTCCATTTGGGTGGGGTTTCTGACGATCCGCAGATTGATCCTCACTTAAGAGAGGATACAGACAACATTTGCAAGTTATTTCAAGGAGCTCTATTGTCACAGCTTTCCCTTCTCCTCTACCAACAAATATAATACACTGGACAGTAAAAAGTCCATTGAGTATAAAGTAAACAAAAGAAGTCGACAGTAGTCGACGACGGCTCTTTCACCGGAAATCCTTTTATTCCCTTCTCCATCGTTCAGAAGATATCTCTGAAACGTCGATAGGGCCCTTCGTACGGTCCACTTCGGCTGCTTTCTCGGTGCAGTCCTTCTCTAGTCCTTTCTCGAGTTGTGTTGCGATCCTCCGATCTCACTTGAGCAAACGTTCCGATCGGAAAGCGATACGAACTCGAGGCTAGCGGGAGTGGCGAACGTCCTATTGTCCCGGTATAACAGACGTACTACCGTTGAAACGCCGATATTCCGATCGCTCTACTCTGCTCCTCTCCGTCGCAAGTTCGACACCACACCGGGTTTCCGATGAATCTCAACCCCTGTTTCAACTGGAACCCCATCCCCCGATTTTCGCCGTTCACCGGAAACGTGGTGTGTGTGTCTTCGCCCGACGATTCCGCTACCCCAACTATTATATAATCGCTTGAAACACTCTCTTCCCCCCATAATTCACCGTCCTGAGCGATGAACCCACCTCGAGTCCAAACAATAAAGACGTTTCACCGGAAACGTGGTGTCTACGATCATGTCGAGTTCCGGCGACGACCTGTTTACCCGTGACGACCCTATCTTCGAGAACAAGGAGCTACTCGAGATCAACCACCTCCCGGAGGAGGGGCGGATCGTCGGTCGGGACGATGAGATCGCCGATCTCGCCAACGCCGTTAACCCGGCGATCTTCGGACAGAGTCCGAGCAACCTGCTCATCTACGGGAAGACGGGTACCGGCAAATCCCTCTGTGCGAAACACATCTCCGAACGGCTGGTCCGCGTCGCGACGGAGGAAGGCGTCACCGCGGAGTTCGCCTACGTCGACTGCGCCCAGGACAGCACGGAGACGCAGGCGGTCCAGACGATCGCCTACTCGCTGAACGATTCCGAACGGACCGACATCAAGATCCCCGACAAGGGACTCAGCACGTCGACCTACTACAAGCGCCTCTGGACGGTGCTGGACTCCCAGTACGAGGTCGTCCTCATCATCTTAGACGAGGTCGACAAGCTCGACGACGACGACATCCTCATGCAACTCTCGCGCGCGGGCGAAGCCGGCAAACTCGATAACTGCAAGATCGGCGTTATCGGGATCAGCAACAAGATCAAGTACAAGGACCGGATGGACGAGCGGGTCAAGTCCAGCCTCTGCGAGCGGGAGTTCGTCTTCCCGCCCTACGACGCCAACCAACTCCGGGACATCATGCAGGCTCGCAGCGACGCGTTCAAGGACGGCGTCCTCGAGCCCTCGGTTATCCCCCGGGCTGCGGCGCTGGCGGCCCGGGAACACGGCGACGCGCGGAAGGCGATCGACATCCTCCGCTACGCCGGCGAGATCGCCCAATCGAACGGCAGCGAAACGGTTCGCGAGGAGTACGTCGTTCAGGCCCGCGAACGGGCCGAGACCGACCGATTCCGGGAACTCATCCGAGGGTCGACCCCCCACTCCCGGTACGTCCTGCAAGCCCTCGCAGTTCTCGCGCTCAACACGCCCGACGAGGACGGCTTTCGGACGACCAGGATCTTCGACGTCTACGAGGAGATCTGTCGTCAGGAGGGGTCGGACACGCTCTCCCTGCGTCGCGTCCGCGACCTCCTGAAGGAACACGCGTTCCTCGACATCATCGAGCAGTCTCGCCAGAGCGGCGGCAGCGCCGAGGGAAGCTACACCGAACACCAACTGCTCGAGGATCCGGACGTCGTCCGGAAGGTACTCGTCGAGACCGACGACGCGTAATCGTCCCCTCGCGCCGCTCCGACGTCCGCCGGCAGTCAGACCGGCTTCCTGGCCGTTTCAGTGGAAACCCGGTGTCGGTCCCGATGGCCAACTGCGTCGGATTCAGTGGAAACGCGGTGTGTTTTCAACGGAAACCCGGTGTCTCCGCGCTCACTGAACGTTGTCCCTGGTCTCCCAGCCGCGCGGCGACTCGTTCAGTCGCTCGGCGCCGTCTTCGGTGACGACGACCAGGTCCTCGATCCGGACGCCGAACTCGCCCTCGAGGTAGATCCCCGGTTCGACGGAGAAGACCATTCCGGGCTCGAGTTCCCGGTCGTTGTCCGCGACGATGTAGGGCGATTCGTGGACCTCGAGGCCGACGCCGTGACCGGTTCGATGGACGAATTCGTCGCCGTAGCCCGCGTCCTCGATGACCGATCGCGCCGCCCGATCGACCGCGCCGGCGGTCACGCCGGGCTCGACGACCTCGACGGCGGCTCGTTGTGCCTCGCGGACGACTTCGTGCACCCGCTCGTACCGATCGTACTTGTTCGCGGGCTCATCGCCGACGACGATCGTTCGCGTCTGGTCGCCGGGGTAGCGGCCGGTTCCGTCCTCGAGGTCGGCGTCGACGAACGCGCCGAAGTCCAGCACGATCGGATCGCCGCGTTCGATCTCCCGGTCGCCGCTGTGGTGGTGGGGTCGTGCGCCGTTCGATCCCGATGCGACGATCGTCTCGAACGCCGGATCGCCGCCGCCGTACTCGGCGAGCAGCCGCTCGATCTCGCTCGCCAGCGCCGCCTCCGTCCGCCCGACCAGGTCGGTCCCGCGCGAACGGATCTCCCGCGAGACGCGATCCGCGATTTCTCCGGCCCGCCGGAGCGCCTCGAGTTCGACGTCGCCCTTCCGGATCCGGAGGTCCTCGAGCACGCGACTGGCGAGGTCGAACGTCGCCGCCGGCGCACATTCCCGCAGATCCTGCGTGAACGTCGCCCACATGCGGTCGTCGACGAGGATCGTCGGCGCGTCGTTGCCCCGCGACGAGCCGGGGTCTACGTCGGCAGCCGGCAGCAGTTCCGCCAGCACTGCCTCGATCTCCTCGAGAGGGTCGTCATCGTCGTCCCACAGCCGTACCGCGAGCGTTTCGATCGGCAGCGTCCGGAGCTGGGCGTCGTACATCGCCGGCGCGACGACGACCGGATCGCCGACCCGCGGGACGAACAGCAGCAGGTGTCGCTCCGACGGCGATTCCTCGAAGTCGGTCAGGTAGGTGAGATTCGGACCCGGAACGAGGACGGCCAGCGCGGCGTCGGTGCGCTCGAGTCGGCGTTGACACGCCTCGAGACGGCGTTCGAACGGGGATCGCATACGCGAGGATTCGGTCGGCCGGGGAAAGAACGTTCGGTCGGAACGGCGACCCCGGTCTCGAATCGGCGCTCTCGAGATGGGGGAGCGACGCAAATCGATACCGGCCGCGACCGGCCCGAAATCGCCGTGCGGCGCCCGTCAACGGATATCGATAGGTAGTAGCTCGTATATGGCTTCCATGCGGTTGCAGGCCGCGGACCGACCCGCGACGAGGTTGTCAATAGCAGCGAATGCGATTTACCGATGCGCGGTTGCCGTCGACGCATCCGAGCAATCGTCAGTTACGGGCCGACGGATACGGCCGTTCGACTGCGGATTCGCGGTCTGACGGGTCCGTCTGTCCCGGTTCTCTAATCGTCGTTTCGAACCGCCAGCCGTACCGCCACGAGTACGATTCGGAGGCCGAAGACTCCGGTGGCGGCGGCGACCGATCGACCGGTACATCGTCGATTACGGTCGACGAGCCGACGGGCGGCCTGACGGCCGGTCTCGATCCCGTTGTCCAGGCCTCCGAGGGGACCTGGATCGCCTGGGGGGACGGCGAGGCCGACTTCGACGTCGCCGACGACGACGGCTGTATCGGGGTGCCGCCGGGCGACGAGTCGTACACCCTCCAGCGGATCGATCTCTCGGAGGAGGCCGTCGACTCATATTACTACGGGTTCAGCAATCGCGTGCTCTGGCCGCTCTGTCACGGCTTCGTCGATCTCGTCGAGAACCGATCGAACGATTTCGAGTGGTATCGGACGGTCAACGAGCGCTTCGCCGATGCGGTGGCCGAACACGCCGAGGCCGACTCCATCGTCTGGGTCCAGGACTATCACTTTGGCCTCGCGCCGCGGATGATCCGGGAGTCGGTTCCCCGATCGACGACCGTCGCCCAGTTCTGGCACATTCCGTGGCCGACGCCGGCCTCGTTCCAGCACTGCCCGGGCGGGCGGGCGATCCTCCAGGGCCTGCTCGGCAACGACCTGCTCGGCTTTCACATCGACCGCTATGTCGAACGGTTCCTCGACTGCGTCGAGCGATACCTACCCGGGGCCGACGTCGATCGGACCCAGCGAACCGTCGCCTACGGCGGGGGGACGACGCGGATCGTCGCGACGCCCATGGGCGTCGACGCGCCGACTCACGACGGGAACGCGCGGGCGGTCGACTCAGACCAGCTCTCGTCGCTGTTCGACCGCTACGACATCTCCCGCGAGAACGTCATCGGGCTCGGCGTCGACCGCCTCGATTACTCGAAGGGGATCCCCGAACGGCTGGCCGCGATCGAACGGCTCCTCGAGCGCAATCCGGGGTGGCACGGCGAGTTTACGTTCCTCCAGACGGCGACGCCGTCCCGGACCGACATCGACGCCTACCAGCGCCACGGCGACCTCGTCAGGAGCGAAGTGATGCGGATCAACCGGCGGTTCGGAACCGACGACTGGGAGCCGATCGTCTACACCGAAGACTACCTCTCGAACGAGGAACTGTCCGGGCTCTACCGCCGCGCTGACTTGATGGTCGTGAGCCCCTTGGTCGACGGGATGAACCTGGTCGCCCAGGAGTACGTCGCCGCGAGCGTCGACGGCGACGGGAGTCTCGTCCTGAGCGAGGGAACCGGGGCCCACGAGCGGCTCGGGTCCCACGCGCTGACGATCGATCCGACCGACGTCGACGGCTTCGCGTCGCAACTCGAGGCGGCGGTCACGATGGCGCCCCGCGAGCGACAGCGCCGGATGAACACGCTCCGAAACCGCGTCTTCGACGGCGACCTCGAGTGGTGGATGGAGACCCAGTTCGACTGGATTCGCCGGGTCCACGCCGACAAGCGACGCGAGGGCGGAGATCGCGGCTCCGATTCTGATCTCGATCGCGGTCCCGGTTCCGACGCCGGTTCGGATACCGACGCGGGCCGGAGCACCGACCGCGCCGGCGACTCTCGATCGGAGTCCCGGTCGAGCTCGGACGGGGACACGAACGAACCGCCTTCGACAGTGTGATCGATGTCGGACGAAACCCCTCCCCGTCCGGTTGACGAGGCACGGGAACGGATCCGGTCGCGGCTCGCCGCCGGCTCGAGGCTGTGTTGCTGTCTGGACTTCGACGGCACGCTCGCACCGATCGTCGAGGACCCCGACGCGGCGGCGCCGACGGCAGAAAACGAAGCGGCGGTCGCGTCGCTGTCGGCCGATCCGGCGGTCTCGACGGCGATCGTCAGCGGCCGTGCGCTGGCCGACGTTCGCGAGCGAATCGACGGCCCGTCGATCTACGCCGGAAACCACGGGCTCGAACTCGAGCGAAACGACTCGCTCGCCGTCCACCCGGTCGCGCGCAAACGCGCCGCGCGCATCGACGAGGTGTGCGGGATCCTCGGGTCGGTGCTCGAGCCGATCCCGAACGCCCGAATCGAAAACAAGCGATTGACCGGGACGGTCCACTACCGATCCGTGCCGCCGGCGATGCGGCCGATCGTCCAGCGGCGGACGCACGCGGTCGTCGACCGGTTCGGCGGCGACGCCCTCGAGGTGTCCTCCGGGAAGCGCATCCTCGAGATCGGACCGTCGATCCCGTGGGGAAAGGGGAACGCGGTTGCGTTGATCGCGGCTGATATGCCGCCGGGAGCCGTTCCGATCTATATCGGCGACGACGTGACCGACGAATCGGCGTTCCGGACCGTCGAATCCGACGGAATCGGGATTCGCGTCGGCGGCGACGAACCGTCGGCCGCCTCCTATCGGCTCGACTCGCCCGACGCCGTCGCTCGGTTCCTAGAGTGGCTCGAATCGATCGCGACCGAAACGCTCGAACGGACCGGGTCGCAAGCGAGTGCGTCGGCCGGAGCCGCGATTGCGGCCGACGGGTCGACGAATGATTACTCCGGGTCTTAAGTGATATCGAGAACACATCCGTCCGCGTTGGCTGCCACGGCGACACCGGCCAGCGTCCTCCGGTTACACCGGCCGATTACCGCCGGCCGATCTCGAGATCGCCGGCGGTCGCGACGCCGATACGAAAACCGTTTAGCCGGTCACTACTGAGTGACTCCGATCGATTATTCGAGGCTATCTCTCGTTTTCAATACCTTTCCTGACGTATAACCCAATCGATCAAGCCGAAAGTATTAGTTACCACTGGAAATATAGTTCCTACCGAGAGTGAACGATAGTGAAACTGCGTCAACCTACTGATTTCCTGATCCTTGAGGCGCTCGAGGAGAAAGGCCGGAACGTCGCAACGAATCTCGCCGAACACACGGGGAAGAGCCGCAAAAACATCAATACTCGGCTACCGGTACTCGAAGATTACGGGCTGGTTCGCAAGATCGGCCCGGCCGAGCGGTCTGGACTGTACGAGGTTACGTCGGCGGGCAAGGCGGCGCTCGTCTATCGCGACCAGTACGACGAGGTTGACGACTTCGAGTCGCTCATCGAAGGGCCCAGCGCCGGCGGAGTCGACGACAACGGCGACCTACAGGCGAGTTTCGTCCGCGGCGAGGACGAGAGCGACGACGACGAGTAATCCGTTTCTGCCTCGGTCCGTTCGGACGATCCGCCGCAAAGCTGCGAGTAGCGTGACGTTGTGTCGCCGGCCGGCCACCGATAGCGCCGATGGGCCGATCTCGAGGCCGGTCGGAGCTGTCTTTTCGGCTCCCGCGTTCCGCTGCTCTCCTCGCTTATCCGAGTCCGCTGCCGCTGTACGCGGCGAGTTCGCGTCGCGCGCACGCGGATAATTCCAGACTGAGTTTTCGCGGTCGATCCGCCGGCTCCGGATATGGACGCCCGCACGCCGAGCGTTCGACGTCGGCGTCGCCGTTCCAGGCGTAACTGCTCACCATCGGCGTCGCGACGATCGCGCCGCCGTGCCGGAAGGAGACACCGTGTTCGTGATCCAGTCCGAGCGCATGGCCGATCTCGTGGACGAGCACCTGTATTGAGCGCGTCGCCGGCTCGTTCGGCACGATAACTCGCTCGGCGTCCGCCGCCGGCGTCGAGAGCAGATCGTCGAACGACGCGAGCGAGGCGAGGTGCCGGGCGCCGCCGACCGACGCGACGTGCGGGAGCCCGTACCCGGTCGGCGTCCGTCGCATCTGGCCGTCCGTGACGAGCAGGTTGACGTCGGCGACGGGGGTGACCGCGGGCGCTCCCACCGCGCCCGCCGCGAGCGTCAGCGGCCACTCCCCGTGGCTCGTGACGCGCGCCCCGTTTTCGGTCGAGACGTCGACGGTGCCGCCGATCGAGAGGTCGAGCGTCCAGTATTCGAGATTGAAGATCCGCTCGAGGTACTCCCGAAGCCGCTCGGCGACGCCGTCGTACTCCGCGGCGCCGCTCGAGAGCCAGACGCGGATATCGAGGGCTTCGACCGGCTCTCGCGTCGTATACGCGAGCGTGCCGACCGAGGTGAGCGAGCCGACGGCCCCGAGAAACGCGCGTCGCTTCACACCGACGGCTCTCGCGGCCGACGGCCAGTTCCTATCGGTTCACATATTCGCCGCTTATCGGCGGCCCGCCGCAGCTGTCACAATCAGCGGCGACTACTTCGGCAGCGAACCGTTCGGGACCGGCCGCCGCGTGTCGACGACGCGAGCGCCGCGGTCGTCGATTCGGAGCTCGATCCACGCGGGAAGGTTGTCGGTCGGCGTCAGCAACAGCAACGAGCCGTCGCTCGTTTCCACCAGCCGTCGGTCCGGATCGCGCTGTCGCATGCACGGCGTCCAGCGGTCGGTTCGAAGCCGCCACCTGAGCTGCCAGTGGGTGTAGTAGCGACCGTTCGATCCCTCGTAGAGGCCCTTGACCGGTACGTCCGGCATCATGTCCGTGTACCCTCCCCCGAGCGGCGGCCGCTCGCCGCCGGAATACTCGTCGTTCCCATCGTAGTCGGAGGGGATCGACGCGTTCGCATTGTCGCTCGGGTTCATATAGCCCTCTTTTAACATCTCGTGAGTATCGGCGTTCGTGACGTATTCGCATCGACGTTCGGCGGGAGTCGGGAGCAACGAGCGCGTCGACGGCCGGGCAGTGTCCGCAGTCGAGTGACGACCCGCTATGCCGTCTCTCCGCTCCGTCCCGACGGGCTTGATAGCAAGATCGGCTTTCGGTTCGACACACCGGGTTTCCGGTGAACGAATGGCGGCGATCGATCGACGATCGGCACCGCTGAGCGCTCGGGATCGGAACCGTCGCGTGCTTGCTCAGCGGTGCCGCCGGTCAACCGCCGCCGCTCAGGACGGCTGCGGGCCGCCGCTGGCTTCGAAGAACTCCTCGAGGACCGCCTTCATCCCCTTCCGGAGATGCTGGTGCATCGTCGGCGGCGAGACGTCCATCGCCTCGGCGATTTCCTCGCCGGTGCTCTCGCGGGGCCACTCGAAGAAGCCGCTGTAGTAGGCGAGTCGCAGCGTCGTCAGCTGTCGATCGGTCAGTTGGTCGAAGATGCGATCCCGCCGCTGGGCGGCGGTTCGAACCGGGCGGTCGATCTCGCGGCGCGCGGCGAGTTCGGTGTTCTCGTAGATCACCGTCAACGCCTTCGCGATCTCGCGGACGTTCGCGTCCTGCGAGACCTCGATCAGACAGGTTCCGACGCCGTCTTCGACGGTGACCTCGCGGAACGTCGCGCCGTGGTTCGCGAGCGTCTGGACCCCCGACTTCGTGAGGCGAATCTCGATCGAGCAGTTCTCGCCGCCGTCGTGAATGAGCCGACAGTTCTCGATCGACGGATGTGCCTCGGCCTCCTCGAGGACGGTCTCGCCGTCGAGGCCGTCGATCGTGACGTACTGGACGGTACGGCCGTCCGTCGTCGTCCCGGCCCACTCGAGCGAGACGGTACAGTCGTACCGCTCGGTGAGGTCGAACGAGAAGGTATCGCCGCCGTCGATTCGGAACTCGAGTTCGACGACCGTGTCGGAAAACAGCAGCTGGCGGTTCTTGACGGCCATGATCGTAAAGCCGATCGTCTCGCCGAGCAGGCCGAATCCGGATCGCTCGCTCTCTCCGAAGGCGTCTTCGCGGCCCGCGAGGACTGTCAGCACGCCGTAGACCGAGTCGTTGTGACTGATCGGAGCGACGATCGCGGACCGGACGCCGTCCGCCCGGGCGGCAGCCCGAAGCGGTTCGGGTATCGAATCGCTCGTCGGAATGTTCGTCTCCGTTTGGATCCTGCCGGTCTCGACGGCCTGCTGGACCAGACACGCGTGGCCCTCCTCGAGTTCCGTCGCGCGGTCGAGGTACGCGTCCACGTCGCCGGCGCCGGTTCGGAAGGCGAGGGTCCCCTCGCCCGTCCGCTCGGTGATCCAGGCCCCGCAGTACAGCTCCGACTCGACGAGCTGGTCGCAGACCTCCCGTTCGATGGCCTCCCGGGAGGGTGCCTCGACCAGCGTATCGATCACCCGCCCGACGACCGCGCTGATCCTGTTGAGCGTCTCGAGTTCGTCCCGTCGCGATCGCAGCTCCCGCTCCCGCTGCATCCGCTCGGTAATGTCCCTGGCGAGCCAGACGACGGCGTTCCGGCCGTCGATCGGTTCGTCGATCGGGACGACCCGCCCCTCGTACCGTCGGCAGCCGTCGGTCGTTCTCGCCTCGTACTCGATCGACTGGACGTCGCCGGTCCGGAGCGTTCGATCGACACACGCCTGCAACTCCGCGGCCCTGTCGTCGGGAAACACTTCCGTGAGGTTCTTCCCAGGCAGTTCGTCGGCCGTCGTCGTGTAGAGATCGGCGGCGTCGGGCCGGATCTTCGCCTCGAGGTAGGTGCCGTCGGCGGCGATGACGAAGGCCTCGTCGGGCAACTCGTTCGCCAGGATGCGGTGGTACTCGCCGGTCGATTCCGTCGACGGCTGACTCTCGACCGGGGCTGCGGAGACGCCGACCGCCGGGCCTGCACCGTTCGCCGCCGTGGCGGACGTCGGTTCGCCGGCGGTCTCGCCGGCGTTGACTGCCCTGCCGAACGTACGGATCGCATCGACGATCCGCTGGACCGGGTCCCCGTCGCCGTCGAGGGGCGCGTACTCGTCGGCGCCGCCCCGAAGCGCCGCCGCCGCGAGCGTCTCACCGCCGGTCGGCGGGGCGACGATCGTCGGCGGGTTCGGCCACGCCTCGAACAGCCGTTCGAGGGCGGTCCGCACCCGTTTGGGACGCTCGAGTTCGAGGACGATCCCGGCGGGAACCGACGGCTCCGCGTCGGACTCGCTTTCCCCGTCGAAGACTGACTCAAGATTGTCCTCGAGGGCCGCTGGCGTGATCGATCGAACGCCGGCCGGAGATGCTTCGCAAAGCCGTCCCTGGAGCGACTCCGAGTGAGACGCCGAGATGTGTACGATCGGACCGGAACGGATCTCGGGGGACATTTGATGTTGGAACGCGGATTTCGTGACCGCCTGAAAGCGTCACTTCAGGAAAAGATTTGCGCGGAATAAAAGCGTACTGGTACTGGATATCCTGATCGGTTACGACGTCCGCACAGCAACCGCCGCGTTCGATGGCCGCCGCGATTGGTGTCTAGACGGAGTTGTTCTCCTCTCCGTCGCTCGACGATAGTTCGCTGCCGACGGGCCGCCTCGGACCGTTCACCCGTCCTCCCGTAATGAAGTACCGCTGGCATGAACACCGTCTACACATTCTAAACAGTGCACACATTCTAAACGGTGTAAACCCGGAACTACACGTTTAGAACGCGTCTGCTGCGTAGATCCGCTGTCTTCCCGACTCAGCAAAAACCCCCTCGACCCGATTAGAGTCGGCGCATGAACTTCGGCAGGATCCCGCGCTCGCTCGAGTCGGACGCGGCGGCCGGTTCGGCACCCGGGTGGTCGAACTCCGCCCCGTCTTCGGCGGACTCGGAATCGTCGAACACGTTGGCGCTCGTTCCCCCTTGGCCGGCCGTCTGCTGCCCGGTTGCGTTCTGTCCGGACGCCGACTGCCCGGCGGTGTTCGGTCCGGCGGGACTCGAGGCGGTTTCCGCGGCCGCTCCCGTTTCCGCTCCGCCGGCGGCTGCCTCGGGATCGGCGACGCCGCCACCAGCGGTTTCAGCACCGGGAGCGTTGTCGTCAGCCGGCGATCCCGCACCGATTTCGGTCTCGAGGATGGCGTCGAACTCCTCCTGGGTTCGCGGACCGAAGTAGAAGGGCTGATCGGGCCGGAGGTACTCGCGGAACTGGAAGTTGGCGTACCCCGCCCCGGCCAGCGCGAGGACGACCAGCGGTTCGACGCCGATCAGGGTGGGGCCGGCGGTCAGGATGACGAGAAAGACCGATAGCGGCGAGTAGACGTAGTAGGCGAGCAGTCGAAACCAGGTGGCGACGTAGCCGTCGATGACGTAGGCATACAGCCCGTAGGCGCCGACGGCCAGTCCCGCGTCGGCGTAGATGGAGACCAGCAGGCCGGCTTCGCCGGCGACGAAGATGTGGATGTGCGTCGCCAGCGCCCCCATCAGGATCGTCGTCCGGTTGACGTACGTCTCGTCTAACGCCATGCCGACGACGAGCACCGCGATCTGGATCAACGGCGCCGCTAACCACCAAGGGAGGGAACTGAGGAGGAACCCGAGGGACACGTCGATCACAGCTGTTCGTGTGGAGGGATCCGTCCCGCGTCCTTTAACGTTCGTCCCGTTTCGAGATTCGATACGAACGCCGAGTCTGTCGCCGATTCTTGTAACGGGACGTACAATTCTTCGAAACAATCATTAGCCCGCAGCGAACACCGTAACGGTATGGCCAAAGATACCGTCAGGTACCCAGACGAGGTCGTCGAGACGATCGACGAACTGGTCGACGACGGTATGTTCGAGAGCAAATCCGAGTTCTACCGCTTCTCCGCGGAGTACGTCCTCACGCTGCTCAACAACGATCACGAGGTGAAGACGTTCAACTTCGACGAGATCAAGACCGAACTCGACATCTCCGAGGAGGATCACGCGAAGGCGCTGGGTGCCGACGGTGGAACCTTCTTCCTCGACGCCGTGATCACCGTTCGTAAACACGGGCTTCGAGGCGACTACGAGGCCGCCGAGCGGTTCATCGACACCCACTACGAGTCGACCGATCAGGAGTGTATCATCCTCGAAGAACTGCTCGGAACCTACCGTTCGGAGCCGACGTAACCCGACGCGAAGCCGTCGTTGTGCCGACTCCGTCCTGTCGCCCGTAGCGATTCGCTCGATCGCCCGCGACTCGAACTCACGAATCGAACGGCGGACCGAGCGCCTCGAGATCGACGTGTTCGCCGACCAGTTCCGCGGCGCGGTCGTACGGTGTCGATCCGGCCGTCTCACCGTTGCGACGCGGGCGATCCACTCCCGCCTCCGACGCGACAGCCTCGAGAAACGCCGTTCGGACCGCCTCGTTGTCGAACAGGCCGTGGAGGTACGTCCCGAGCACCCGTCCGTGGGCCGCGCTCGAGTCGCCGAGCGGTCGGACGATTTCTTGGGCTTTCTCCTCGAGCACACGCGTCCGTCCGGCGTGGATCTCGTAGCCCGACGCGGTGCCGTCGGCGCCGGAAAGCAGCGGCGACGCTGACCCGTCGACGGGGACCGTCGTCTGCTCGACGCGCTTGGTCCCCTCGAACCGCGTCTCGACCGGCAACAGCCCGAGTCCCTCGACGACGGCGTCGTCGCCGGTCCCCTCGAGATCCGCGTTCGTAATCCGTTCCCCGAGTAGCTGGTAGCCGCCGCAGACGCCGACGATCGGCCCGTCGAACGCCGCGAGCGCGTCGGCGAAGCCGGCCTCGTGGAGCGCCAGCAGGTCGTCGACCGTGTTCTTGGTTCCCGGGAGGACGATCGCGTCGGCGTCGACGGCTGCGAGGGGATCAGTACTGGCTGTCGCCCGCTCTTCAGTCGCCAATTCCGCGTCGACCGGCACGAACGCGACCGAGACGCCCGGCGCCGCGGCCAGCGCCTCGAGGTCCGTCGCGTTCGAAATTCGGGGGAGACGGGGGACGGCGACCGTGAGTCGGCGTTCGTCGGGAACACCGTCGTCGTCGCCCAGCACGCCGCGCTCGCTTTTCGACGGGAGGCCGACGCTGTCCTCCTCGGGCAGGCCGGGATCGTCGTACGGGAGGACGCCCAGGATCGGCACGCCCGTCTTTGACTCGATCTCCTCGATACCGGGCTCGAGCAGCGACCGGTCGCCGCGGAACTTGGTGATGACCGCGCCGACGACCCGCTCGCGTAGCGAGTCCGGCAGGAGCTCGATGGTGCCGTAGAGGCTGGCGAAGGCCCCGCCGCGCTCGATGTCGACCAGCAGGAGGATGTCGGCGTCGGCGAACTGCGCAGTTTCGACGTTCGCGAGGTCCCGATCGTGGAGGTTGATCTCGCCGATGCTGCCGGCGCCCTCCGCCACGATCACGTCGTGGTCGGCCGCGAGTCGCCGGTAGGACTCCTCGGCGGCCTCGCGGGCCTCGTCCCAGAACTCCTCGTAGTACCGGCCGGCCGGGACGTGTTCGTGGGCCCGTCCCTGCAGGACCAGTTGGCTCTCCCCGTCGCCGCGGGGTTTGAGCAGGACGGGATTACAGTCGGTCGTGGGCGTGACTCGAGCCGCTCGAGCCTGGACGAACTGGGAGACGCCGATCTCGCCCCACTTGTCGACGTCTGGTTCGTCGCTCTCGTCGGTGTCGCTTCGGTCGTCGCCGGCCGCTGCTTCGGGTCGAACGACCACTCGAGCGTTGTTGCTCATGTTCTGTCCCTTGAACGGGGCGACCGAAACGCCCCGATCGGCGAGCAGTCGACAGAGTCCGGCGGCGACCGTCGACTTGCCGACGTGGCTCGCGGTCCCGGCGACGAGCAGCGTTCTGGTCATTCGCGTTGATCCCTACTCACGCTCGATGGCCTATCGTCCTATCGATTCGACGTATCCCGGTTCCGCGACCGACCGCGTGACGCTCGATCCCACAGGCAGATTCTTTCGGTAGCCGAGTGAGGAGTGCGGAAGTCATATCCTCGGATGTCCCGAGAGCTCTCGGTTTTGATTGGGGACGGAGACACACCACCCATTCATTCGTTATCACTCGAAAACCGGCATAATCATCGAACCCCACCCACCACCAATTCAAACGTAATACGGAAGAGCAGAGTGACTATCTGCCATTTTGCCCTCTTTTCTCCTCGATGGATAGCCTAGTCGAATAACATACCACCAATTCAAACGTTCTCAAAGAACTAGCACTACGGATTCTATTTTCCCCAGACTACATAAATATTTTCTATACTATATGCTATATTATTTGAGGGGCTGCTCTATCGCACTCTAACGATTGAATGGGTGGTGTGTCTCTGTCCTCAATCGACAGTAACGAATGAACCGTTTGCAACGTTCGAACCAATTGTTTTATTGGGCAGTAAAATAGCTAACATATAATGACGCTCTTCGAGCGGTCCGAAGCTATTTTCGAGGATGAAAACGTCTTGCACGACGATTATCAGCCCGAATCGCTCGAGGAACGCGACGACGAAATCGAGCAATACACCGCGTACCTACAGCCTGTCATCAACGGTTCACAGCCTCGAAATATTTTCCTCTACGGGAAGACTGGTGTCGGCAAGACAGCGGCGACGAAATATCTTCTTCACCATCTCGAGGAGGACGCAAAACAGTACGATGACCTCTCAGTCACCACTGTCTATCTCAACTGCGAGGATCTGACTAGTAGCTATCGCGTGGCCGTTGCACTCGTCAATACCTTACGGGATCCGTCTGATCAAATCAGTCGAACTGGGTATCCGTTGAACGCGGTCTACGAAAAGCTGTGGACGGAACTCGACCGAATCGGTGGGACGATTTTGATCGTTTTAGACGAAGTCGATTACATTGGCGACGACGATTCGATCCTCTATCAACTTCCGCGTGCTCGCAGTAACGAGAAAATAGAACGCGCTCGAATCGGGATTATCGGGATCAGCAACGATTTCAAATATCGAGAGAAACTCGATCCGCGCGTCGAAGACACGCTGTGTGAACGCGAACTACACTTCCCGCCATATGACGCGAACGAACTCCAGAACATTCTCGAACGACGTGCAACGTTAGCGTTCAAAGACGGCATTCTCGAGGAAGATGTTGTTCCGTTGTGTGCAGCGTTTGCCGCGCAAGATAAGGGAAGTGCCCGTCAAGGACTTGACCTCCTTCTCGAGGCGGGTGATCTAGCCCGTCGACGAAACGATTCTATCGTTACAGAAGATCACGTTCGCGAGGCGAAACAGTTGCTGGAAAAGCAGCGGATCGAAGAGAGCATGAAAGAGTTGACCTCTCACGGACATCTCACACTCTTGGCTGTAGTCGCATCGACGATTGCGGAACCGTCTGAAGTGCCATTTCAAAAGCAACGACTTTACGAACAGTATACCGATCTCGCGGTCGCGACCGACCGTGATCCTCTCGGCGGCAGGGCGTTTCACAATCACTTAGCCGAACTCTCGATGCTCGGGATTCTCGATCGAACGAAGCGTAACGAAGGCAGGAGTGGTGGGATATACTACGAATATCAGGTCGATGTTTCGATCGATGGTGCGCTTTCGACACTGGACAATTTGCATTTGAGCGGTAGTCTGAACCTCGACTCACTCTGGGAAACCGCGGAGGAGCAGGGGCTCGTGTAACCGTCGAAATAGTCGGAGTAGGATTCACCACACACCACCCATTCAAACGTTTCCCACCTCGCGTTTGATATCTATTTTGGCGGCTCTAATGGTCTAAACTGCCGGTCTTCACGTGCAACGGTGGAGTGTCTTATCGACGAGTTCGAACCAATAATTCCGCTATTCGTTTCGAGACCGCTGCTCCCACCGCGGTCCGGCACGACTCGAGAGCACCATCCCAACAACACCGAACCCGATTCCGGCCACCCCCAGTGCCACCGCAACGCTCCCAGTGGGCGGCACCACGACGAACCCGGTCACCAGCGTTGGAACGAGCGCGACCCCCACCCCGAGCGTGAACAGCGAGAACCGCACGGCGTCGAAGAGGAACTCGTTGGGATCGAAGCCGGCGATGTAGACGGTCAGCCCGTAGTAGTACAGCGCGTAGCCCGCCAGCAGGATCGCGCCGACGACCGCGTCGACGAGCGTCGCTTCGAACCAGATCACGGCCGCGAGGTACGGCACCGCGACCGTCGGTGCGCCGACGAGGACGAACGCGACCCGTTTCGCCCGGAAGACGTCGTCGATCGAGACGGGGTAGGCGAGGTAGGCCTCGAGCGAGTCGAACTGGGTCAGCCAGTTGTACGTCGTAAACGCGGTCAGTCCCAGCACGCCGCCGAAGAAGATGCCCGGCGCCGGCGCGATCCCGGTGATCGAGTCGACGACGCCGACGAGCGCGGCCACCAGCGCCAGCAGGATGGCCGCGGAGACGAACGGTTTCATGACGCCGCCGGACGACCGGGCCAGATCGAGCAGTGTTTTCGAGACGAGCGCGCTGTCGGCGCCGATCGCCTCCACGGGAAGCGCGTCGCTGAGGCGGGCGAACCGATCGCTGGCGGTCCGCGACGGCCGGCCGTAGGTCGGATCGTACAGGGCGAGCGACGCCGCGCCGACGACTCCGGTTCCGACCGCCAGTCTGAGCACACTGGCTGGTCCCCCCTCGATCGGCACGAACGCGTTCCAGACGGCCCCGCCGGTTCCCGTCAGCCACGCCGCGCCGGCGACGACGACGATCGCGCCGGCGATAGCCCACGTCGGCACGTCGCGGGTCCGGACCGCGATCAGCGCGACAGTCAGAGCCATCCCGGCGGCGAACGCCAGCGACAGCGAGAGCCACAGCGCCCCCACCGCGGCCGGCGCCGCTGCGAGACGGTCGACCAGTACGGCGTTCGAAAGCGCCATCGGCAGGACGAACGCGACCGCATAGAACAGCGCGTCCTTCAACAGGAAAACGCCCAGCAGGCGCCGCCGGGACAGCGGAAGCGTCGTTGACGACGAGAGGATCAGCGAGAGTTCGCCGAACACGTTCTCGAGCATGTCGGAACCCGCAAACCCGGCGGTCCCGCTGTAGAGACCGAAGCCGAGCGCGAGGACGTGAAGCCCCGTCAGAATCGTCCCGTCCGCGGTCCCCGTCTCCCGTAGGGCGACCGTCGCCCCCACCGCGAGGGCGGCGATGACCCCCGGGAAGAGCGCGAACCGCCAGCCGCCGAACAGCTGGGTGTGCAGCCGCCACTCCTCGCGGAAGAGCACGCCCAGCAGCCGCCGCGTCGAGGGTCCCGATCGGTCGGTCGTCGCCCCGCTCATGCGTCGATCTGCTCGAGCGAGGGCAGGTCTCGAGCGTCCTCGCTCTCGACGCGCTCGAGGAACACCTCGAGGAGCGATTCGTCGTTGCCGGTCTCGCCACCCACACCGTCGCCGTCTCCGGTGAGCGACCGCTCGGTCACGATTTGACCGTCGGCGACGATGCCGACCCGCGTACAGATCTCCTCGGCGACGTCGATGTTGTGCGTCGAGACGAAGACGGCGTTGTCGCCGGCGGCGTAGGAGACGAGGAAGCGCTTGACCTGCTCCTGGACCAGTGGATCGAGGTTCGCCAGCGGCTCGTCGATGAAGACCACGTCGGGCTCGTGGAGGAACGCCTGCGTGATCATCACCTTCTGCTGTTGGCCCCGCGAGAGGTCCGTGTGAAGCGTGTCGAGTTTGTTCTCGAAGCCGAGCCGCCGGGCCCAGTCGGCCGTCCGCTCGGCGACTCGGTCGGAATCGAGGCCGCGAACGTCCCCGACGAACTCGAGGTACTCCCGCGGCGTGAGGAAGCTCGGCGGCGACTGTTGCTCCGGCAGGATCCCGACTCGCTCCCTGGTTTCGATCGGTTCGGTCGCCGGATCGGTCTCGAGAACACGAACCGTCCCCGCGTCCGGCTGAATCTGGCCCGTCAGCGTTCTGATCGTGGTCGTCTTGCCCGCGCCGTTGGGGCCGAGAAACCCGTACAACTCCCCGCGCTCGACGGTGAAACTCATGTCGGCCACCGCCTCGACGGCTCCGTAGGACTTCCCCAGCCCGTCTACCCGAATTGCACCCATTGAACGTCGATCCGTTCTCAGGAATTGATATTAATTGTGTTGGTAGGAGAATAGTAACACGGTCGCCAAACCGACGGTTTCGCTCGAGCGGCCGCTGTTGCCGCTCAGAACTCAGTTCCGCGCCGCGCCCGCTGGCCGTCGTCGATCGGGTGTTTCACTTTTCGAACGTTCGTGATAAGATCGGCGCGGTCCTCGAGGTACGTCGGCTCCGCGTGGCTCCCAGAGAGCACCAACTCGAGGCCGTCGGGTTTCGCGTCGATGAGGCCGTGGACGTCGTCCTCCGAGAGCAGGCCGCGATCCGCGGCGTAGAGCACCTCGTCGAGAATCAGCATGTGCATTCCCGCTTCCGGCTCCGCGTCGAGACTGATCGGCGCGCCGAGGTCGGTCTCCCCGGCCGCCTCGAGCAACTCGTGGGCGCGCTCGAGGCCCGCCTGGGCCTGGGCCGCGTGATCTTCCTCGTCGCTGCCGTCTTCCATCCCGTGCCAGCCGTAGTGGCCGAGGTTCTCGTAGCTGATCCCCGGCAGCGCTGCGATGGCGTTGTACTCGCCGCGGACGGCGTCGACGCTCGAGGCGCCGCCCTTCATGAACTGGAGCATGTGCACGCGGTAGCCGTGACCCGCGGCGCGCATTCCCATGCCGAGCGTGGCCGTCGTCTTCCCCTTCCCGTCGCCCCACCAGACCTGTACGAGGCCGAACTCCTCGGGCGCCGCGGGTTCGATCCGTTCCGGTTCGGGCGTCCGTCCCTGTCCCGGTGTGTTCTCGACCGTCGAGTCGGGCGTCTCGTCGCTCATACGCGGCCCGTCGGGCCGATCCTACATGTAGTTGACCCACCCGTCGCGGCTCGCGGCCGACACATCCGGTGCTTTCGGGACCAAACGTGTCTTTAGGCTTCGCTTCTAACGTGGTCGCAGTCCATGCCACTCGAGTTCTCATCGTCCGAGGACGCCGCCGATCTCGCGGGCGTCGTTGCCGCGCTGGACGATGCTGACTGCCGGGAGATCATCGCGATTCTCGAGGCGCCCAAGACCGTTCCCGAGATCGCCGAAGCGGTCGATCTCCCCCTCTCGACGACCTATCGAAAACTCGATCGGCTGACCGACGCCGGACTCGCCAGCGAGACCGTCGGCGTTCGACGGGGTCGCCACCACGCGTCGCGGTACGTAGCGACGTTCGATCACATCGGTATCGGCCTCGACGACAACCACGAGTTCCGCGTCGATATCGACTGCTCGAACGACCAGTCGCTCGGCATCTGGTCGAACGTGCACGAGGAGTTTTGAGCGTAAGCGCGCCGGTCTCCAGTCTCGATCCGATCCTGTCTGACGGGCCGTCGACGGCTCGACAAACGACGCGAGACCCGCGCCTGTCGTCGACCCACCGTCGTTAGGGACGCCGTTTACTCCGCTGGCGACCCCAGTCTCGACCGATGCCAGACGTTGCCGTACTCGGCGGCGGAATCGGCGGTCTCACCGCGGCCCAGGAACTCGCCGAGCGGGGGCTCGAGGTGACGGTCTTCGAGGCCACCGATCGCTTCGGGGGCAAGGCGCGATCGATTCCGATCGACGACGGACCGGCGCCGTTACACGGCGAACACGGCTTCCGGTTCTTTCCGGCGTTCTACCGCCACGTCATCGACACGATGGATCGCATCCCGGACGGCGACGGCACCGTCGCGGACAACCTCGTCGAGACCGAAGCGACCCTCGTCGCGAGCGAGACCGGCCCGGGGCGGATCGCCGATACCCGAACGCCGGACACCGTGAGGGGCTGGCTCGAGGCGCTGCGCCCGGCGTTCGCCGAGGACCTGCCCGCCGACGACGTTCGGTTCCTGCTCGAGCGGCTCCTGTACTTCCTGTCCGCCTGCGAGCGGCGTCGAATCGAGGAGTTCGACGACATCTCGTGGTGGGAGTTCATCGACGCTGAGAACCGCTCGCAGGCGCTTCGCGACCGCCTCGCCTTCGCGACGCAGTCGCTGGTCGCGTTGCGCCCGCAGGTCGGCAGCGCCAGGACGATCGGCGCAATCTACCTGCAGTTGCTGTTCGGCCAACTCGATCCGACCCGCCCCACGGAACGGATCCTGAACGCGCCGACCAGCGCGGCCTGGATCGATCCGTGGGTGTGCCACCTCGAGTCCCTCGGCGTCGAATTTTGGCCGAACATGCCGATTCGGCGACTCGAGTTCAATGGTCGCCGCGTCACCGGCGCCCTCGTCGGCTCCGAGCGCGACGCCGACGGGCCGTCTCCCGAGCGGATCGAGGCCGACGACTACGTCCTCGCCGTCCCCGTCGACGTCGCGCCCCGGCTGCTCACTCCCGAACTGACCCGAACCGCGCCCGCACTCGGCCGGATCGAGCGCCTCGACACCGCCTGGATGAACGGGATCCAGTTCTACCTGACCGAAGACGTCGCGCTGTCGCGGGGCCACCAGGTCTACGCCGACGCTCCGTGGGCGCTGACGTCGATCTCCCAGCGCCAGTTCTGGTCGGGATCGGACTACGACCTCGAGGACCGCGACGACGAGGTCGCGGGCGTCCTCTCGGTGATTGCCTCCGACTGGGAGACGCCGGGAATCCTGTACGAGAAGCCAGCCAGACGGTGCAGCCGCGAGGAGATCGCCGCGGAAGTCTGGGAACAGCTGAAAACCCACCTGAACGGACCCGACGAGCGGCTGCGAGACGACATGCTCGTCGACTGGTTCCTCGACCCGGCGATCGTCGAGACCGGCGGTGCGTCGGAGACGCAACGGGAAGACGGCGACGCCGTCGCCACCGGTGTCGAGAACCGCTCGCCGCTGTTGATCAATACTGTCGGCTCGCTGCGGAATCGGCCGCCCGCCGACGTCGGCGTTTCGAACCTCGCGCTGGCCGGCGACTACATCCGAACGAACGCCGATCTGGCCTCCATGGAATCGGCCAACGAGGCCGGTCGCCGCGCGGCCAACGCCGTCCTCGAGCGCCGCGGCGTCCGCGCGTCGCCGGCGCGAATCTGGGATCTCGAGGAACCCGTCGTCTTCGACCCGCTCAAACGGGAGGATCGGGTTCGCTACCGGCTCGGACTCCCGCATCCAGCAGAAGTGACCCAGTCGTTGCGGACGGTCACGCGCGGGCTCGTCGGCGGTCGCTGACGCGATTCTATAGGTCGCGGCCGATACCGACGTGTCAGCGACCGGCACCGACGAGATCCGCGTCAGTCGGCCCCTGCCCGTCGAACTCGCGGACGTACTCGTCGAGTGTCGACGGATCCGACGCGCCCGGGAGTTCGGTCGTCGCGGTGGCCGACTCGGCGTCGACGCCCAGTCGATCGCAGACGAGATCCGCGGTCGCCTCGGCCATCCGGCGGTAGGTCGTCAGTTTCCCGCCGACGATGCTGGCGAAGTTCTCGACGCCGTCGGAACCCAGCGCCGATGAGGACGTCCGCTCGTTCCCGTCGGCGGCGTGATCGAGCAGGTGAAAGCCCCGCGAAATTCCGCGTCCGCCCCGAGCGGCCTCCTCGGGTTCGTACAGCGGCCGCACGCCCCACCACGTTCGAACCCGTTCCGCCTCGGTAACGGCCGGGAGGATCGTCGCGCACTCCTCGATCGTTCGCTCGATTTCCCAGTCGGCCCGCTCGTAGTCGTCCGGATCGTCGACCGGAACGCTCGTCGTTCCCAGCACGGCCTCGTCCTCGTGGGGGACGACGATGTCGCCGTCGGCCGGGTCGCGACAGCGGTTGAGGACGGGCTCGAGGCCGTCGTACTCGACCGAGACCATGACGCCCCGCGCCGGGCGCATCGGGACGGTGACGCCGGCCATCGCCGCGATTCGGCCGGCGTGGGCGCCCGTCGCGTTCACGACGTACGTCGGCTCGAGGGTCCTCCCGGCGTCGCCGCCAAGCGAGACCGACGCGATGCGGCCGTCGTCGACGGTTATCTCGGTGACGGGCGCGTGCGGCAGGATGTCGGCGCCGCAGTCCCGAGCGGCCGCCGCGTTGGCCGCGACCAACCGCGACGGGACGACGACCCCGTCGGGAACCCACATCGCGCGTTCGACCTCGTCGCTGAGTCCCGGAACCGCGTCTCGAGCCGTCTCACCGTCGATCACGTCGACCGGAATTCCGACGTCCTCGCAGGCCGCGCGCTTTGCCTCGAAGTAGTCCGGGTCGTCCTCGGCCAACTGGACGAACAGCCCGCGGGTCTCGCGGACGCACGCGCCGCCGATATCGCGGAGGATGCGGTTCTCCTCGAGGCACTCGCGGGCGCCCTCGGGATCGCTCTCAGCGTAGCGGGCGCCGCTGTGCAACAGGCCGTGCGAGCGTCCGGAGGCGCCCGCCGAGAGTCCGTCGCGTTCGGCCAGCGTCACGTCTACGCCCCGCAGCGCGAGGTCCCTGGCGAGTCCCGTGCCGGTCGCGCCGCCGCCGATGACGAGGACGTCCGGATGGGTCGATCGACTGTTCATAGTCGGACCACGTGCTCGAGCGGGAGGTACCTTTCACAATCGGACGGCGGACGAGCGACGCGAGACGTCCGGAGGCTGAAAAATCGACGGTCGCTACGGACTGTAGTCGGGTGACTGGGCTTCGATCGTGTCGGCGACGTTGTCGAGTTCCTCGCCAATTGTCGCGATCAGGTCGTCCAGCGTCGCGATCCCGGCCAGTTCGCCGTCGTCATCGACGATCGGGAACCGGCGCACGTTGTGCTCTTTGATCGCTTCCGAAATCGCGAGCGGATCGTCGTCCGCGTGAATCGTCGTCGGATCCTCCGTCATGATCTCCTCGACCGAGAGCGAGCCGACGTCGTCGTGGTCGTGGATCGCGAGCGCGGCGTCGCGGTCGGTGAGCATTCCGATCGGTTCGTCGTCCTTGGTGACGACGATCGCGCCGACGTTTTCGTTCTCGAGCGTCTGCGTGGCCTCCTCGAGGTCGCTGTCGGGGCTGGTCGTGACGACGTTTTCGGGGCCGAGTTTTCCGATTGACATGATCCGTCGGAACGGACGCCGAGAAGGGTATTCAATCTGGACCCTTCGAGTGAATACAGACCGAGTCAGCCGCGCTGTGGTGGCGGCGGGTCTCGAGGGAGACACCACCATACGGCGACTACAGCCGTTGTACGGCAGCTACTGGCGAACAGCGCCCGTCCGAAGAAATGGTGACAGCCGAGGATTGTAGCATGGTGTCAGGGTCGGGTACCGGCGTGTCGTGGGATCCACAGAGGTACAGTGTCACAGGACCACGATGGATACGTCGCGGTTATCGTTCGTCTCGGTATATGTTATCGCCACTCTGACAGAAGTTATGATACATACAATAATAAAGCCTTTTGACCGAGAAATAATTGTGATATAGTGGGTATTAGGGCACGAATATCTGGAAAACTCGAATATAATGGGGTACATTGAATTCAGGGTCCGAGAAGACTTCTTCAGTGGCTGTTTTCCAAATTGGACTCCGGGCGGCTGCTCTCGGGACGATTCTGTTTCAGCCGATCTGACAGGAGAACCCAGTCGTTAGTGAGTGTGAGAGCCACGTCACGGACACAAAATCGGACTCGAGGTCGTGGCTGGGATGGTCGCAACGACGTTTTCAGGAGTAGGTCTCCCGGTGAAGATTGATCACGATCGTCGGTGACGGAAGTGTCTTTCGAACTAACTAGTTGCCCTGCCTTCCATCTCTTCTGCATAATGTGTGTTATTTTGACCTATCTGAGTACAAACTTTTCTTGCCATCTATTAGATCTACATTCACGATAAGTAATCTATAAAGACGCCATATATGAAGTGTTGGATCTCTCACATAGGAATGTTTAAGAATTGAGTGTCCCTCTAACAAAACATAATGGACCAGGAGAAATTCAAATTAAATGATATAAATTATCGGTTACTTCTCGTTGTGGCAATCGTCGGAATGGTTCTCGTCTCGGCAACTGCCCCCGCTCTCGCCGTTCAAGGGAACGAAACGACCGCCAACGAGTCGTCTGAACCAGCGGACGCGGTCTGCGAACCCGGTGCAAACGAACCGGAGATGGAACAGGCGCGGTTACACGCCAGCGATACGACCGTTGAGACGGGTAGTCCGGGACGAATCTCGGGCGGATTTCAGGTCAGTCCGACTGCGAACTGCCCCGTCGTTGTCCACATCACGATGAGCGTTCCCAGCGGCGTGACGATTTCCGGAGGGTCTGATTTCACCTCCAGCGGGGCCGGAATGGTCACCAGTCGCTTTACCGTTTCACCCGGAGCGAATATCAAGGATATCGCTGCCGAAGTGTACAGCGACGAGACCGGCGAACGAACCGTCACCGCGGACATCCAGTACTGGCCCGAGGGCCACGAGGACCGTTCGCGGGAGATTGACGGCCTGAGCTTTACCTTCGATGTTGAAGAGCCGACGACGCCGAACGACGAGTCTAACGCCGAGAGCGACGACGCGAACGCACTCTCCGGCGGGTTCACGACGCCGGCGATTCTTGGCGTTCTGTTGTCAACAGCGGCGGTACTGATCGCTCGTTCATTCGACCGATAACGGTCCACTCATGATTATTTATCAACATGTCATCAGATCGTTCGAGAACACAATGACTACGCTCTTTAGCACGGATCATCACGAATATCGGCTGCCATGATACGGACTACGTTTATTTTCATCGCTTATATTCTGTTATTCATACCGGTCGTCGCGGGGATCAGCGGAAGCGCGACGCTGGGAGCATCAAACGCCGATATCAAATCGATTACCTCTTCGTCGCCGACCGCGTCGTTCGACTATACGCCCGAAACGCCGAATCCTGACGACACGATCACCCTCGACGCCAGTAACTCGAGCGACAATGGTTCGATTACATCCTACGAGTGGGATACCGACGGTGATGGCGACTACGGCGACGGTTACGACGCCAGCGACGGTCAAACAACGACTATCGAGTTCGACACTGGGGGCACCTACACGGTCGGACTCAGAGTCATCGATGATCAAGGAAATACGGATACGATCAGAAAACAGATTACCGTCGAAAATCCAGCACCCGAGGCATCATTTACCTACTCTCCGTCACCGCCGAACCCCGACGACACGATCACCCTCGACGCCAGTAACTCGAGTGATCCCGATGGCACGATCATGTCCTATGAATGGGATACCGACGGTGACGGCGACTACGGCGACGGTTACGACGCCAGCGACGGTCAAACAACGACTATCGAGTTCGATACTGGAGGCACCTATACGGTCGGACTCAGAGTAACAGATAATGGTGGCAAAACAGCTACTCAGACCCAGCAAGTCACCGTCGAGAACCCTGCCCCCTCGGCCTCGTTCGAGTATTCACCTGAGACGCCGAATCCCGACGACACGATCACCCTCGACGCCAGTAACTCGAGTGATCCCGATGGCACGATCATGTCCTATGAATGGGATACCGACGGTGACGGCGACTACGGCGACGGTTACGACGTCAATGACGGTCAAACAACGACTATCGAATTCGATACTGGAGGCACCTATACGGTCGGACTCAGAGTAACAGATAATGGTGGCAAAACAGCCACTCAGACCCAGCAAGTCACCGTCGAGAATCCTGCCCCCTCGGCTAGATTCACTGTCTCACCAGCGAAGCCGACACCTACCGACGAAATTACGCTCGATGCTAGCAATTCCAGTGATCCCGATGGCACAATCATATCCTATGAGTGGGATACCGACGGTGACGGTGACTACGGCGACGGTTACGACGCCAACGACGGCCAAACGACGACCGTCACCTATAATTCCGATGGGAGTTACACAGTCCGTCTGAAAGTGACTGACAACGGGGGCACGAGCACGACGAACAGCACAACGATAGCGGTCAGTATGCCACCAGTGCCTTCGCTGGATACGTCGTCCAATGTTGTCGGTCGGAATCGTCCTATCACCTTCGATGCGAGCCGATCGACCGATCCGGACGGAACTATTTCGGAGTACATCTGGCAGTTCGACGACGGCGAAACCGAACGCGGCGAGTCGATCAATCGGTCGTTCTCGGAACTCGGCCGCCACGAGGTAACGCTGATCGTCGCCGACGATTCGGGACACCGGGTCGAACGGTCGAGCGTGGTTACTGTTCTTCCGAAGCCGTCGGCAGCTATCACGGTCGATCCAGAGGATCCCATCGCGGGATCGTCCGTCAGACTCGAGGCGCGTTCCAATGACGATACTGATGAGTATGAGTGGGACGTCGACGGCGACGGGAACATGGACTACACGGGTGCGTCCGTCACACACACGTTCGACGACGCCGGCGATCATACGGTAACGGTAACCGCGACTAGCCAAGACGGTGTTGCAAATCAAACATCACGCGTGGTCTCGGTCGACCCCGACGCGTCGGTCGAGCTCACGTCGAATCTCGGAACGATCGAAGCGGGCGAGACGTCGATCGTCACGTTCAGTATTACGAACAATGTCCCGGACCGATCGGTCGATGCCCGCCTCCAGCTAGATCTACCCTCGACCGGTGTCTCGATCGCCGGCGTCGAAGGCGGGAGCGTCGAGAGCCGGAGTTCGACGAATTTTGTTACCGTCTCCGGTGGCGAACAGCAGTCGCTCCGGGTCCGAATGCGGTTCAACGAACCCGGCGACTACTCGATCGGCGCGGAGTCGATCTACTACTACGACAACTCGTCGAACGACCGGAAACAGTCGATTGAACCGATCACGGTGACCGTGACCGACCCCGGTTCCGAGTCTGATCAGTCTGGTTCCGCCAGTGGGACGCCCGGATTCGGCGCGTACGGTGCGCTCGTCGCGATCTGTCTCGGAGCCGCCGCGACAGCACGCAAAACCCAGTAACCGGTGTCTCGGTAACGGGCATGAAATGGATCAGGACTGAATACGAACCGGAACGAATGCAATGAAAGCGGTGCCGAAACGTCAGGCGTCGGCGGGAGTCTCTTCGACGAACTTCTCCCGAACTTTCTCGACTTTCGGGGCCGCGTGCATCGAACAGTAGGCGTCGTTGGGGTTCTTCTCGAAGTAGTCCTGGTGGTGCTCCTCGGCCTCGTAGAACGTCTCGAACGGCTCGATCTCGGTGACGATCCTGTCGTAGAGGCCCTCGTTCTCGAGTTCCGCGGCGAACGCCGCGGCGGTCTCGAGCTGGTCGTCGTCGTGGGCGTAGATCGCCGACCGGTACTGGCTGCCGACGTCCGGACCCTCGCGGTCCTTCGTGGTCGGGTCGTGGATCGTGAAGAAGACCTCGAGCAGGTCCGCGTAGGCGATCGCGTCGGGATCGTACTCGATCTGAACCACTTCCGCGTGGCCCGTCTTTCCGGAACAGACCGCCTTGTACGTCGGGTCTTCGGTATGGCCGCCGGCGTAGCCGGAGGTGACCGACTGGACCCCCTCGAGTTCCTTGAACGCCGCTTCGACACACCAGAAACATCCGCCGCCGAACGTGGCTCGTTCCATGGACTCGAGTAGGGCGCGCTCGAGGAAAGATGTGACGGGTCCAGACTCGACGGTCGCTTTCGTCCGCGCTCATGGACCAAGACTACCGCGGTGCCAAGGGATTTCACGGCGGCCATTGAACCCCGGCGTATGTCCTGGGAGACCGTCGAACTCGAGTGGGACGGAGACGTGGCAACGATAACGGTCGATCGACCCGAGGCGCTCAACGCCTTGAACGTCGAGACTCTCGAGGCGATGGGCGAGGCCATCTCTGAGGCGGCCGACGAGGACGCCCGCGCCCTCGTCCTGACCGGCGCCGGCGACGACGCGTTCATCGCCGGCGCGGACATCGGCTACATGCAGGATCTCTCGACCGCTGAAGCCCAGGAGTGGGGCGCCCTCGGGCACGACGTCGCCGACACGCTCGCGGCGTTCCCCGCACCGACGATCGCCGCGGTCAACGGCTACGCGTTCGGCGGCGGCTGCGAGATGGCCATCGCCTGCGACCTCCGCGTCGCCGGCGAGTCGGCTGTCATCGGCAACACGGAGATCGACCTCGGAATCATCCCGGGCTGGGGCGCGACCCAGCGCCTGCCGGAACTCGTCGGCGACGAGACTGCCCGCCGCATGATCTTCCTCGGCGAGCGACTGGACGCTGAATCCGCGGCGGAGGCAGGCCTGTTCGGCGAAGTGGTGGCCGACGACGCTCTCGAGGAGACCGTCGACGAGTTGGCCTCGCGGATTGCCGCGAAGCCAGCCGTCGCGATGCGCGCCGCGAAACAGGCACTCAACCAGCGCCACGAGGGGTCGCAGACCAGCGGCCTTGAGTACGAGAAGCGGGCGTTCGCCAGCCTGTTCGGGACGCCGGATCAGCGCGAGGGGATGGCGGCGTTCGTGGAGGATCGAGAGCCCGAGTTCGAATAGGAGCGTCCATTTGTAGCATTTACTCGCCCTCCCCTACCAAGCGGTGTCTCTCAGTGCTCCACCGTCCAGCACAGCAATGCTCCCTCGTCCAGTCGCTCGAGGCGCTCAAGGCGCAACTGCGGAAACGCCTCGACGAACCCCTCGCCGTCGGCCAGCGTCGGGGCGTCGCGGCCGCCGATGACTTTCGGGCCGACGAACGTCCGTAACTCGTCGACCAACCCGGCCTCGAACAGCGAGAAGATGAGTTCGCCGCCGCCCTCGACCATGATCTGCTTGAGGCCCGCCGACTCGAGCGCCGCGAACGCCCGCAGGAGGTCGACGCGCTCGTCGCCGGCGGTCACGAGCTCCGCGCGGTCGGCCAGCTCCAGCCGCGTATCGACTGGGGCGGCCTCGCTGAGACAGACGTAGGTCGCCGCCGCGTCGTCCAGCACCGCGGCGTCGGTCGGGGTGCGCCCCTTCGAATCGACGACGACGCGAGCCGGCTGTTTCGGTTCGCCCCGCTCGAGGCGCTCGTTGCACAGCGATTCGTCCTTCACTGTCAGGTGCGGATCGTCGGCGAGGACGGTTCCGACGCCGACGACGACGGCGTCGCTGTTGGCTCGGAGTCGGTCGACGCGCTCGAAGTCTGCTTCGCCGCTGATCGCGATCTGCTCGCGACGCCGCGAGGAGAGTTTACCGTCTGCGCTCGCGGCGGCGTTGACGACGACGTGCATGGGTCTCCTCCGTGGCCGTCCGTAAAGAAACACCGTGAACTGACCGCCGTAACCGCTCGGCTCGACCGTCGATGCTATCGGTCACGATTCTCGCCGCTGCTCGCGACCGTCGCCGGCGATCGGTTACTGGACTTCGATGTCGCCGTTCATCGTCGCCTGATGGGGCTCGCAGATGTACTGGGACATCTCGCCGGTGACCTCATCGATCGAGAGGGTCTGGGTCTCCCCTTGCTCCGTCATGATTTCGGTCTCGTAGTCGTCGACGACCTCGTCGTTGTCGTCGAGAATCTGGATGTTGTGGCCGGCGCCGTCCAGGTTCTCCCACGTGATATCGTAGGATTCGCCCTCTTGCAGGACCAGCGTCGGGTTCGTTTGGTCGGCGATCTGTTGGGGTTCTTGGCCCTGCCAGCCCTGAGTCTCGCCGCCGAGCATGATCTCTGTGCCGGGTTCGATCGCGCTGCCACCGCCACTGCCTCCTTCCGTCTCGTTAGCAGTCTCATTGCCGGTTTCGTTGCCGGTTTCGTTAGCAGTCTCGTTGCTGGTTTCGTTGCCGGTTTCGTTAGCAGTCTCGTTGCCAGTCTCGTTCCCGGTCTCGTTCCCGTTTCCGTTACCGTCCGGTCCCCCACCACCGCCGCACCCGGCGAGCGCGGCCGCGATGGCCGCGCCACCGCCGAGTCGAAGCACCGTCCGCCGAGACGTCTGGCTCCCTCTTGTCATGATACCTCTTACCATGGGTGGTCAAATCGCATAAATCGGTGGCAAGAACCTTAATGGCGACTGATTTCGCTATCGGCCCTTCGAACTCGCGATCCGTTGCCGGCCGGTACCTGCCGCGCTCAGACGGCGAGTCCGACGTCGACGACGACCATCACGACGAAGCCGACGACGAACGTCAGCGTGGCCTCGTCGGCGTAGCCGTGGCCGTGGCTCGCGGGGATCATCTCCCGGAAAATGACCGCGAGCATCGTTCCGGCGGCGAAGCCGGCCGCCACCGGGAAGAGCCCGGTGACGACCGCGACGAGGGCGAAGCCGATCGCGGCCGCGATCGGTTCGGGGACCGCGCCGGAGAGCGTCGTGTAGAGGATCGTCTTCGGCTTCGAGAGGCCGGTTTGACTCGCCGGGATCGCCATCGCGAAGCCGTCAGGAACGTTCTGGACGGCGATCGCGACCGCCAGTGCGATCCCGACGCTCTCGAGGCCGCCGGCGAAGGCGATGCCGATCGCCAGCCCCTCCGGGACGTTGTGGATGGTGATCGCGCTGCCAACGAGAATCGCCTGCCGGAGGTCGTCGTCCGGCGCGGGAACGACGTCCTCGCCGCGCGCGTCGGCGTCGGTCCCTTCGCCGGACGGCGACGACGATGGCGGCGCGGCCTCGAGTTCCACCTCCGATCCCGAAATCGGCGGATAGGTCCCGTCCGTCTCGCCCGTGATGAGCAGGTGAATGTGTGGGATGAGCCGGTTCGCGGCCAACAGGAAGACGCTGCCGAGAAGAACGCCGGCGACGACCTCCCACAGCGAGCCGAACTCGAGGCCGGGGACGACCAGCGCGAAGACGGCCGCGCCGAACATGATCCCGGCCGCGAGGCCGAGCGCGGCGTCGTAGAAGCGGTGGCTGATCCGCTCGGTCACGTACACCGGCAGTGCGCCGAGCCCGGTCGCTGCGCCGGCCAACGCTGCGATCATCACGACTTCTCCGAGCGTGCTCACGAGTGTCTCACTATCGCAGGTACTCTGGGAAAACGTTCACGATCGATGAAATTCGACGTCGTTCGCTCGACTATCGGCGCTCGATCACTCGGGACGACGGGGATCGTCGCTCGAATCGGGCAGGATCCGGTAGACGAGGTAACCGATCAGCAGGGCGAAGGCGAACGTGGCGACGGTTTCGCCGAACAGGCCGGCGGCGTACAGGGCTCGCGTCAGGATTCGGATGACGACGAGTCTGCCGACTCGAGCGCTGCGGATGCCCCCAGGAGGTCGACGCGCTCGAAGTCCGCTTCGCCGCTGATCGCGATCTGCTCGCGGCGCCGAGGAGAGTTTATCGTCCGCGCTCGCGGCGGCGTTGACGACGACGTGTATACCGTCTCTTCGGAGGGGATCCCCAAGAAGATCCGGTGTTTCGCCGCCGTCGGTGACGGCCACGACCGGACGATTTGGCCGCGACGAGCGGCGAACCGATCGCGGGCGCGGTGAACTTGAACCTCGATTCACGTTGGACATCGTGGTAACAATCGCCATCGCGTTTATTATTTCCCGAGTTATCATCCGATAATATTATGGTCATTATGAATGAATAGTCATTCATGGCCCTACAGGAAAAACTGAATATGGCGAAGGGGACACTTACCACCCCCTTTATGCGACGTCAACTCCTGCTGTCCTCTGTTCTCGGTCCGATCCAGAAGCGGATCCGGGGAAACGACGGCGAGTACGTCATGGATGCGGACTGGGATAACCTGATTATCCTCGACGGCTGTCGATACGACCTGTTCACGCAGATCTATGCCAAGCATTCGTTAGACGGAGAACTCTCCCGGTTTCAGTCCCGAGGTAGTTCGTCGCCGGAGTTCCTCTCCGAGAACTTCGAGGGGCGGTCCTACAACGACACCGTCTACGTTACCGCAAACCCTCACGAGAAACGCGTTCTTGACGACGTGTTTTACGATACGGACCGCGCCTGGATCGACGACTGGGACGACGAAGACGGGACCGTCCTCCCGGGGGTTCTTTCCGAACACGCTCGGGCCGCTCACGACGCTTATCCGAACAAGCGGCTGATCGTCCACTTCATGCAGCCTCACGTCCCGTTCATCGGCGAAACGCAACTCGATGTCGACAGCGAAATCACGAACGGACTTCGGGATATGATGCTCGAAGGTTCGATGGACGACGCGCCCGGATTCGTCTGGGAGGAGTTGCAAAACGGCGCGATCGAAGAGGGCGTCTTCTGGGAAGCCTATCGCGATAACCTGATTCGGGTGCTCGAGGAGGCCGTTCCGCTCGCCGAGGATCTCCCGGGGAAGACGGTGATCACGGCCGATCACGGAAACGCGCTCGGCGAGTGGGCGACGCCGTTCCCGGTCCCGGTTTACTTCCACCCGACGAACATCCGTATGCCGGAACTGAACACCGTCCCGTGGTTCGTTCCGCCCTATTCGGAGCGAAAACGGATCGTGCGATCGGGCGCCGCTCCCGCGGAGACGATCGAGGAGCCTGCTGCAGCCGACGAATCGGCCGAATCCGACGAGAGCGCTGTCGAAGACCGCCTCTCGGCGCTTGGCTACGTGGACTAATACTGCCGGACGGACCGACTTCGGAGTGACTGCTGTCCGGGAGTCTATCGACTCCACTGCACACCCACCTCCACTGCTTACTCGGCCGTACTCGCGGTCCGGTTGAGCAACTGTGACCGCCTGCCAAAATCCATTCGAACTTTTTACTTTCACCCTGTTGCGGGAACGCTTTTGAAGCCCCCGCACGAAGGGCAAGTGATGGAACTCGACGATCATGCCGAGGATCTCGCCTCCGACCTCGGTGTCGACAAAGAGGAGGTCAAATCCGACCTGCAGAACTTGGTGGAGTACAGCGTTCCCGTCGACGAGGCCAAACAGAGCCTACGACGGAAGTACGGCGGCGGCTCGAGCGGCGGCGGCGTCCCCTCGAGCAAGGACATCGCCGAGATTACGCCCGAGGACGGCAACGTCACCGTGACTGGTGTGGTCCTGACGTCCGGCAAGCGCTCGATCCGCTACCAGGGCTCGGACCACGTTATCGTCGAAGGCCGACTGGCCGACGAGACCGGCGCGATCGATTACACCGCCTGGGAGGACTTCGGGCTCTCGGCCGGCGACACGATCACCGCGGGCAACGCGGGCGTCCGCGAGTGGGACGGCGAACCCGAGCTCAACTTGGGCGAGAGCACCTCGCTGTCCTTCGAGGACGACTCGCTCGACATTCCCGCGGCCTACGCCGACGAGATCGGCGGCGACGCCCAGTTAGCCGATCTCCAGACCGGCGACCGCGCGGTGAACATCGAGGTGGCCGTCGTCGAGTGCGAACGACGGACGATCGACGGCCGCGACGGCGAGACCGAAATCTTGAGCGGCGTCTTCGGCGACGAGAGCGGCCGCCTGCCCTTCACGAACTGGGATCCCGCCCCCGAAATCGAGGACGGCGGTGCCGTCCGGATCGAGAACGCCTACGTACAGGAGTTCCGGGGCGTTCCGGAAGTGAACGTCTCGGAGTTCTCGACGGTCACCGCCCTCGACCGCGAGATCGAGGTTGGGGCTGATTCGACGACGATGGACGTCGGCGAGGCCGTCCGAACCGGCGGCATCTACGACGTCGAACTCGTCGGCAACGCCATCGCGGTTCGCGACGGATCCGGACTGATCCAGCGCTGCCCCGAGTGTTACCGCGTCATTCAGAAGGGCCAGTGTCGCACCCACGGCGACGTCGACGGGATCGACGACCTCCGGGTGAAGGCGATCCTCGACGACGGCACCGGCGCCGTCACCGTCGTCCTGGACGACGAACTTACCGAGGACGTCTACGGCGGTACGCTCGAGGATGCCTTAGAACAGGCCCGCGAGGCGATGGACCAGGAGGTCGTCGCCGACACGATCCGCGAGCATATCGTCGGGAAGGAGTACCGCGTTCGCGGCCACCTCTCGGTCGACGAGTACGGCGCGAACGTAGACGCCGAGAGCTTCGAGGAGAGCGCCGACGATCCTGAGGCGCGTGCCGCCGCCTTCCTCGAGGAGGTGAGAGCATGAGCGCGAACGGCAACGGCGAGGACGACGAGGAGATTCCGGGACGCGAAGTCGCCTACCGACTGTTCGCCGCGGAGTACGACGACGCGTCGTTCTCCTACGCCGAAAGCGACGAGGAACGGGCACCAAACTACGTCATCTCGCCGACCGGCGCACGGCTCAACCGCGTCTTCACCGTCGGGACCCTCACCGAGATCACCGCGGTCAACGACGAGATGGTCCGGGCCCGCGTCGTCGATCCGACCGGCGCCTTCGTCGTCTATGCCGGCCAGTACCAGCCCGACGAACTCGCGACGCTCGAGCAACTCGAGCCGCCCGAATTCGTCGCGGTGACCGGGAAGGCCCGCACCTTCCAGCCCGACGACTCGGATCAGGTCTACACCTCGCTCCGCCCGGAGAGCATTGCGACGGTCGACGCCGACACCCGCGATCGCTGGGTCGTCAGCGCGGCTGAGCAGACCGTCGAGCGCGTCGGCACCTATGCCGCGGCCGTGGAAAGCGGCACCAGCGGCGAGGCGCTGACCGACGCGCTCCTCGAGGCCGGCGTCGACAAAGGCCTCGCGGCGGGAATCCCGCTCGCACAGGACCACTACGGGACGACGCCGGACTACCTCGCGGCCCTGCGCGACTGCGCCCTCGAGGCCGTCGAGGTCGTCGCGGGCGAGCGCGACCAGGTCGAGGCGTTTTCGCTTTCGCCCGAGGACTCGAGTCCCGACGCCGACGCCTCGTTCGCGTCGCTGGCCGACCTCGTCGACCTCGATCTCGAGGGTCTCGAGACGGCACCGGCGGTCGAAACTGGGTCCGACTCCGACTCCGAGCCTGAGCCCGAACCGGAGCCGGCCGCGGCGACGGCCGGTACCGGTTCCGCCGCGGGGACGGCGACGAGCACCGACCGCGAGGCTTCGACGACCGACGTCGAGGTCGAATCCGAAGAGGCGGACGCCGTCGAGTCGGAATCCGAGACGGAGCCGCCGACGGAATCGACCCCCGAAAGCGCCGACCCGGCCGCCGAGACGACCGAGGCGACGCCCACCGGAACGGGCGTGACCGACGCCGAGGCCGACGCGACGGCCGACGTCGCCGCCACCGACGATCCGAGCGCCACCGACTCTGAGCCGGCCAAAGCAGACACCGGACTCGACGAGACGGACCTCGACGAGTCCGAGACGACGGACGAAGCCACCGAGGCTGACGTCAACCTCGAGAGCGACACTGAGACGGGTGCCGACCTCGAGACTGGTGCCGAGACCGACGAGGATCTTGGCGACTTCGACGCCGACGACGTCGGTGACGGCGGGATGTACGAGATGGACGAAGAGGAGCGCGAACAGCTCGAAGAGGAGTTCGGCGCCGAGTTCACGACCGGCGCGGAGGTCAAGGAACCCGGCGAGGCCGACATCGACGTGCCCGAACCCGACGACGAACCCGTCGACGAGTTCGAGACCGAAAGTGAGGCGGCTGCTGACGCCACGACGAGCGACGAACTCGACGCGTCCGACGAAGCCGAAACCGAGTCGGCCGACGACCTCGGCGCGCCGCCGTCGTCGGGACTCGAGGCCGACGCGGAAGCGGAACCCGACGAAGACGACGCGACCGCTGAATCCGCCGCGACGGAGCCCGACGAGGGCGCGACCGACGACTCCGAGGAGGAGTCTGCGGCGGACGTCGACCTTGAGGACTACGTCGTCGAAACGATGGAGGACCTCGACGACGGCGATGGCGCCGACCGGACCGAACTCGTCGAGCGAGTCGCCGACGAGACCGGCGCCGCCGAGGGCGAGGTCGAGGACGCGATCCAGGATGCCCTGATGGGCGGCCAGTGTTACGAGCCCGACGACGAGACGCTGAAGGCGATCTGATCGACGACTGATGTCCGACGCGCCTCGCGGTTCGGCACCACCCCGCGTCGAGCCCGTCCCCGGCGAACCGGCCGCGACCGCGACCGTCGGGACCGAGCGCGTCCTGCTCGTCGCCGACTATCACGCCGGCTACGAGGCCGGACTGCGCTACGAACGCGGCGTCGACGTCCCGAGTCGCGCCCCCGACCGACGGGAGCGACTGCTGCGTTTGATCGAGCGCACCAACCCCGACCGCCTCGTCGTGCTCGGCGATCTGATGCACTCGATCGGCGACCCGGGCGGCGCCGAGCGCGGCGAACTCGAGGTGCTCTTCGAGGCGTTCCCGACCTCGCTCTCGGTGACGGTCGTGAAGGGCAACCACGACGGCGGAATCGAGGACTGGCTCACCCCCGAAAGCGAGCGCGAGGTCGCCGCCCTCGAGTTCGATCCCGAAGCCGTGACGGTTACGCCCGGCGCCGGCGTCGCGCTCGGTGGTGGTGCCGTCGGCGTCTGCCACGGCCACACGTGGCCTGCCCCCGAGGTGCTCGAGTGCGACGTCGTCTGTCTGGGCCACGAACACCCCTGCGTCCGCCTCGAGGACGAGGTCGGCGGCAGCCGCGTCGAACGGGCGTGGCTCCGCGGCCGTCTCGATCCGGCGCCGTTCCGCGAGCGTTCCGAGTACGAGCACGTCTCGTGGCTCGAGCGGGACGGCGAGACGCCGCCCCGGCCGCCACGGATCGTGGTCGTGCCGGCGTTCAACGACCTCGTCGGCGGCACGTGGGTGAACCTGGCGAACCAGTCGTTTCTCTCACCGTTCCTGCCCGCGGGGCTGGCCGACGGCGAGGCCTATCTGTTAGACGGGACGCGGCTCGGGCCGTACGACGCGGTTTGACCGCTCGCAGCGCCCGTCCATCGTTCACCGGTACCGACCCGAGCGCCAGCGCATGTAAGCCGAACCGCCAACACGGGACCGAGTGAACGGGACGTATGACCATGGAAACCTACCGGCTCGAGGTGCGGGAGGTCGAGACCAACGGAATCGACGCCGACGTCTACGGCGCTGACGACGTGATCGAGGAGTCGACTCGAGTCGTCTACGCGGACCACAACCTCGAGCCGCCGGCCTCACGGGACGAAGAGCCGTCCTACACGGAGGAGGTCACGGCCGACGTGACGACGCTCGACCTGCAGTACGAGCGCGACGACGGTGGCTTCGAGTTCCGCCTGCTTGGCGATCGCGACGAACTGACACGAGTCAGGGTCGACGACGAGGAGTGGGACCTGAACTGAGGGGGTCGCGGCCGCGATCGACCGTCGTCTCAGGCCTGCCGAGTGGCCTCGGGGAAATTGAGATTTTGGGCGACGACCTCGGCCAGTCGCTCGGCCAGCGGACTGCGGTCGATTGTCGCCGTCCGGTGGAACCACGCCTGAACGAAACACGGGAGCGCGGCGGCGAGACTCGCGACCCCGCTTACTGGCCAGAGCGTTCCACCGCTTGCGAGCCACGCGACGCTTCCGACGCCAACGAGACAGCAGACCGCGCCGCTGGCGGCGTACGCTCGCCAGAGCCGCGGCGCTCGAGCCCGCTGCTCGTCGGTGTACGAGCGCGCCTCGGCGACGCAGAAGACGCCGCCGACCGTGAGGACGAGCGCGAGGAAGCCGAAGAACGCGGTGAGCATATTCGGACGTTCTCTCCGGGCGCACATAATTGTTTCCCGACTAACACGTTCAGACGACGAAACCGGACGCCGTTTCGCGGGGCGGAGTATCGTCCTCTCACCAACTGCTGTTCTCTCGTTGGACCGTCTTCGACTCGATGCGGTCCCCGTCGCGCCACTGGTAGTAGTAGTAGGCCGTGCCGGCGATCTCCTTGACCGTGACCGTCGCTCGGTCCGGGACGCCCTCGGGGTACTCGTGGCCGTCGTCGATATCCTCACCGACGTCGCCGTCGGGGTTGCTCGGAGTCGAACCCGTCGCCGCTCGTTCGTCCGACTCATCCGTGGCCGATTCCGTCCACGCTGCGAGGTCCTCGAGGTAGGCGGCGATAGCGCGGAGGTCGTCGGCGTCTCGATCCTCGAGTCGGGCCAGCGCCTCCCCGGCGTCGCGGTCGAGATCTGATGGCGGCGTCGGGCGGTCGCGATCGTTCGTCATCGGGTCGTCTCGAAGGTGGGTCGACGCCCGTAAAACTCCCGTCGGTTCCGACCCGTTGCCCGGTCGATCGGACGCCGCTGCACTACTCCGGGAGCGCCGCGGTCGTCAGCCGTCATGGCTGCTATCACCAACCATATTTTCCGCCCGACGAAAGTGTATCGAACCCTGTACTGTACTCCTTTATCCGATATATACACAATCCACGTGTGGATTTATATACACGAACGGGGACTCCACTGGTGACAATGAGTTCACAGAAGCAGCGACCGGAGCCCCAGATCGAACCGATTCCCGAGGAACTCGACTCCGCGCAGGCGAAACTCGTCTTCCTCTGTCTCGAGGCGACGGGCGGTGCCACGGTCGACGATCTGGGAGACCTGCTGGCGATGAAGAAACTCTCGATTCTGAGTCTTCTGAACGAACTCTCGAGCGAGAACCTGATCGAACGGCGCGGCGAGGAGTACGTCGTCCCGAACTGAGCGGGATGAGCAGGACGTTGGGATCTGTCGTTACAATCACCACACCGTGACTACTGGCGATTTTCTATGACGGCTTCGACCGTCGAGTCTAGTCTCGAGTCTCCACTCAGTTTCTCGATCACGATATCGATATCAACAGCTAGTTGATATTTATTTGTCATTCCGCGACCACGACCGCGCCCTGTTCGAGATCCATCGATGATGTTCCCATGAGCTAAATCATTGAGTTTCTCTCGGAACGTTCCCCGCTGATACACCTCGATACCAGCGTGTCTTCCGAGTCGCTTGTATCGTTTGTACAGGTCTGTCGTCGATTCTGGCGATGCGTCTGCTAACTCGGCTTCTAGAACAGTTAAGAGTGCAACCTTCCGCTGTGTCGTTTCTCCACTGATCGCCTTCCCTACGGTTTCTTCTTGGATCTCCTTCTGTGCTTTTCGGACGTGCTTCTCCTCGACGGTCGTTACCCCTTCGTCAAGCGCGAGGTCACAGGCTGTCGACAAAAGCCTAATTGCCTGCCTCGCGTCGCCCGTATCTCGCCCTGAAATTGCAGCGCAGAGCGGAATTACGTCCGATGCGAGAACGTCGCTCTCCAAGTAAGCGTACTCTTCTTTCCCATCTTCGAAATATGTGTTCTGAAGCCCTCGAACTGAGCGTCGAGCGAGAATATCTCGCAACTGATTTGCATCGTACGGACTGAAAACTACTTCGCGACTACCAAGCGAGGATCGGACATCAGAATCGAGATTTTCGTGAAATTGATAATCATTGGTAATACCGATTACGCCAAGCGAAACACCTTCGACTGTCGCCCGAGGTAACTCGTAGAGAACGTAATTGTCTTCTTCGATCCCGTCAATTTCGTCGAGCACGATCACTACAATTCCACCAATCTCCTCCAGAATTTCCTTCAGACGATCGAATAACTCCGTTTTGGTGTTTCCTCTCGGTTTATCTACGCTCCGATCGAGTCGCGTCTCTTCGGCTGCTTTTACGAGGTTGGAGAGAACGTTCCACGACTTTCGTGCGCCCTTGCAACTGATTCTCAATACGGTAAGATCGGTATCAGCGGTACCGTCGGCCCAGTTGACCAATTGCTGCGTCTTGAGATTTACAGCAACGGTTTTCCCTTGACCAGTTGGCCCGTATACTAAGATATTCCGTGGTGAGCCACCGAGGGTAATCGGTCGGAGCGCCGAATGAATCGTCGAGAGTTCCGTTTCCCGTTCGGGAAGTTTATTTGGTCGATACAGATCCGGTTCTGGATCCAGTACGTCGATGTTTTCGTAGATCGCCTGCCCTTCTCCGAACGACTCCATGGATGTGATTGTCTTGACACTCCTCCTATAAATAAGGCCTGAAATAGTGAACAGAGTGAACAGAGTGATCGGAGTGACCAGGGGGGTGGTCGGAGTGAAAACCGATCGATTCGGAGAACTGGCTAACCTCGTGGGGAGAGAGGGAGAGGGGGGATCGGAGTGTAAATCCCTCAAAAGACGGAGTGAGAGGCACTCAAGGACGATTCTCCAATTAGAGCGGTTTTCTCCGCTGTGTACGCTCGTTTATAGTCTGTACTGTAGTCTCTGATCATGTCTTTCTTGAAAACAAGCGGTCTGCTATTTCCCATAGATAAATTTTACTGTTACGGATATAATTGATGCTCTTGCATATACTAATCAGCCTTCTAAGGCGTGCTAACTAGAATTGTGAGTACACAGAGGAGATGCTGTGAACGTCCTTTATTTGTAGTTAACTCTATAGGTCCTTCCATCCCCGATAGCTTTTCACTCCGATCACCCCCCCCTCTCTCCCTCGGATGGTTTTCTCACTAATCTGGGTTAGATATCTCGAGAATATCCCCTCTTTGTCAAAGACACTAAAATGATGGGGTTGAGGAGAAGACACTGGACTGGACAGACTGGGGTGAGTCTGGGATACTCGAGGCGATGCAATCTCTAGTCCTGTGAAGATCGCAGTCGATGCATGGGCAGTGTTGATCCTGCTCTAGCAACACCGACAAAAACGAGTGAACAGGCGGAACGGAAACGGAGGTCGACTGCTGATATCGTCAGTACTGCTCGAGGTAGCGGTCGATCTCCCACTGAGAGACATCGACGAGGTATTCCTCGAACTCTTGACTCTTGGCTTCGATGAACTTCGGCGCGACGTGCTCGCCGAGCGCGTTATAGATGACTTCGTCCTCCTCGAGGGCCTCGACGGCCTCGCCGAGGTTCGACGGGAGCGTCTCGATGCCGTACTCCTCGCGTTTCTGTTCGTCGAACTCGTAGATGTTCTCCCGAACCGGGTCGGGACACTCGAGGTCTTGCTCGATGCCGTCGAGACCCGCGTGGATCATGACGGCGAAGGCGAGGTATGGATTACACGAGGGGTCCGGCGAGCGCAGTTCGACGCGCGAGGCCGCAGGGACGCGGGCGGCCGGCTTGCGGACCAGGGCCGAGCGGTTACGATCCGACCAGGCGACGTAGACCGGCGCCTCGTAGCCCGGAACCAGGCGCTTGTAGCTGTTGACCGTCGGGTTCGCGACCGCCGTGATCGCCGGCGCGTGCTCCAAGATACCCGCGAGGTAGGAGTGGGCGGTGTCGGAGAGGTTGAACTCGTCGTCCTCGTCGTGGAACGCGTTCTCGCCGCCCTCGGTCATCAGCGACATGTGCGTGTGCATCCCCGAGCCGTTGATCTTCGGGATCGGCTTGGGCATGAACGTCGCGTGCAGGTCGTGTTCGGCGGCGATGGCGCGAACGACGGTGCGGAACGTGGCGACGTTGTCCGCGGTCGCGAGCGCGTCGTCGTACTCGAAGTTGATCTCGTACTGGCCGCGAGCGACCTCGTGGTGGCTGGCCTCGATCTCGAAGCCCATGTCCTCGAGACCGTAGATGATGTCTCGGCGGACGTCGGAGGCGAGGTCTTTCGGCGCGAGGTCGAAGTAGCCGCCGTAGTCGGCGGTATCGGTCGTCGCGCGGCCCTCTTCGTCCTCCTCGAACATGAAGAACTCCGGCTCGGGCGCGAAGTTAACCTCGTACCCCATGTCGTTGGCGCGCTCGATGGCCCCTTTGAGGACGTTGCGCGGGTCGCCCTCGAAGGGCTCGCCTGTCGAGGTGTTGTAGACGTCACAGATCATCCGGGCGGAGGCCCCGTCCTCGCGCTGTCTCCAGGGGAGGACGGCGAACGTGTCCGGATCAGGAACCAGACGCATGTCCGATTCCTGAATGCGGACGAAGCCCTCGATCGAGGAGCCGTCGAAGTAGATACCTTCGGTGAAGGCCTTCTCGGCCTGGCGAGCCGGCACGGAGACGTTCTTTACCGTCCCCAGAATGTCGGTAAACTGCAGTCGAAGGAAGTCGATATCCTGTTCTTCGATCTCGTCCAGTACCTCCTCTTCCGCGGACGTGAGATTTCCGCTTGTCATCTTCTGACTGAGTAACCCATTGGATTCTACTACTAAAACTCTACTGTTGTTGGCGAATACTCCTATAGTGGAACAGATTTGGACGTGTGTTGTTTAGGAAAGGGTGTATGAGGGGTTGCAACTAACAACGACTGAAAAACGTCGGGGAAAACTGAATAGTCGTGTAGCGGTTACTGATCGACCGCTACGAACGGAGCAGAGACTGACACTGATCGGGACGCTCATCAGTCACCCATCGGGACGTCAGTCGCGACCGCACGCGACCAGCAGGGACGACCGCGACTCGCGGCGAGAGTGATCGGGTTCGGCCGGCGCCGTCAGCGCCGCAGTCGGTCGCTCGAGGGAACCGATATGGCCGCGACGCCAGCCAGTCCGACGTCGATGGTCGCTCGCCAGACCTGGATCGTGGTTCGAATCGTTCGCTGCCACGTCGCGGTCGGCCGAGCGGTCGATCGATCGGTCGTCGCGTCGTCGGGGAGCGGTCGCTTCGTCAGCGTCGTCTCGCAGACGGGGCAGTCGTATTCGACGTATCGGTCCCGCGTCCGGCGAACCCAGTCGCCGTCGATCGGGTTCGCGTGGTCGCACTCCCAGCAAAATAGGGTCGATTTCCGGGGTACTGACGGATTCTCGTTGGTAGTTGCGGGCCGAGTCATCGACTGGACCGACGGGTTCGGCGCGTAAAGCCATCGGCTACGGTTCGGATCGTCCACGCGAGTCGTCGTTCGTATACGAACGATTTCGTCCGAAACGGTGCGATCTCCCGGTTCGAAAACCGGCCGCGTCGGCGGCGGCTGCGGAGCGGTTGCGAGGGCCGCCGACGGTCGTCGGGGCGATCGACTCGAGGCCGCGCCCCGGTAACGCTTCAAACGAATTCATCCGAGTAGACCGCCGGCGAGTCCGTTCATCGCACGGGATCTCTCCGCCGACGGCGAGTCCGGTCGTCGTCGCGGACCGCTCCGCTTGCTCTACGGGAGACTCGTTTCGGTTCGGCTCACGTGACCCCCACCAGCGTCCGCCGACGGTACCGATTTCAGCGCGAAGCCGATAGGGATAGTATGGACGACCCGACCAAACCGACACACCTCGAGACCGGCGACGAGCTCGACGCCTTCCTCGAGGGCCACGACGTCGCCCTCGTCGAGTTCTACACCAGCGGCTGTACCATGTGTCAGGCGATGGAACCGGTTCTGGGCAACGTTGCCCGAGCGACCGGCGTCCCGGTCGCGCTGATCAACCCCGGGGACGATATCGGACTCGTCGAGCGGTTCGAGATCCGCTCGGTGCCGACGCTGATCCTGTTTTCCGACGGCGAGGAGATCGACCGTCGCGCCGAGGGGTTCGTCGGCGCCGACGACGTCGTTGCGATGCTCGAAGCCGACGTTCCCGAGGCCGTCGACGCGGCGTAGGTCCGGCCTTCTGCGAGGGCGCCCGAGCGTCGCCGCGCCGTCGTGCCGGCCGTCAGCCGCGAGTTACTCGTCCTCGGGCTCGAGCTCTGTCGGATCGACCTCGCCTTCGAGGTACTGCTCCCCTAACTCCGTGATGTCGTACATTCCGATGGCCTGTTTCACCAGCAGGCCGCGCTTGCTGAGCTCTCGACAGCGGTACGCGGCGTGGGGCGCGCGACAGACGTCCTCCGTTTCGATGTGGTCGGGATCGAAAATGTAACTCTCCCGCATCAACTCGAGGATCTTGTCGTCGACGGGGTCCATCCACTCGGCGGGGACGTCCGGTTCCGATTCCGCTTCTCCTTCTGCTTCTTCGGCCCCGTCGGTCGCGTCCGGGGCGTTCTCGTCCGGTACCTCATCACCGTCGTTCGCGTGCGGATCGGTCATGCTGATTCTCCCCGTGAATACGGTCGCGTCGGCCGGAAAAACGCAGTCGGGCTACAAGACACTGTTGCATCGTACCGTCGCGCTCGGGAGCTGAGACCGCCGAGCTACGTCTGCGATTCGGGGGCGGCGTAGTCCACGTGGACGTTCGGGACGGCGGCCGGGGACAGGCCCGTGATCCGGCGGTCGACGAGCGTCACGTCCGCGAGGTCGCCGGTGAACCGGAACCGGAGCGTCCCGGACTCGATCGTCCCCTCGAGGGTCGATCCCGAGAGGATCGTCGCCGATTCGCTCTCGTCGTCGACCAGTTCGATCGTCCCGTCGACCGTAATCTCGAAACTCGAGGGGGTGCCGTGTCCGATGATCGTCAGCGTGTTCGCTGACGAGTCGGCGTCCCGCGTGGTCGCGGCGATCGTGGCGGTCGTCGATTCGGCCGTCGCCGCCGCGGGCGTTCGATCGGCGAGATCGACGGCGACCGATCGATCGTCGTCCGTCTGCGCATCGTGGGTCGCGTACTGCCGTTCCATATACCGGATGATGTCGAGTATACAAGCATAAACTTTCCCACCTAACTATCGATCGGATTTGGTGGAATATGGTCTTCTATTTCAGATTCAATCGATATTTTCACTTCTCGGTGATGGTCCTGGCGTTTGACTCGACGACCAATCGCGAAACACTTATACCCGAATCGAAAGAAGCACCGGTAACCGAGTTCTATGTCACTCTCTCGCCTGCTCTCCGGTCTCTTTACCGGATCGGAGCCCAACACCGAGTCACCAGCGACGACACAGCACAGTGGCGAGAGCGAGCCGTCGTCGACGGTCATCTACGAGTGTCGCACCTGCGGAACGACCGTCTCGGCGGACACGGTCAGGTGTCCGGCGTGTGAGGACGACGATATCGTTCGTTATTCGATCGACTGATCGGGCGTCTCGACCTCGGTCCTCGCGCCGCTGTACTCGTATCTGGTCGTCTCGAGCGATTCGTTTTCGTCGAAGTCGAGGTAGATCGCGAACCCGAGTGCGATCAGGCCGACCAGGACGGCCACGAACGAGCCGATCGCACCGGTGTACCCGTCCTTTCCGCGAAGGGCTCGGACGATCGAGTTGCCGAGTCCGGCGCTGCCGCCGAGGAGTCCCGTGGCGCCGGCGCCGTAGAGGATGACGGCGGGATGGAACTTCTCGACCACGTAGCGGGTCTTCAGCCGCCAGATGAAGCTCCGGAGCAACAGCAAGGAGACAAACCGCACGAACGGAACGTAGCGGATGCTGCTGTTTTCCTCGCCGTAGACGGCCGACATCGAGACGTCCGCGACGCGACACTCGTTGACATTGAGATGCGTCAGCACGTGGTTGAGGAAGCCGTACCGATTGGTGATCACCTCGAGGTCGAGCCGTTCGATCGTCTCCCGCGAAATGGCGGTGTAGCCGTTTTGCGGGTCTCCGATGGTCCAGTACCCCGAGGCGAACTTCGAGAGGCCGGTGAGCAGGGCGTTGCCGAAGAACCGGAACGTCGACATTCCCTCGCGGTCCTCGGGGTGGAGCAGCCGGTTGCCCTTCGCGTAGTCGGCCTCGCCCTCGACGACCGGATCGATGATCCGATCGAGGATCGCGGGGTCCATCTGGCCGTCCCCGTTCATCACGGCGACGACGTCCATCTCGTCGTTGGCGGCGTGTTTGTACCCCGTCTTGACCGCCGCTCCGTAGCCGCGGTTCTCTTCGTGGCGGATCGGCACGACCCGCCGGGAGTCGCCGCCGTCGGCCAGCGCGAGCGCCGGCTCGGGCTCGGCGTCCTCGTTGATCCGCGCGGCGACGCGCCGGATCTCCCGCCAGCTGTCGTCCGGCGAGGCGTCGTCGATGGCGTAGATCCGGTCGACGAAGTCCGGAACCGTCTCGATGACGGTCCCGACGAACGACTCCTCGTCGTAGGCCGTGACGACGACGCCGATTCGTTTGCCTTTATACATCGTCTGCCTCGGTGTTCTCGAGGGTACCGTCGGTCTCCGTTGGTCGTTCGTCGGTGCCGCCGTCAGTGGTCAGCGAGCGTTCGGCCGCCGCGATCGCGTCCGCTCCGCCGTCGCCTCGCGGCGGCCGTCCGTCCGCCGTTCCGCCGAGGGTGTACCGCCGGTGTGGCGTTCCCGAGAGGTCGACCGCGTCCCGGCCGTCAACGACGATCATCGGCTCGAGGTCGGCCCACGGAATCGCCTCGAATTCGGCGTGGGGCGTCACGACGATCGCGGCGTCGAACGATTCGTCCGCGAGGTCGTCGATCTCGACCGCTCGAGCGCCGTAGTCGGCGGGATCGACCAGCGGATCGACCCCGGCGACGTCCGCGCCGGCGTCCCGTAGCGCGTCGATCACGCCGATCGCCGGCGACGCGCGCGTCTCCTCGACGCCGGGCCGGTAGGTGATGCCCAGCACGACCACGGACGTGTCCGCGAGGGCGTCGCCGGTCGCCTCGAGTTCCTGCTCGAGTCTGCCGACGGTGACCGCCGGCATCTCGTCGTTGAGCCGGCGGGCCGTCCGCGTCAGGTCCATCGGTTCCTCGGCCTGCGAGAGCAGGAAGTGCGGGTAGAAGGGGATACAGTGACCCCCGACGCCCGGGCCGGGATCGTGAAGCTGGCACATCGGCAGGTCGTTGGCCGTCCCGATCGCCTCGCGGACCGAGATGCCGAGCTCGTCTGCCAGCCGTCCCAGTTCGTTGGCCAGCCCGATGTTGACGTCGCGGTAGACGCCCTCGAACACCTTGACGGCCTCCGCGGTCGTCGCGTCCGAGACCGGGTGTACCTCGTTGCTCGAGAGTTCGTCGTAGACGACCGCGGCGGCGCGGGTGCTCTCCGAATCGATCCCGCCGACGACCTTCGGATACGCGCCGCGGATGTCCTCCAGCGCGCGGCCGCTTGACGTCCGCTCCGGACAGAACGCCAGCCCGAACTCGTCGGCTGCGAGGCCGCTCTCCTGTTCGAGGTGCGGCCGAATGACGTCCCGGCAGGTTCCCGGCGGGAGCGTCGACTCGGCGATGACCAGATCGCCCGGCGCCAGCCCGGCGGCGATATCGTCGACGACGGATTCGACCGTCGCCAGGTTCGGCTGGTCGTCGTCGTCCAGCAGCGTCGGGACGATGATCACGTGGATTCGCGCGTTCGCGGCCGCTTCGGGGCCCTCGGTCGTCGCCTCGAGCCGACCGGCGTCGACCTGCTCGGCGACGAGCTCGTCCAGTCCCGGTTCGCCGATGACGTGGTTCTCGCCGTCGTTGATCCGGTCGACGACGTCGGGGTCGATGTCGACGCCCGTGACGTTGCCCGTCGTTTCGGCGTAGACGCCCGCCAGCGGCAGCCCCATCTTCCCGAGGCCGTAGACGGCGACCGGGATCTCGCCGTCAGTGAGCAGGTCGCGTTGGCGGTCCGGCTCGATGGCTGCGTCGTAGAGCCCGACGTCGGTTTCGTCGCCGACCATCAGACCTCCACCTCTCGTTTCTCGGTCTCCTCGGTGACCAGCGAATCGATCGTCTGGACCATCTCGAGGGCCCGGATGCCGTCTTCGGCGGTGACGACCGGCTCGGAGTCGTTCCGGGCGGCCTCGACGAACGACTCGAGTTCGTGGCGCAGCGGCTCGCCGTTGTCGACGCGGGGTCGTTCGACCACGCTTTCGTGGCGGTACCGACGCTTTCCGTCGTCGGTGAGATACTCCGGATAGGAGTCGCGGTGGATCAGCACTGACTGCTCAAGATAGTCGACCTCGACCAGACACTCGCGGGCGGTGACGGTCAGCGTCCGGACTTTCTTCTGCGTGACGCGACTGGCCGTCAGGGAGGCGACGACGTCGTCGAACTCGAGCGTCGCCGTCGCGTACTGGCCGCTCTCGGTTCCCGTCGCGGTCACCGAATCGGGCTGATCCTCGAGCAGCGAGGCGACGATGTCGAGATCGTGGACCATCAGGTCGAAGACGACGTTGCCCAGTGCGGTCCGATCGAGCGGCGGACCGAGTCGCTCGGCCTCGACGCTGATGACGTCGAGATCCTCGACCAGGTCCGTCACCGTCTGGACGGCCGGGTTGAACCGCTCGATGTGGCCGACCTGCAGGACGAGACCACGTTCCTCGGCCAGTTCAGCCAGAGCGCGGCCCTGTTCGGTCGTCTCGGCGATCGGCTTTTCGACCAGGACGTGGACGTCGGCGTTCAGACAGTCCGAGACGACGTCGTAGTGAGCCCGCGTCGGGACGGCGACCGTGACGACGTCACAGCGCTCGAGGACGGTCTCGAACGCGACGGCGTCGGTGGCGTACGCGTCGGCGACTCGCCGCGCGACCTCCTCGTCGTGGTCGGCCACGCAGGCGAGTTCGACGTCCTGTAGTTCGCTGTACACGCGCGCGTGGTTCTCGCCCATGGAGCCGACGCCGATGACGCCGGCCCGAATCGGTCGTGAAGGTGTTTCGTTCATTGGGAGTGGAAGTGGTCGGTCACTGCTTCGACGACGGTTCGTCGATCGCGCTCCGAGAGGGTCGGATGCACCGGCAGCGAGAGCACGGTCTCGGCTGCCCGCTCGGCCTCGGGAAGCGACGCAGCGGCCGTGCTCACCGTCTCGTAGGCCGGCTGGCGGTGAATCGGCGTCCCGTAGTAGACGCCGGTGTCGACGCCCCGCTCGTCGAGGGTCGCCGCCAGCTCGTCGCGCTCGTCGGTCCGGATCGTATACTGGTGGTAGGCGTGTCGGTAGCCGTCTGGCTCCGTCGGCGTCTCGACCGGCAGCTCGGCCAACTGCTCGTCGTAGTAGGCGGCGTTTTCCCGGCGCGCCCGGTTGAAATCGGGCAGCCGCTCGAGTTGCTCGCGGCCGATGGCGGCGGCGAGGCTCGTCATGCGGTAGTTGTGGCCGAGGTCGACGTGCTCGTAGCTGCCGCCCTCGCCGACGTCCCGGCCGTGGTTGACGAAGCTCGCGGCTCGGTCGGCGAGGTCGTCGCGATCGGTCGTGATCATCCCGCCCTCACCGGTCGTCATGTTCTTCGTCGGGTAGAACGAGAAGCAGGCCGCGTCGCCGAGCGAACCGACTCGCTCGCGATCGATCGCCGCGCCGTGGGCCTGGCAGGCGTCCTCGAGGACGAACAGGTCGCGCTCGTCGGCGATCTCGCGGAGCCGCTTCATGTCGGCCGCAAGCCCGTAGAGGTGGACCGGCAGCAGGCCGACGACGTCGTCGCGCTCCTCGAGGACCGCTTCGACAGCGTCCGGATCGAGCGTGTACGTTTCCGGATCGATGTCGGCGAAGACGGGCCGGGCGCCGGCGAGTCTGATCGCGTTCGCGCTCGCGACGAAGGAAAACGGCGACGTGAGCACCGCGTCGCCCTCCTCGAGGCCCAGCGCCTCGAGGGCCGCGTGTAGGGCGGTCGTCCCGTTGGAGGTCGCGACGGCCCGGTCGGTGCCGCAGTAGGCGGCGTACTCGTCCTCGAAGGCTCTGACTTCCGGCCCGTCGGCGAGCATGCCGCTCTCGAGGATCGATTCGACTCGCTCGACCGCGTCGTCGCTGAGCGTCGGGTTCGCGATGGAGACGGAGTCGCTGGTCTCGGTTCCCTCGTCGCTCGGCTCCGGCGCATCGCTTTCGGCCTCGGCCTCGGCGACGCCGCCGTCGGCCTCGGCTACTGGCTCAGTGCCTGGCTCGCGTCCGGCGTCGGTGTCGGTATCGGGATCAGTCATGCGATTTGGTTTGCTCCCTCGAGCGGTTCGGGCAACGCCTGAACCGTCGCCGGCGTGCCGACGGCGAGCGTGTCCGGCGGGACGTCCTCGGTGACGACCGACCCGGCGGCGACGAAGGCGTTCTCGCCGACGGTGACGCCGGGCAACAGCGTCGCGTTCGCGCCGATCGATGCGCCGTCCTCGATCGTCGGCCCTTCGAGGCCGTTGTCCGTCCTGATCGGGTACTCGTCGTTCGTCAGGGCCGCGCTCGGCCCGATGAAGACGTTATCACCGATCGTCGTCTCGGTCGGAATGTAGACGTTCGTCTGGAGGCTGACGTGGGAGCCAATCGTCGTCTGGCCGTCGATGACCGTCTTGGTGCCGACGAGGACGTCGTCGCCCATCGTCGTCCCTTCCCGGACCAGGACGTCGTGGCCGGTCGTGAACTCGTCGCCGATCGTCACGTCGCCGTAGACGATCGAGCCGGCCCTAATCGTCGCGCCGTCGCCGACTCGCGTTGGTTCGTCGAACTCGCCGTATCCAACCGTCGCATCGTCGTCGACCGTGCAATCCTCCCCGTGGACGAACTCGCTCACGGCATCTCACCTCCGGAGCTGTTCCTCGAGATCGTGCCAGGTGTGCGAAACTGTCGTGTTGGCTGATACATGAGTACTCGATACCCGCGTGGGCAATCGTGCTGATACAGCCGGTAACACGGCTTTGTTATCCCTGCCCTGAGGCTGCCGTAGTCACGAACTATACACGTGAGGACTGCCGACCTGGTGAAATTACCGCGATACAGGCGATTCCGAGTGCATTTAGCCGATCCGAACTACTATTCCTCGAAAAATGTCGGATTAGACGTCAGTCACGGCCGGAAACTGGTATAAATCCCTTTCGTACGGGTAGCCGAGTGATAGTAAAGTGCCAATCCCTGGCATTCAGTGACGTGAGGTATCCGAATAGCCCCGGAGACCGGATTCAGAAACCGGTCTGGGAACGCGAGGACTATGTCTGAACACGAACTGACACAGGCCGAACTGTTCGACGTCTTCAGCAACGCTCGTCGGCGACGGACCGTCCAGTATCTCAAGCGGCAGGGCGGCGCCTGCGATCTCGCTCCGCTCGTCGAACAGGTCGCTGCCTGGGAAAACGACGTTGACCCGGACGAGGTAACGCGCACGCAGCGTCGGCGAGTGTACATTTCCCTGTACCAAACCCACCTGCCGATGCTCGAAGAACACGGGATCGTCGACTGGGATCCCGACGATCACACCATCGATCTCCTCCCCCACGAGGACGTCTTCGACCCCTACCTCGATCACCGACTCGAGGATCAACGGGAGTGGCACCGGCCGTACGTGACGGTAACGGCGTTGGGTGTCCTCGGACTCGTAATCTCGTGGCTCTCGATCGGTCCCCTGACGGCGGCCGCCGCCCCGGTCGTCGCACTGACGCTTTGCCTGCTCGTTCTCGCCCTCGCAGTGGTCCAGCACGTCTCGCGGCGACCCGACCTCGAGTTGCCCCTCGGCTTGACGAGCTAGCGACCGTTCCCTACGCCGCCCGACCGGTTCTGCGCGCCATTTGTTCCCGCCGAGACTCGCGTCTCCCTTCCCCGTCTAGTTCGTTCGCTGGCCTCCGGGTTCGCCGTTCGCGCGGCCCGCGGGACCGTCGGCCTTGCGTCGGCGCAACCGGCTCCGCTACCAAAATTGTTTGCTCTCGTTACGGACGACACCGACTACTAATCCTGTATTACCAACTGCCGATGTAAAAAATCTCATTTTTCTCATTGGCCAGTCTCTCAATGTGGACTTCGACTCCCGCGGAAACGCCCTCTGGACGAACGATGACAGCACTCACTGGACGAACGACGACTGGGACGTCGAGCGCGCGCCGTCGATCGACGACGCCCCTCGCCTCGGCTGGCGGATTCCGTCCGTTTTCCGGATGTCCGGATCGGCTTCCCTGACGTTCCTGAAACAGCCGCGCTCCGGTCAAAACGGGATCCGAGCGGTGCGGCCAAGGAACGGAGCGGTCGTCGAGCGCTCCGCCACAGCGGGGCCGTCGCCGTCGGCGCTCGAGACCGGCGGGCGAATCGCGATCGTCGCGTCTCCGGCGTCGGAGACGCGTCACTCCTCGACGGTTACCCAGAAGTAGGTGTCTTCCTCGGCGTTCTCGTTCGTCGGCTCTTCCGGCGGCTCTCCCTCGTACAGGAGGACGCTAATCCGGACGGTTTCGCCCTCCGATGCCGTCGGCGTGACGCTCAGCTCGCCGGTCCCCGTCGTCCCGTCGTCGAGGGTGGTCTCGAGGTCCTCGAGCCGCGTCCGTTCGACGACACTGTCGTCTTCGATCACCTGCTCCTGGACGACGACCGTGTAGTCGGTCGCCTCGCCTTCTTGATTCGTGATCGAGACGGTCACCGGGACGGATTCGCCAGGCGCGACCTCGTCGGTGATGTTGCCGGCGACCATCTCCTCGCCGCTGTTGTCGCTGTACAGCGCCAGTTCGGTGTAGCCGCCGGTCGACGGCGGCACGAGAAAACCGAACAGGAGCGCGCCCGCAGCCGCCCCAATCGCGAGCACGACCAGTATCGAGGAGGCCGTCGCAACGGCGCTCTCGTCGCCCCGGAGTCGCGCGAGCGACGCGAGCGGGGAGACGGTAAACCGCTCCGACGCCGGCGTTCGGAACCGCCTGATGACGCCGAGCTGTGCGAGCACGACGGTGACGACACAGAGCGTCGCCGCCGTCGAAATGGTCGTAAAGCCCCACTGGGTAAACGGCAGGGCGATCCCGGCGATCGGAACAACCGCCAGCGAGAGCGCGACCGCAAGCCCCAGTCGCTCGACGACGTCGATGCCGCGGGACTGTCGATCGATCGCCGTCGATGTCGCCTCTCGCCCGCTCCGATCGGCCGCCGGGAACAGAATCGAGACCAGCGCGTACCCCGGGAGGAACAGCACCAGCGGGAAGGTGACGAGCAACCGCACCACGTTCCCGTCCGGGGTAGCCGTTGCGATTCCGTACGCCAGTATTGCGGCGATCGAGACGACGGCGAGATCGAACGGATACTGGCGGATGACACCGACTCCCGTCAGGCGACTCGTTCCGTGACTCATCGGTTAGCCACCGGGAGTTGATCGGGGGGGCGTAATCCGTCTGAAGACGACACGTAGAGCATTCTCGCTTCGGTCTCTCTTCCGGGAATCGCTTTGTTATGGTCGGGTTACCGCGCCGTCGGTCGGATCGATCGTCGACACCGGTCTCGTGCGTGATACGTTTTCGCCGGCTACCGCCGACAGACGCCAGTCGGCTTCACCTGCGGCTCCCGAATACCGCTAGAAATCGACGTACTGTTCTTCCCACTCACGACGTTCCTGGATTCGTTCCTGGCCCGTCTCCGTGATCGCGTAGTAGTTCGTCCGTCTGTCGAGCTCTCCCTTCTCGACGAGTTCCTTGTTGACGAGCGTATCGAGGTTCGGATACAGTCGCCCGTGATTGATCTCGGAGCTGTAATACTTCTCGACTTCGTCCTTGACGGTCTGTCCTGACGGCTGATCTGCGCCTGCGATCACGTACAGGAGGTCCCGCTGGAAGCCGGTCAGATCGTGCATTGCTCAATCACAGTGACCATTCCCCTGAGTAGATATTTGTTATCCGTATCATACAGGGATGTTAGAACTCCTTTCAAGACATATCCGCGGAACTAAAGTGCACGTTCCGGCGATTCTCTCTCCAGAGAGACGATCCGTACCTGTCGCGTCGGGCGACAACTGTCGCTCACTTGCCTCTCGGCGTCCCTGTTGATCCGCTCGGTCGGGCAGCCCCCAATGAGACCGATCTCGTCGGCCGCGCTCACTCGTCAGTGGACGGCATCGAAACGTCGATCCCGTCCGCACAGATCTCTACCTCGAGCGTTTCGATCGTCGCTTCGTAGGCCGTCGTATGCGAGCCGTCGTCGTCGAAACGAACGCACTCGGAGAGGAGTCCGCTCTCGAGGAGGTTGTTGATCCGTCGATACACCGTCGCCGACGAACTGTCCGTTCGCTTCGTCAGCTCCTTTGCCGTCTTCGGCCCGTCGCTCGTGGCGACGAGAATCATTCGTGCGCATTCGTCACCGAGCACGTCGAGCTGGGCGGACGGGTCGGGCGTGGATTCCGTTCGTGTATCGCTTGCTTGCATTGACATCGTCGTATTCACCGAGTTCGTGGAGATCGACTTCGTTCGCTCTCGCGGGAGAGGGCTCGATACGGATCGACTGGACGTGGTCCGCCCCGGTCGCGGATACCACCGTTACATTCCAGCACGACGATCGGTAAGCGATAGTGGTATTTTATAACGATGTACCTTATCGGTTGGAAACATCAGTATTCGACGCCGAAACTCGACGTTTCTCGCTCGAAATACCGTATTTCGAGCCGGCTCGAGACGCTCAATACGACCTTTGAACGCCGAATGCGGGCAAAGCCATCTGAATTCACTGTCCCAATCACTGGGACGAAATCTCTCCAGGCAGTCCTTCGACGGCAGTACAGCACGCTACGGGGTCGGAAACTACGTATTTCGCGGTTCTCGGAACCGCTTGTGAGGTGAACGGTCTCCGTCCTTTATTCATATCTACCCCCCTCGGTAGGATGTCGTTCGGACGAGTGCGATAGTCTCGCGGTCGGATCCGCCGCCGTTCGTCACTGCTCGTCCGCGTACCACCCCCCCAACCATGAAATCCACCCAACAAGACTGGAAGCCCATGGAATCGTCGACGGCAGGCGCTCGCTGTCGAAACTGCGGCACCCACGTCACACAGCAGTTCGCACGCGTTTTCGGCGATAACGGCGATATCGTCCACGGGTGTCCGGCCTGTACGACGTACCGCGAAATGCAGTCCGGCGGCCACCTCCCCGGTGAGTAACGCGCCGGGCTCCAACTGTGACGTTCTGACTGCGGTTGACTGTTTTTCGCGACGACGCGTAACTCGAGATCCCTAGTCCCATCGCTGGACGATACGCCCCGTGTTCCGGACTCGATCGATTCCTCCGCCGGTCGCTCGGTGGTGCGAACCGCCCGTCTCCGAGGGAGACGTGGTCGTATCACGAGGCAACTGCAGGTGCCCTCGAGTGCGGCGTCGCGGTCCCAGTGTACCCTCGCCTTACTCGATAGCCCGCGTCGCCGCGCGTCCTCGAAGGCGAACAGCGACGTCCTAGCCTGCAAAAGTTAAAGTCGGTGGTCTGCGAAAGGCAAGCGTGCATGGTAGCTGGTGGTGGACTGTTCGTGGAGCACGCGTTCGCTTTCTGATCGATGTCTGTCCAGACGAACCGAACTGAGTCGCTCGAGGAAAGTGAAGTCTTTCACATCCTCGGGAACGACAGACGACGGGCGATCGTACAGTTGCTCGCCGAAGAGGCCGGACAGGTCGACGTCTCGGATATCGCCTCGGAGATCGCCGCCAGCGAGACGGATACGACCCCCGTTCCGAACAACCTCTACAAGAGCGTTTACGTCTCCCTCCAGCAGACGCATCTCCCGCAGCTGCAGGAGGACGCCGTCATCGAGTACGACTCCGACTCGAAGACGATCACGCCGGGACCGAACTTCGAGGACGTCTTACAGTACATCGACGGCCACGGCGAACTGCAGGCCTCGGTTCTGCAACTCCACCTGGCCTTCTGTATCGTCGGCCTCGCGATCATCGCGTTCGCCGGTCTCGGTATCCCGCTCGTCTCGAGCATCGATCCGGTGCTCTCGAGCGTCCTCGTGTTCCTGATCGTCGCCGCGAGCAGTCTGTATCGCCTACTCAGCTGATCGTCTCGCCTTTCCGCGGGGACCCGTCGTCACTTCTCCCGCCGTCCGCTCGAAAAAAGTCCGCCCGCCTGCGTCGCGTCGTTCGACTCAGTTCGTGGCGGTAGTGTTCGTCGTCGTGTTAGCGCTCTCGTTGACGGTGACGTTGGTGTCTCCGTCGACGGTCGTATCGTTCTCGAGGTCGCCGTCACCGCTCGTCGGCGCGGTGATCTCGATCGCGCTGACTTCGCCGGAGAATTCGCTGAGGACCATGTGGACGTACTGCCCGGACTCGAGGTCGCTCGTATCGACCTCGAATTGGACGTCAGTGGTTTCGCCGGCTGCCAGCGTTACCCCCTGAGCTTCGATCAGGTCACCGTCCAGACGGAACTGGACCGCTTCGGTTCGTTCCGCATCTGTCGGGTTCGTGACTGTTGCCGTGACGGTGAGCGGCTCACCGGCTTCGGCGGTGTCGGGCGCCTGGAGGTTCTCTACCGTGAATGAGTCAGCGGCCTCGGGTTGCTCTTCGACCGGCTCCTCGGTCTCGTTCGGCTCTTCGACGACCGGTTCTTCGGTTTCGTTCGGCTCTTCGACGACCGGTTCTTCGGTTTCGTTCGGCTCTTCGATGACCGGTTCTTCAGTCTCGTTCGGCTCTTCGACGACCGGTTCTTCGGTTTCGTTCGGCTCTTCGACGACCGGTTCTTCGGTTTCGTTCGGCTCTTCGATGACCGGTTCTTCAGTCTCGTTTGGCTCCTCGACGACTGGTTCTTCGGGTTCTTCGATCGGTTCTTCGGTCTCGTTAGGTTCCTCGACCGGCTGCTGAGGGAGTTCACCGATGTCACCGATGAATACGAAGACGGTCGCCTCTTCGATGACGATCTCGGCGTTGCCGTCATCGGTCATTCCGAACTGCATCTCGTCCGACGAGTCGGTCTCGTTTGCCTGCTCGTGGACCGAGTCGCTCATTCCGGCGTGGTGCTGGCTGACTGGAACGACCGTGACCTGCCCGACCGTGACGTCTATCTGCTGCTCACCCATCTCGAGCGTGGTCTCGGTGGCAGCGTCGGTCTCGCCGGACACATTGGAGTCGGTCTCGTTAGCAGTATCGGTGCCGTCCTCGACGGGGACACCGTTACCTTCGTACCCGGAGTCGCCCGCATCGGTTGCAGGAGTGTCCGCGTGGTCGCCGGTGAACACGAAAACGGTCAGGTTTTCGATGACAACGTTGATCCTGCCATCATCGATTTCCTCGGGCTGTTCTTCGGTTTCGTTCGGCACCTCCACCGGTTCTTCCTCGACCGGCTCTTCAGTCTCGTTCGGCACCTCGACTGGTTCCTCGGTCTCGTTCGGCACCTCGACCGGCTCTTCAGTCTCGTTCGGTTCCTCGACCGGTTCTTCAGTCTCGTTCGGCACCTCGACCGGCTCTTCAGTCTCGTTCGGCTCCTCGGCTGTCGGTTCGCCAACGGTGACGACGGCCTGATCGGTGACCGGATCATCCGTCGCCGTCAGGTACGGAATGTCGGCTGCACCCTGGGTTTCGACGAAATCGTATGTCTCGTTCGCGTTCGTGTCGCGATGTGGCATCGCGATCAGCGTCTCGTCTTCCGCGAGCGGTTCGTCGAGTGTCACCTCAACGTTCTCGTGCGTTCCTGCCTCGAGATACGCGGACGTCCCGATGACACTCGTGAAGACGTTTTCACCGCCGGCCAGCAGGCTGCTGTCGTGGATGACCACGAAGCCGCCGCTCGCCATCGTCACGTTGTCGACGACGACCGTCTCGCCCTCGGTCGCCTGATCGCTGAAGTTGACGTAGGCGTCCTGCTCGCTGTCAACTTCCTCGTCGATCAGTTCGTCCGACTGGTTTTCCTCGCCAGTCGGTTCTTCCGCATCGCTGTCGTTCGGTTCCTCCGCGACACCATCGGTAGAGTCCGCTGCTGTCGATGTGTCGTTCCCCTCCTCGAGTACGTCGGTCCCATCGTCGTCGTCTTGGGTGTGCTCGTCGACGGTTGCCGGCGCCGCACCGGCGACCATCGCCCCGCTCGAGCACACCATCATCAACGAGATGAGTACCACGAGTAGCTGATTGCGTGCGTTCATGTCTGTGCCGTAATGGCACCGATTACTCCGTCCGTTCGCCGCATAAACCGCCACAACCATTTCATCACGTAACAGGAAACTACGGCTACGAGAACCGAAGTCCGGTTTCGGACCGGTTCCGGAAAACAACGGTTGTTGATAGCTTCGCGGTCCTCATTCGTTTTTCGGCGTCTCGGGCGACTGGGAGGCCGTCGGCTCGTGACCCGGCAAACAGACCAGGTTCTCGCGGCCGAGCCGGAGTTTCGTGATGTGGCCCTCCTCCTCGAGTTCGGCGAGCAGTCGGCTGACCTTCGCTTTCGACCAGTCGACGTCGTTGACGATCTTCGACTGTTTCATCCGCCCGCCGTTCTCGCGGATGAGCTGCTGGACGTGCTCGCGATCGGTGAGAAACTCCTCGCGGCGCGGTTCCGGATCGGCCACGAAGGCGTTCTGTTGATCGAACCGGTTGCGGGCGACGAGGACGCCCCCCAGAAGTGCGAGCGCAACGATTCCCGCAAGCGCCGCGACGTGCGGGCTCCACTCGAGCTGGAGTGGCCGAGTCAACGGGCTCACGTCACCCAGTGACTCGGAGGAAAGTGTCGATACGATTGGTTCGTTGCCGATGCTACTCGGACCGGAGTCGGCGATCATCGCGAGACTAGCTCGGAAGTGAATGCTCATGTGAATTGGATGGGCCTTGATTCGCTCACGCTCTCGTTTCCCTGTACCGTCGATACCGCTCCCCAAAATGTTTTTTATCGATCATTTATCGTTCCTGTACAGTATTTCACGATCGGTGATGGGGTTGGTCGCTCGGTGGATCGTCGAGGTTCCCGCTGCGGTTAGCGATCCCTACGCGCCCGGTGCACGCCGCTCCAGCGCCCCGTCGGTTCGCGCGATTCCCCCGTAGACGGCCGTTGCAGCCGATCGGATTTCGACTGCCGAACTTGTCAGCTATTTTGCCGATGGTGGGAGGCGCAACGGTGCTTCGGAGAGCCGTAGACCGAGGGTTCGAATAAACTGGGTCGGACGTTTGAAACGACTAGCCGGGATTCGTTCCGATTCAGACGGTAAGCGATCAATTCGATGAGTGTCTCGAGAACCGAAATCAGCCGAGCGCCGATTGATCGGCGTCTCGGGCTCCCTCTGAACCGATCTCGCGTGAGCCGTTTCATTCACTCGAGTAGACCGGAACCGGGGCATTAGCGAGACGGATCGTCCGCTTCGTTCGGGTCAGTCCAGTCACCTGACACCACTTGAGCGAGTCGCGACAACGACCGGAGCTGCACGCGGCTACGGGTGCCGCTGCGTCAACGAGCGATACCGTGCTGCGAGTAGTGTTACGGTGTGATTCGATCGCGCTTGAGGTGGTGCACGTCACGGCTCAGGACCGAGGGTGCGCGGGACAGTTCAGGATCAGTCACCGCTCCTGTGGTGGTACGGTTTCGGACTGTAAACGGTCCCGCGCGAGAAGAGACCGAGAATGAGCGGCCAGCCGCGACGCTGGCGCGGGCGGCTCTCGTCTGCTCTAGACGCCCGGCACGCCAGCGGCCTCGAATCCGGTGACGCCGATAAGCGCGAGGACGTAGAGCACGACCAGGACCGACAGCCAGGCGACGATCGTAATCGCGGCGGCGTCGATCCAGCCGCCCGGATACCGGGAGTTGATCACCGCGAGGTAGGCCACGAAGACCAGCAGCGGACCGAGCAGCGGAATCCAGCCGAGGAAGAACCCGACGACGCCCCAGACGACCGCCCCGATCAACGCCGTGACGAGCGCGTACGTGTAGTCCTCGGAGTCGACGATCACCTTCGCGCCGACGTAGATGCCGACCGCGCCGATCAGCAGGCTGACGGCGAAGACGATGAGACTCTGTACGGGCGTTGCGCCGCTCTGACCGGGCACCGTGGCGACACCGGTGAGACTCTCGATCATACCCGTTCGTGAGGCGGCGTATTCCGTTAGTTATCTTTCACCTACACTCACGGAAACGCCGTTCCATCCGCTACTAACTCGGTTTTCGAGCGTCTCCCGAGAAGAGCGTCCAACATTGGTAGTCGATATCAAACTCTTCCGCTGGGAGCAGTTCCGGTCGTTTGCTACCCTGCACACTAGCTTCAGCTGATGGTTCGTTCTTCTTGGCTCGATTCGACGTCGGCGTCCGACGGCGTCAGCCGCGTCCCGTCAACGAGCGATTGAATCCCACTTTTGAGGCTCACGCGCGGTTCGAACCCGAGCGTCCGCTTCGCTTTGGAGACGTCCGCGCCGCTGTGTCTGATGTCGCCGGGACGGGAATCGCGGTGGACGATCGGCGAGTCGGAGTCGGTCGCATCCGTGATCGTCTCCGCCAGTTCCTTGATCGACGTCCGGCTTCCCGTGCCGATGTTGTAGGCCTCGCCGACCGCATCGGTCGTCGCCGCCCGGAGGTTCGCCCGGATGATATCGCTGACGTGGACGAAGTCCCGGGTCTGTTCGCCGTCGCCCTCGATCGTAACGGGTTCTCCCGCGCGCGCCTGCTCGAGAAACGTCGAGATGACGCCGCTGTAGGGGCCCTGCTGGCGCGGCCCGTAGGCGTTGAAGTACCGCAGCGCGACCGTCTCGAGATCGTACAGCTCCGCGTAGCGGCGAGCGTACTGGTCGACGGCGAGCTTCTGGATGCCGTAGGGCGAGGCCGGATCGGTCGACGCGGTTTCCGAGATGGGAAGCTCATCGGGGTGGCCGTACACCGCGGCGCTCGAGGCGACGACGACCCGGGCGTCCTCCTGGCGAGCCTGTTCCAAGACCAGCAGGCTCGCGTCGAGATTCGTCTCGTTGCTCCGCCGCGGAGCGTCGACGCTACGGGAGACGCTGACGAGCGCGGCGTGGTGGAAGATGACGTCGACGCCGCGGGCCGCCCGCTGGAGGGCGATCGGATCGCCGACGTCGCCCTCGACGATCGTCACGCCGTCGGGGAGATAGCTCCGGTCGCCCGACGAGAAGTTATCGAGGACCCGGACCTCGTTGTGCGGCGCCAATGCCCCGACGAGGTGGCTCCCGATAAAGCCCGCACCGCCGGTGACGAGCACCGTTTTGTCGCGAATCGCTGCTGTATCCATTGGGTCGTCCCACCAGCCACCCGCTGTTTAGTATCCGATTCGTACCGTCGCACGCGCGGGCGCGCACCTCGGTAAGGCGCTGCTTACACCGGGATTCATCGTCCTGCTCGAGCGGAGCGGACGGTGAGACAGTTCGCGGACGGTGGGTGGGCGAACGCCGCGGATACCGTCAGCCTGTAGCGGCGGTCGACGGACAACCGACTCGAGTACGGGCGCTCCGTTTCTACCGGGGATTCTCTCCCTGGTCGGCTTCGACGGGGTATTTCTTGACGAGCGTTGTGCCGGCCTCGATCAGAACGTAGATTGGGAGGAGAACAAAGAGCAGGAGGCCGACGAGATCGACGAGATCAGCAAACGGCGGTTTCGCCATCCCAGACTCCATATTGAAATAGATCACCACGATGAACCACAGTGTTGCCGCCCGGAATATCGTCTCTGCTTCCATATTTGAATATATTATAGTTATCCGTAAATATCAATTGAACACCTTCTCTGCTATCGACTCCGTTCGTTCGGCGTCACTCGTCGAATTAGAGATGCGAGTCGTTTGGGGAAGCTATATGCGCGCCCCTCAGCAACCACTCGGCAATGACCGTTGATCTCGTCGTACGCAACTGTACCGTCGTCACGCCGGCGGGCCGCTCGCCCGACTCGGGCGTCGCCGTCGAGGACGGTGAGATCGTCGCCGTCGCCCACAGCGACCGCCTTCCCGAGGCGGACCGCGTCGTCGACGGCGAAAGGAACGCGCTGGTGCCGGGGATCGTCGACGGCCACATCCACAACCGCGAGCCTGGCCTCGAGTACAAGGAAGACTGGGAGTCGGCCACGCGGGCCGCGGCCGCCGGCGGCGTGACGACCGTCGTCGGGATGCCCAACACGGACCCGGTCATCGACCGACCCGAGAACCTCGAGTTGAAGTTCGAGCGCGGCGAGGCGTCGGCCCACGTCGACTTCCAGAGCTACGCGGTCGTCACGAGCGAGAACATTGACTTGATCCCCGAAATCAACGCGGTCGGGCCGCTCGGGTTCAAGATTTTCCTCGGATCGACGGTGGGCGACGTCCCGCCGCCGAACGACGGCGAGATCCTCGAGGCGATGGAGACGATCCGCGAGACCGGCAAACGGCTGGGCTTCCACGAGGAGAACGGGGAGATCATCGACCACTACACGGAGCGGTTCAAGGCCGAGGGGCGAAACGACCCCATCGATCACTCCCACTCCCGGCCTGTGATCGCCGAGCGGGAGGCCGTCGAGCGGATGATCACCTTCGCCGAGGAGACCGGCGCGAAGGTCCACATGTTCCACGTCTCTTCGGGGTCGGCCGCCGAGGCCGTCGCCCGCGGCAAGGAACGCGGCGTCGACGTCACCGCCGAGACGACGCCCCACTACCTCTGGTTCACCGAGGAAGTCATGCGCGAGAAGGGGAATCCGGCCCGCATTCAGCCCCCCATTCGGGACGCCGACGAGCGCGAGAAGCTCTGGGAAGTCGGTATCGACGAGGGCGCGATCGACATCGTCGCGACCGACCACGCCCCTCACACCCCCGAGGAGAAGAAAGTCGACGACCCGTTCGGCAATACCTGGGACGCCATCTCGGGCTTCGTCGGCCTCGAGACCGAGGTTCCGGTCATGCTCACCTTCGTCGATCAGGGCCGACTCTCCCTCGAGGAGTGGGTGCGACGGCACTCCACCCGTCCGGCACAGGTCTGGGGCATGTACCCCCAGAAGGGCTCGCTACAGGTCGGCACCGACGCCGACTTCACGATTGTCGATCCCGATCGGGAGTGGACCCTCGAGGACGCCGACGAACTTCACTCCAAGAACTGCGTGACGCCCTTCATCGGCGAGTCCTTTACCGGCAAGGCGGTGACGACCGTCGTCCGCGGCGAGGTCGTCTACGAGGGCGGCGAAGTCGTCGGCGACTCCGGCTACGGGACTCGCGTCGCGGTCGACGAGACGAACGATATCGACGACGTGTAGCGACGACGGCCCCGACAACATCGGACAGTGCCGGTACCGGCCGCTTCCGATTATTCCGTTCGTTCGGACGGGAACGGATGTCGTTGATACCGACGATTCTCATTTCGTGAAAGTGGCGGAGGGTTTATATTCATCGTCCGATCCATCGAATTCGATGAGGGTCACCACCCATGACCGAATCCGAACCCGAGGCAGACGAGGACCGAGAGACGGACGAAGCAGACAAGACGGCGGAGCTTCGGTCGGTGTACCTCTCCGTGACCGACGGTGACACCGATCCCGTCGTCGAGTCCCAACAGGAGGACTCGACCTCCCGCGAGATCCGCGAGGAACGCGCCGACGAAGCCGTCGGCCCGGCGGAACTGCACGGACTCGACGACGCGATCGACGACGCCGAACCCGCCGACTAACGGTCGGCGCCGTCCCCGTTCGGTGAGAGCCGCCTGCCGCTACTGCGGATCCACGTTGTCCGCCGTAGCGGATGCTCCCCGCTACGCCCGCATTCCGAGGGTCGCCCCTTATGACTCGAGAACCGTAGCTGTCGGTCCGCGCCGCGACGCTACTCGAGATCGGCGCCGACCGCCGCTTCGATCGACGAGAAGCCGTCGCGCTCGAGCAGTTCGACCAGCCCCTGGTTGATCCGCTCGGCTGTCGACGGTCCCTGGTAGACAAACCCCGTATAGAGTTGCACGAGCGACGCGCCCGCGCGAATCTTCTCGTAGGCGCTCGCGGCCGAATCGACGCCGCCGACGCCGACGATCGGCAGTTCGCCGTCCGTGTGCTCGGCGATCGTTCGGATCACGTCGGTGGACCTGTCTTCGATGGGGGCGCCGCTGAGGCCGCCCCACTCCTCGCGGGCGGGCGACTCGAGTCCTTCGCGGGTCGTCGAGGTGTTAGTTGCGACGATCCCGTCCAGACCGAACTCTTGAACGATGTCGACGAGATCCAGAATCGCGTCCTCGGGCTCGTCAGGACCGATCTTTACCAGCATCGGCACGTTCTCGTCGTTTTCGGCCTCGAGGGTTTCGAAGATCGCCCGCAGGTGCTCGGGCGAGGCCTCGTCGAACTCGTCGGGCGTGTTCGGACAGGAGACGTTAACGACGACGTAGTCGGCGAAGGGCGAGAGTCGATCGAAGACGCGTCGGTAGTCCTCGATCGCCTCCCGTTCGGTCGAGGAGTTCATCTTCCCGATGTTGACTCCCAGTGGGAAACCGGGCGTGCCGTCTTCCTCGAGTCGCTCCTTGACGGCCTCCATTCCCTGCCCGTTGAATCCCATCCGGTTGACCATCCCCTCGTCCTCCCGCAGGCGGAACAGCCGGGGTCGGTCGTTGCCGTCCTGCGGGTAGGGCGTGACGGTGCCGATTTCGACGAACCCGAAGCCGAGCGCCTCGAGGGCGTGGGTCACCTCGGCGTTCTTGTCGAAGCCGGCCGCGATCCCCACCGGGTTCGGAAACGTCGAGTCGAACAGGTCGACCTCGAGCGCGGGATGATCGTACTGGTAGGCCGCGGCGAGGGCCCGCCGCGTCGGCCACGTGGACTGGGCCGCCCGGAGCGTTCGCTTGCCGAGATCGTGGGCAGTCTCGGCCGGCAGTTTGAACGCGAGGGGGCGAACCCGCGAGTACAGCGTCATTTGCCGACAGTCGGGACGGCCGGTAGGTAAACGTCTCGAAGACGAGAGCCGGACACCTCGATTTCGACCACGGGCTTGGTGACTCGGTCAGTACGTCTCGAGCAGCCCCACGACCGCGCCGCCGCCGATTCTCATCACCCCAAGGCGCCGATCGGGTGGCCGAACGCGACCGCATCCCCTTGTGGATTCGTCTTCTCGCGAGGATTCGAACCGACCGTTACGTAGACCACCCGTGCGGTCGTTGCGCTCGAGGGGAACCTCGAGTCCAGACACCGTTGGGTGGGTATCGATTAGTCAATATTCATCCCGTCTTTCCGCTCCGTGATCGGTGCCATCAACCGGCCGATCGGTGATCCATTGCTCGAATTTGTACGTGGACGCGTACTTGAACTCGTTCACGATTAGCACGACTCTGGATGTGGAACGATGTCGATTTCTTCAAAGAGAACAGCGGACACGGTGGTGTAATCGAGACAGTCACACCACTATGTCCGCAGTTCTGGACCCGAAAACGAATGCAGAACAGCGGACACGGTGGTGTGGGATCAATCGTTCACTACTCTGTTCGTAGAAGTAGGAGTAAATGAGTAGCATGTCGGCTGGTACGTTACGAAATTCTCAAATCACTCTATCTGGAGTGGCAGCAGCGCTGTTGTTGTATATGAATCGGCACACCCACACCACCGTGTCCGCTGTTCTTGATTTCTTGACGGGCCATTGATTCCTCTCGCACTGTAAGCGAGACTCACTGCCGTTTCAACGATTCTTATCTAAGAGAACACGGATCGACCGTCTTCAGCTAATTAAATACCCATTTATATATTTGAATGAAGCCGTACAAAATGTACACTAAGGGGCTGAGACATAGATTTAATACTGGTGACCCAAACGCTTATCAACTAGATGGGGAATGGCCTATCTCGTTCTTCGTCGACGTTTCTGCGGACATGGTGGTGTGGGTGTGCTGTCTATAATTTATAAGCAGATAGAACAGCGGACACTCCGGACACGATGGTTTTATAAATTCTATGTAGGAAATATACTTTAGGTAAGAGGAATGTTTGAACGGGACACTGATATCTACAAGAACCGCGATGCTTTGCGGGAGGATTATCAGCCAGATGAACTCGTGGGACGTGATGAGGAAATCCAGAAGTATCGGGCAGCACTTCAGCCAGTGATCAACGGTGAACAACCAAATAATATCTTTTTGTATGGGAAAACGGGTGTCGGGAAGACTGCAGCGACCCGGTATCTTCTCTCTCACCTTGAGGAAGATGCGTCCCAGTACGACGATCTCGATCTTCACCTCTCATTTCTCAACTGTGATGGGCTTACGTCATCATACCAAGTCGCGACCCGTTTAGTCAACGAATTTCGAGATGAGAGGGAACAAATCAGCTCGACAGGCTATCCGCGAGCTACCGTCTACGAAATGCTGTGGAAAGAACTCGACGAAATCGGCGGAACTAATCTGATCGTTCTCGACGAAGTCGACCACGTCGAAGACGATTCCATCCTCTATCAGCTCCCCCGTGCTCGAGCAAACAGTAACATCTCTGAAGCGAACATTGGGATAATCGGTATCTCGAACGATTTCTCGTTTCGTGACGATCTTTCGCCGAAAGTCAAAAGTTCGCTCTGTGAGCAAGAGATACATTTCCCTGCTTACGATGCTGGTGATCTTCAGAAGATTCTCGAACGACGTGGACAGGTGGCATTTCGCGATGGTGTTCTCAACAATGCAGTTGTTCGTCTCTGTGCTGCCTACGGAGCGAAAGATGCCGGTGATGCACGCCAATCGATTGATCTTCTGATGAAAGCCGGCGATCTCGCTCGAGAAGAAGGGGCGGAGACCATTCGGGAGAGTCACGTCGAAACCGGCCGTCACGACCTCGAACGGGGACGAATTGAAGAGGGAATTAGAGGACTGACCCAACACGGGCATCTAGTACTGTACTCCTTGCTCACGATACATTTGCAGGACGAAACACCGGTTCGATCACGGGATATCCGACCTCGCTATACGAATTTCGCTCAGCGAGCCGGTCGGGATCCACTCGTGCCGCGACGAATGCGCGATCATCTCTCTGAACTGGCCATGCTCGGACTCGTCTCTGTAACCGAACGGAATGAAGGTCGACGCGGTGGGACGTATCGCGAATATACGCTTTCTATGAACGTTGATCTCATCCTTTCTGCCTTAGATGAAGTTGTTGACGAGGTCGGCATCCACGAATCGATTCATGCTCTCGTAACCGATGATATTTCTCAGGACTCATAATATCCTGTAACACCACTATGTCCGCAGTAACCTCGTCGGATACGGTCTGTCTCGCGGCATTTCTCTTTCCAGATATGGGACCTATCCAGTAGTGACTCGAGACCTCAAGCGGAGATCGATCCGGTCAGTACGTCTCGAGCAGCCCCATGATCGCGCCGCCGCCACCGATGCTCATCCCGACGAAGCCGCGTTCGACGTCGGGATCGTCGCGGAGCTGGTAGGCGAGGCTGGTCGCGAGCATTCCGCCGGAGGCGCCGATCGGGTGGCCGAACGCGACCGCGCCCCCCTGAGGGTTCATCCGCTCGCGCGGAATCCCGATGCGGTCCATGACGTACGCCGCCTGCGCGGCGAAGGCCTCGTTGATCCAGTAGGCGTCGACATCGTCGACCGCGAGTTCGTTGCGCTCGAGGAGTCGCTCGACGACGTCGCCGACGGCCTCGTTGAACCGGTCGGGATCGCGGTAGGCGGTGGCGTAGTCGACGAGCCGAGCCATCGGCTCGAGGCCCCGCTGGTCGGCGGTCTCCTCGTCGGCCAGCAGCACCGCCCCCGCGCCGTCGCTGAGTTTGGATGCGTTGCCCGGCGTGATGGTGCCGTCCTCACGAAACGACGTCGGTAGCCGGGCCAGGTCCTCGAGCGTAGAGTCGGGTCGCGGTCCCTCGTCGGTGTCGACCGTGCCTCCGCTGGTTTCGACGGGCACGACCTCGTCGTCGAACGCGCCCGAATCGATCGCGTCGGCGGCCCACCGGTGGCTCTCGAGGGCGTACTCGTCCTGGGCTTCTCTCGAGATCCCTTCGCGGTCGACCAGCCCCTCCGTGATCTCGCCCATGTGGACGTCCAGGTTGACGTCCCAGAGCGAGTCGAGGAGCATCGAGTCCTTGATCTCGACGTCGCCGTGGCGGCGCCCTTTCCGGTAGTCGGGGAGGATCCACGGCGCGTTCGTCATCGACTCGAACCCGCCCGCGATCGCCAGGCCGGCGCGGCCGGCCGCGATCCGATCGGCCGCGAGCCCGATCGCGCTCATCCCGGAGCCCGAGGCTTCGTTAATCGTCGTCGCCCGCGTCTCGTTGGGAAGTTCTGACTCGACGACGACCTGCCGTCCCGGAACCTGTCCGATGCCGGCCTGGATGGCGTTTCCGAGTCCGACCCAGTCGATAGCGGCGCTGTCGACGTCGACGCGCTCGAGGAGGCCGTCGACGGCCGTCCGACCGAGTTCGACCGCCTCGACGTCCGCGAGCGATCCGAGTAGCGTTCCGTGGGGCGTTCGCGCGCCGTCGATGAGGACGATGTCGGGCGCGCTGTCAGCGCCGGTCATGGACGCCCGGTCGACGCGAACGCGAATGAAGGTTGGCCGTGACCGCACGCCTCGAGACTCGGTCCCTCAGTTGGGGCGGGTCCACCGTTCTCGAAGCAACCGATCACCGCTTCCCGAATACGTGCCGGTTCAATGTTCGATCAAACGAGATCCTCGGCTAGCAAACTGACCATATGTCTAGTTATAGATCGATTACAAATACATCTTTCACAATGTATATGCCGAGCCGACCATCAGGATTCGATGACAGTAACGAATGAGCGTACTAGACGAACTATTCGACCGCATTGGCGGCTTTCGCGAGACCGGCGAGCGAACGACCGTTCACTACGAATGTCGCCGCTGCGGACTCACGCTCTCGAAGGACGACGCATGCTGTTCGTCCTGTGGCTCCGAGGAAATCGCGGCCATCCTTCTCTAACCGAACCCGAGGGTCTAGTGTCTACGCGGGCTCACATCGCGGCAGCTGACGCCGACGCGTAGGCCTCGTTGAAGTGCATCGGGTTGCGGTTCATCGTGACGTTGGTCATCCAGACGTTGTCCGTCTCGGTGACGGTCCGGCCGAACGGATGCTTGCAGATATCGCCGACTGCGAAATCCTCGTAGTAGCGACCGTGCCAGCCCGAAACGAGTCGCTTCTCGGCCGATTCGTCGCCGCTCCGTGCGCTGTCGGTATCGTCCAGTGAGTCAGCCATCTCTCCCGTCTACCAGTCGGACGTACGTAGTCCCGACCGTCGGCAAACCCGTCGTCTCGCGAGACCGTGGCACGCTCGAGGCGCACTCGAGAACGGACGCGATTTCGAGACGGAGAGTCACGCAGCGTCGGAGTCGCTCGCCTCCTGCCGTCGGCGATACGCTGCTCCAACCCGTTCGGCGTCGGGACCGAACTCGCTCTCGAGCAGGTCGGGAACCTCCGCCGGCCGGACCGCCGAGTACCACTCGTCGCGCGGTTGGATCGCAATGGCGGTCCCGTTCTCACTGCACAGTCCCAGACAGCCGGTCTCGATCACCGAGATCGGGTTCCAGAACGCGTTTCGATCGCGCAGCCACGATTTGACCGCCTCGAGCGTCTCCTCGCCGCCGGCGTCTGCACAGCAGGCGTGGTCGGCGTCGCGGTCGTTCGTACAGACGAAAACCTGTGCGGCGAGCCGGTCGCGCTGTCGGTCAGTTTGGCGTTGCATTTGTACTCAGGGGCTCGCCATCAACTGGTCGTGTGAGTCCGCGTCCGCGGCGTCGACGGCGGGGTCGGCCCGTCGGTGGAGCCGGTTGAACGCGCCCGCGATCAGCACCCAGATCGCGGCCTGACTCAGCGCGGCCAGCGCCTGGTACGCCGTGACGAGTTCGCCGGCGACATCGGGCTGGGTGACGACCGTCGGCGTGACCGCGGGGAGAACGACCGCCGTCGCGACGACCGGTACCGCAGCGGCGAGCGCGCCGAGCGCCGGATGCCGCGGCGCCGCTCGCCCGTACGCGAGGATCGCCGCCGCTGAGACCGCCGCACCGAGAACGACAAGACCGACGTAGATGCCGATTCTCGCGTCGATGCCGTAGAGGTGGTCGGCGCCCGGCGCCGCGGGCGGAACGACCAGCCACGGCGTCGCCGAGACGGTCAGGAACCCGGCGCCCGCGAGGACGTACGACTCGAGTCCGTCGTGGCCGGGAAGCGCCGGTTCGAAGAGGTACAGCGCGACGGCGAAGAGCCCGCCGAGCAGGATCGCCCAGAGGACGCCGCTGCCGACGCTGACGAGGGCCGTCGTCGTCTCGGAGACGACGTGTTCGGTTCCCTCCTGTGCGTGGCTGTGATCACCGGCACCGTGACCGTGGCTGTGTCCGGCGTCGTGGACGTACTCGGTGAGGGGGTTCGCGACGAACGCGACGTACAGCCCGTAGGTGAGGCCCGCGACGACCCCCGCGAGGACGCCGCGTTGCAGATAGTCGACGAGCATCGCTCAGTGACAGACGATGCCGGCTCCGTGGCGGAAGTTGTGCATCGCGTCGTGGGCGAGGGGCTCCTGGAGGAAGAGCAACGCGAACGCGATCGCCGCCGCGAACAGCAGCCCCGTCGCGACCTGCATCGGCGTCAGTTCGGTGCGTGCGGTCTCGATCCGACCGTGAACGGTCTCGTTCGTTGCCGTCATGAAATTCGATTTGCAATAGAACAAATATGGTTGTAAAAGTATCGGTCGGACGGTTCTCCGTCGTTTGACTGGCGCCATCACCACGAGCGAAAACGCGGCCGTTCGTCGTGAACACCCCGTGAAAATCAAGCAAATCGTCCGGCAGTCTGGCAGATAACGAAATCGTTTTCCTACAGGTGACGCTTGACTCGACTAACGACGAGTCTCATGAATATCCATCGACGGTCACCGGGAGTGATGTGCCGTGGCGGCTGAACGCGTACTCGTACCGCTGTCGGACACGGTGACCGTCCGGCAGACGGTCGGCTATGCGGTCCAGTCGGGACTCGAGACGGCCGACTCGCTCGAGTGTCACCTGGTCATCGCGCTCCCATACGACGTCGACCTGCCCGAAGGAAAGCGACTGAACGTCGAGGCCGAGGAGCTGCTCGAGCGGGCGGAAAACTGGGTTGAGGAGGATGCCGGCGGGGCCGACGTGACGATCGAAACGGCCGTCCTCGGGACCGACGAGTATCTCTTTGGTCCCCGGGACTACGCCGAGATCTTCCGGACCTACGCCGACGAGCACGGGATCGACCGACTCGTGCTCGATCCGGAGTACAGTCCGGGCGTCACCGCGTCGATGCTCCAGCCCTTAGAGCGGGAACTCGACCGCGTCGATATGCCCTACGATGAGGCGCCGGTCGAGCGGGCGGCCCGCCACGGTCGCCTCGTCCTGTCCCGCGACGGATTCGATCGCCTGTTCGCGACGTTCTGGATCTCCTTCGGCTTCTATCTCGTCCTCGGGGATCCGTTCTACTGGTTCGATCTCCTCACCGGCGCGGCGGTCGCCGGTATCGTCTCGGTCTCGCTGGCCCACGTCACTTTCTCGGTGCCCTTAGACCGGTTCCAGTCGCCGCTGCGGGCCGTCCGGTTCGTCTTCTACATCCCGTATCTGCTCTGGGAGATCGTCAAGGCGAACATCGCCGTCTCGGCCGTGATCCTCCGGCCGTCGATGCCGATCGAGCCGACGCTGACCCGGGTCAACGCGCGGGTCCGCAGCGGTCTCCCGCTGCTCGCACTGGCCAACAGCATCACGCTGACGCCGGGGACGCTGACGGTCCGGGCCAACGACCAGCAGCTGCTGGTCCACACGCTGATCCCGTCGGCGCGCGAGGACCTCTTCGACGGCGGCCTCGAGAAGGCGATCCGATTCGTCTTCTACGGGCGCGAGTCGGCGGCGATCCCGTCGCCGAACGAACGCGACGACGCCGAGATCGTCGGGGGTGACGAACTGTGACGCCCGTTCCGCTCGAGGACGTCTTCCTCGTTTCGGCGGCGCTGTTCGTCATCCTCGCGATCGTGCTGTTCTACCGCGCGGTCGTCGGCCCGACCACGCAGGATCGGCTGCTGGCGGTCAACGTCCTCGGGACGAACACGGTTGTCATCCTCGCCCTGCTTGCAGCGGGGCTCGACCAGTCGTGGTTCCTCGACGTGGCGCTGATCTACGCCCTGTTGAACTTCCTGATGTCGATCGCCATCTCGAAGTTCACCGTCGATCGGGGTGGTGTGCTGTGATCGAGCCGATCGCGCTCCAGTCGACCCTCGAGACCGTCCGGTTCTGGGCGATCGTCCTCTGTCTCGGACTGGGCGTGTTCTTCACGCTCGTCTCGACGGTCGGCGTCCTCCGGCTCCCGGACATCTACGCCCGGGCCCACACCGCCTCCCAGACGGACACGCTTGGCGCCGGCTTCGCGCTGGCCGGCGTCGCGCTCGCGTTCGGCTGGCAGCACGCGGCGGTTTACACCGTCCTGCTGCTGTTTTTCGTGTTTATCACGAACCCGACGGCGGCCCACGCCATCGCCCGCTCCGCGGCGGAGTCGGACGTCGAACCCGTCCTCGCCGAGGAGGGGGAAGCGGACGACGCCGAGGTCGCCGCCGAAACGGAGGGTGAGACGCGATGAGTCTGTTCGCCTACTCCCTCGCGGTCTTCATCCTCGCGACGGCCGTCGCGACGGCGCTGTTCCGCGACGTGCTGTCAGTGATCATCGTCTTCGGCGCCTACAGCCTCGGGATGGCCATCCTCTATACGTTCCTGCTGGCTCCCGACGTCGCCATGACCGAGGCTGCGATCGGCGCTGGCGTGACGACGCTCCTACTGTTGCTGACGATCGCGCGCACGACTCGGCCCACGACCGACCGGCTCATGGAGCGCATCCACGTGCCGGGGGTCGTCGCCGTCGGCGCGTTCGTACTCGTGCTCTGTACCGCCGTGCTCCCCGAGATGTACCCTCTCGGGGGCCTGGAAACGCCGATCTGGTCGCACCCCGAGGTGACCCAACACTACATCACGGAGACCTACGAACAGACCGGCGTCGAGAACGCGGTCACGTCCGTCCTCGCCGCCTACCGTGGGTTCGACACCTTCGGCGAGGCGGTCGTCGTCTTCGCCGCCGGCGTCTCGACGCTGGTGGTTCTGAAACGCGAGGTGTTCGCCTAAATGCCCGAATCCTTCGACGATACCTACACCGAGAGTCAGGTGATCATGACCGCCGTCAAGATCATCGCACCGTTTACGCTCACCTACGGGCTGTTCATGACCTTCCACGGGGGCGATGCCCCCGGCGGCGGCTTCCAGGGTGGAACCGTCGTCGGCGTCACGGTTCTCATGCTCGCGTTCGCCTTCGGGATCGAACCCACGCGCCAGTGGTTGCGAAACTCCCTGCTGGTCGGCCTCGTCACTGGCGGCGTCGTCATCTTCGGCGCGATCGGCCTCGGAATGGTCGCCCTCGGCGGGGACTTCCTCGAGTTTACCATGCTCAAAGAGGTCTTCCACATCAAGCCCAAGTGGGGACTCGAGGCCGTCGAGATCGCCGGCATCTCGCTGATCGTCTCGGGGGTCATCATCACCCTCTTCTTCTCGATGGCGGCGGGGTTCGAACCCGACCGTCCGAGCGGGACCGGCGGTCTCGAGGACCGCCGTGAACCGTCCGACAGCGGGGTGAGCGACGATGATTGAACTCCTCGCGAGCCGCTATACGTACGTGCTGATGTTCGTCCTGCTGGGCATCGGGATCTACATGACGATCGCCAGCGAGAACCTCGTGAAGAAGCTGATCGGGGTGAACCTCTTCCAGACGGCGATCTTCCTGTTTTTCATCTCGATGGCCTACATCGACGTCGAGGGCGCGTCGGCGCCGATCGTTCCCCACCACGGCGAACCCGGGGAGGTCATGGTCGCGAGCCCGCTGCCCCAGGTCATTGTCCTGACCGCCATCGTCGTCGGTATCGCGCTGACGGCGGTCGGGCTGGCGCTGATCATCCGCATCTACTCGGAGTACGGAACGCTCCGCGAGGATACCCTGCGGGAGGTGCGTGCTGATGAATAGCGGTCTCGTCGACCTGCTCCCGCCGCTGCTGATCGTCGCCCCGATCCTCGCGGCGACGCTCCCGATCGCGCTCGGCCTGCGGTTCGACCGCACCGGGTGGTCGGTCGCCGCGATCACGACGGCCGGGCTGTTCGCCGCCGCCGGTTACCTCGCGAGCGCCGTCCACGCCGGCGGCAGAGTGACTCACACCCTCGGCGGCTATCCCCGAACGTACGGGATCCAACTCGTCGCCGACCAGTTCTCGATCCTGGTCGTCCTGCTCGTGACGGGGGTCGCTACCGGCGTCCTCGCGTACACGCGCCGCGGGGGCCCGCGCGGAAACACGTTCTACACCGCCTATCTGCTGCTGGTCGGCGGGCTGCTCGGCATCTCGCTGACCGGCGACGTCTTCAACCTGTTCGTCTTCCTCGAGATCTCGAGCCTCGCGACATACGCGCTCGTCTCCAGCGGCGACGGTCCGGAATCGGCGGTCGCCGCCCTGAAGTATCTCATCCTGGGAACCGTCGCCGCGTCGATGTACCTGATCGGCGTCGCCTTCGTCTTCATGGCGACGGGGACGCTCAACATGGTCGAACTGGCCGAGGCGATCCCGAACGCGGAACGACAGACACTGATTCAGACCGGGTTCGCGTTCATCGTGGTCGGCTTCGCGACCAAGGTCGCCCAGTGGCCGCTGCACAGTTGGCAGCCGAGCGCCTACGAGCAGGCCCCCGACGGTGCGACACCGCTGATCGCGGCGCTGGTCTCGACGGCCTCCGCGTACGCGTTCGGGCGGTTGATCGTCACCGTCTTCGAGGTCGACTATCTCGCCTCGATGCCGCGGGCGGCCTCGATCGTCCTCACCGTCGGCTGCGTGAGCGTCCTCGCCGGGACCGTCCTGGCCGTGATCCAGCGCGAGGTCAAGCGGATGCTCGCCTACTCGTCGGTCTCGCAGTTCGGCCTGGTGATCACCGCCTACGGCGTCGTCATCGCCGGCGGTTCGGAGACGGCGTTTACCGGCGCCGCGATCCACCTGGTCGGACACGGGATCCTCAAGGCCGGCCTCTTCCTGTCGGCGGCGATCGTCGCGACGAGCTACGGCGCCCGCACCGTCGACGAGTACGCCGGCCTCGCCAAGCGACGGCCGGTCGTCGCCGGCGCCATGGCCGTCCTCCTGTTCGCGCTGGTCGGCGTCCCGCCGGCCGTCGGCTTCGTCGGCAAGTGGTACATCGCGCTCGGCGCCGTCGAGGCCGAGCTGTGGCCCGTCGCGGCCGTCATCTTCCTCAGCACCATGCTCACCTTAGCCTACGCCGCTCGCCTGCTCGAGAAAATGTACTTCACGCCGGCCGCCGGGGCCGCGTCCGCCCGCGGCCACGGTCCGGATACGGTCGCGACCGACGGCGGCGACGAGAACGGTGACAAGGGCCGCGAGGACCTTGCGTCCGACGATGGCGCGGTCGAGACCCCGCTCGCGGCGGGCGTCTCGTACGACCCCACCGGCGGACCCGGCCGTGACGGCTCCGGCCGATCGCCGGATCCGGTCTCGAACGGGATGGTCGCAGTGATCGTCGTCGCGGCGATCGTCGCGGTCGCGCTCGGCTTCGCGGGCGGCACGTTCGCCGACTTCCTCGAGCCGTTCCTCACGGAGGTGTTCAACTAATGGTTGCAGACCTACGACCGCTCGCCGCCGTGTTGGTGTCGGTGGTCGCGATCGTCCTGATTGTCGTGTCGCATCGCCGTCCGAATCTCCGCGAGGGCTGGTCCGTACTGGCCGCGCTCGGCAAGTTCGGAATCGTCGCCAGCATGCTCCCCGCGGTCATGTCCGGCACCGTCTACCGGTGGAGCCTCTACGAGAGCACGGGGATCCGGTTTCTCCCGGGCGTCGACTTCGCGCTGCGGGCGGATCCGCTGGGGATCCTCTTCGCCTTGCTGGCGAGTTTCCTCTGGATCTTCACGTCCTTCTACGCGGCGGGCTACATGCGCGGGCTCGAGGAGCACGCCCAGACCCGCTTCTTCGCCTCGTTCGCAGCCAGCCTCTCGGCCGCGGTCGGGATCGCCTTCGCGGCGAACCTGGTGACAATCTTCGTCTTCTACGAGCTGCTGTCGCTCGTAACCTACCCGCTGGTCGCACACAACGAGGATAACGAGGCCCGGATCGCCGGTCGGAAGTACCTCACCTACACGTTCTTCGGCGGCGGGGTCTTCCTGCTGGCCGGGACCGTGATGGTCTACTGGCTGACCGCGTCGGTCAACGGCGATCCGACGCTGGCCTTCGAGTCCGGCGGGATGGAGGCGCTCGCGACGGCCGCGCAAGCCGAACCCGGCTTCGCGCAGGCCGCGTTCTTCCTGCTGATCGCCGGCTTCGGCGTCAAGGCGGCGCTGATGCCGCTGCACTCGTGGCTCGCAGATGCGATGGTCGCGCCGACGCCGGTCTCTGGGCTGCTCCACGCGGTTGCAGTCGTCAAGTCCGGCGCCTTCGGCATCGCACGGATCATCCTCGACGTCTACGGTCCGGGGCTGATTCACGACCTACCCCTCGACGTTCCCGGCATCGGCGAGGTGGGCCTCAACATCCCCGTCGCGATCGTCGCCGCGTTCACGCTGACCGCGGCCTCTATCATCGCGATGCGCAAGGACCACCTCAAGCGCCGGCTGGCGTACTCGACGACCGCACAGCTGTCGTACATCGTGCTCGGGCTCTCGATGTTACACCCCTACGCGATGGTCGGCGCCTTGTTCCACATCCCCGCCCACGCGTTCGCGAAGCTCACCCTGTTCTTCTGTGCGGGGACGATCCACGTCGAGACGCACACCGACTACATCAGTGACATGGCCGGCATCGGCAAGCGGATGCCGCTGACGATGGGCGCGTTCACGATCGGCGCGGCCGGGATGGCCGGCCTCCCGCCGATCGCCGGCTTCGTCAGTAAGTTCTACATGCTGATCGGTTCCGGCTACATGGGCGGCGAGTACTGGATCTTCGCCGGCACGCTGCTCCTCTCGGGCGTGCTCAACATCGCCTACTTCTGGCCGGTCGTCTACACGGCCTTCTTCGAGAGCGAGGACCGACACGACGCGAAACCGGTCCTCGAGTTCCCGCGCGGCGGGATCTTCGAGTCCTACGGCGCCGGCGCCGAGGGACAGAAGGAACACGTCGCCGCGGACGGCGGCTCCTCGTCGGCCGATCGCTCCGGGTCGGAATCTGAGTCCGAATCGGACGCCGCGGAATCGAATCCGGCCCCAGCGGAGACGAACAACTCGGGCGCCACTGACGTCGACGTCGAAGACGACGATTACGACTACGCCGTCGACAGGTACCCGAGCGACGCCGACGTTCCGGTGGGAGACCACGTCAGCGCCGTCGACCACCACGGCGACCACGACGACCACCTCACCGGCGGGCCGCCAGCGGGCGGCTGGCCGCGTCACTCGCCGATCGGCGAGAGCACGTGGCTCATGCTGGCGCCGATCGCGATCATCGCGACTGGCGCGGTCGTCCTCGGCGTCGTCCCCGACCACGCCGTCTTCCTCGACTTGATCACGCACATCGTGGAGGGCGTCTTCGGTGTCGACTCCTTCGACCAACTGCAGGGCCTGTCCCTCGAGGAGGCCCTGGAGGTGATGTCCGAATGATCGAAAGCGATCTCCTGACGATGGCCTACCCGCCGCTGCTGGTGTTCGCGGCGGCGCTGCTCGTGCTCGTACTGCCTCGAATCGTCGGCTTCGCCGCGGGAGCGCTGAGCTTCGCGGCCGTCTTGGCGGTGTCGGTGTACGCTTCCGAGGGACAGTACCTGACGGGTACCTTCCTCGGCTTCGACGTCGTTCCCTTCTACGTCGACCCGTTCTCGCAGATGATCGGCGTCGGGTTGGGCTTCCTCGGGATCTGTTCGGTCATCTATGCCTACTCGAGCGAGGCCAGCCGCGAACTGGTCGCGATCGCGCTGTCCTACATCGCCTCCTCGGTGGGGGCCGCGTTCGCGGGCGACTGGCTCGTGCTCGTATTCATGTGGGAGCTAATGGCGATCACGAGCACGCTGGTCGTCTGGCACTACGGCGGCGACGCCGTCCGTGCCGGCTTCCGCTACGCGCTGTTCCACGGCACCGGCGGCGTGATCGTGCTGCTGGCCGTCGCTGCCCACTACGTCGAGGCCGGGACGTTCGTCTACGACGGCACCGGGATCGCGTCCGGGCTGCCGGCGATGCTCGCGGTACTCGGAATGGGCGTCAACGTCGGCTTCATCGGGCTTCACACGTGGCTGCCCGACACCTACCCCCGACCCCACTTCGCGGCGTCGGTGTTCCTCTCGGTCTACACCACGAAGACGAGCGCCTTTGTCCTCTACCGGGCGTTCCCCATCGGAGCCGAGAGCGACCTCGGGATCTACATCGCGTACATGGGCGGGCTGATGTCCGTCTATGGGGCGACGTTCGCCCTACTACAACACGACATGCGGGCGCTGCTGTCCTACCACATCCAGGCCCAACTGGGCTACATCGTCGCCGGGATCGGGATGGGCGCCTGGATGGTGGAGAGCGAGATCGCCACCGCCGGGGCGATGAGCCACCTGTTCAACAACATCCTGTTCAAGAGCTTGCTGTTCATGGCCGTCGGCGTCGTCATCTTCCGCACCGGCGAGGAGGACCTCTATAAGCTGGGCGGACTCTGGCGCGAGATGCCCCTGACGGCGATCGGATTCGCGCTCGGCGCGCTCTCGATCACCGCGATCCCCGGCTTCAACGGCTACATCAGCAAGGGGATGCTCTTCGACGCCGCCGACCCCCACTACTACGGGGTTCACGAGTTCGAGGCCCTGTACTGGCTGCTCTGGCTCGGCGCGATCGGGACGCTCTTATCGTTCATCAAACTCGGCTACTACGTCTTCCTCCACGGGGAGAGCGACATTTCGGTGCCCGACGCCAAGCCCGGCCAGACGATCGCCATGCTCGGGATGGGCGGCGCCTGCCTGCTCTTCGGCGTCTGGTGGCAGGGGCTGGCTGACCTCGCGCCGACGATCCACGCCCACGGCGGCGAGTTCTCGTTCGCCTACCCGGACGGCGGCGAGGGTCACCTCCACCCCTACAGCTCGAGCCACCTGCAGACGGCGGGGATCCTGACGGCGGTCGCGCTCGTCACCTTCGCCATCGTCCGCAAGCCCCTCTCGAAGCTCGACCTGGGCGATCCGGCCCGGGTCGTCTTCCCCGCGGGCTACTACATCGGCCGGTGGTCGATGCTCGCGACGACCGAACTCTACCGGATCGTCGACTCCGCGGCCGTCGGCCTCGTCAAGCGCTGCTACTGGATCGGTACCAACCCCGTGCTGGCCGTCGACGCGGCCGCGCGCCGCGTTCCCGGGGTCGACGTCGAGGACCGCCAGCCGACCGACGGCGGTCGGCCGTCGACGATCCACCTCCGGGCGAGCATCGGGACCACCGTCCTCCTGCTGACGGTCGTGCTGACGGTAATCCTCCTGGTGCTCCTCGGCTGAGGCACCGCAGCTATCCGCTCCGTTCTCGAGAGAAAAGTCGGTACAGCCGAGTCAATTATTTTCCGACCGCTCGTCTCCTTCGCTCGAGTCGATCGGATCGACGTCGATCACGACCGGCTGTTCTTCCGGAACGGCGATCGCCTGTTCGAGCACCGACGCGCGAAGCGCCGGTTTCGCGTCGGTCGCCTCGCGCCGGTAGCCGGCGTCCTCGCTATCGCCGGTGCCGGTCCCGCGGACGCCCCGTGGGGTCAGGTAGTCGCCGTCGACGTCGACGTCGGCCGCCTCGCAGAGGCGTTTGAGCACCGACCGGGCGCCCTCAGTCGTGATCGCCGGCGGGGCGATCGCCCGCTCGCGGGCGAGTTGCGTCGCCGTTCGCTCGTCGAGCAGCGATTCGATACGGTCTTCGTCGTGGCCGCGCTCGGCTAGCACTTCCCTGACCCGCCGAGCGATCGAGGGCGCGTGACGGGTCGGAAACAGCGGCCAATCGTTCGAGGGCGGATCGAGGACGACCCGGTATCGGCGCAGCGGCGTCCGGGCCGGCGCCGGCAGCGGCACGTCCTCTAACCGTTGGGACTTGCCCAGCACGCGGATCGTTCCGGTGTAGAAGTCGACGTCGTTCCAGGTGGCGCCGGTGCGCCGCTCGTCGTCCGGGACCCGAAACAGCTCGGAGCCCCGGACGCCCGAGTGGGCGAGGACGGCGACCATCGCGTACTCCCGGAGCCGATTCCGGCGCTCGTCACGGTCGACCCCGTCCGCCGCGGCCTCGAGAGCTCGCTCGCGGACGTGGGTCTCGAGGCGGCGGCGCTGGTCGGCCGTCCAGAACTCGCTGTCGGGTCGCTCCTCGGCGGTCGGCAGGGCGGATTCGGCCGCGTCGGTCGCGGCCGGGTTCGTCTCCAAGATCCCGCCGCGGACGCACCACGAGAGAAAGGCCCGAACGACCGCGTAGTAGGTCCCGGCCGTGGAGGCGGCATACTCGCCGCGGTCGGCTCGAGCCCGCAACTCGTCCGCGTACGATCGCATGTGCTCGACCTCGAGGGCGAACAGCGAGCGAACGCCGTGTTCGCCCTCGAGCCAGTCGGCCCAGCGGCGCAGGATCGATTCGGCGTTCGAGGCGTAGGTGCCGGCGCCCGGGCCGTCCGGGTCGCCGACCGCCTTCCGCTGGAGGTAGGCGTCGACCGCGTCGACGACGGTGACGTCGGCGTCGGAATCGGAGTCGGTCACGACTCGATCACCCCCAGCACCCGCCTCGTGAGATCGCCGCCGCTGATCATCTACTCGTACGATACTGCGCCAGCGTCCTAAATCTGTGTTTCGGTCGCACGGAGTCGACCGATTTCCGTCGCCGTCAGTTGGTCGCGCCGAAGCGACGCACGTCGGCGTAGTCGCTGATCAGCCCGTCGACGCCGGCCGCCGCCAACTGACCGGCCTGGTACCAGGTCTCGAGGGTGAAGACGTTCACGTCCCGCCCTTCCTTGTGGGCGACCGCGAGGAGGTCGATCTCGTCCCAGCCGGCGTCCGCCGCGTAGTGTTGGTCGGCGTAGAACGGCGTCCCGCGAATCATGTCGTACGGTGGATGGACCGCCTCGGCCTCGTACCGGCGGGCGACCTCGACGCCGGCTTCGACGGAGTCCCAGAGCAGCGGCGCGACCGGGTACTCCGACGCCTCGCGAGTTGTCGCCAGCGCGGCCTCGTAGAACGACGAGAAGAGGTACTCGTGGTCGAAGTTGTCGACGATCGCGAGCACGTCGGCGACGAACGGCTGCCAGATCTCTTTCTGCGTCGCGAGCTCCTCGCTCGAGAGCGACTCGGCGAATCGAACGTCGAACGAGCCCGGGTTCTTCAGTTCGACGTTGACGCCGACGTGGGACGGAATCGTCGCGAGGGTCTCGCGCAGTCGAGGGACGGTCTCGCCGCTCTCGAGGACTTCGGCGCTCGTGACGGTCTCGGTATCAGTCTTCCAGACGACGCCCTCGGTGTCGGTCAGTCCGCGCTCGCCGTCGTCACGCTCGGCGAGCCGGTCGTCGTGGAAGACGACAACGTCGCCGTCGGCGGTCGGCACGACGTCGATTTCGATCATGTCCGCGCCGCGGGACGGCGCATACGGCGACTGGATGCCGCGGGCTGCCGCCTCGACGGCGCCGACGGTGTTTTCGGGGTAGAGGCCGGCGAACCCGCGGTGGGCGATCAGCTCCGGCTCGTCGGCTCGATCGGCGAACTCGCGTTCGCATGATCGGTTGCGCCCTCGATTGTCGGCACCGGTGGATCGATCGCGGTCGGGTCCGCGGCCGCGGTCGGCACTCGCGGCGCCGACCATGCCGGTCGCCGTCGCCCCCGCGGCGGCGATAAACGACCGTCGTCGGAGCGCGGAACCCGAGGTGTCTGGGTGGCCGGTTCGTCTCTCGTCGCCGTTGGTATCGGACATCCGTACGATAGCGGACCTGAAATACAAATAATAACTCTTATATTTCTTATTTATACGAAACCGTGACGGTGTCCGTGTCAACGTCGCTCATTGGGCAATCGGGAAGAGCTATGATCGGCTACGGGAACGAATCGGGATCAACTGGATCCGACGACGGATCAGAGCGGCCGACTATCGTCTCGACCGAATGCTCTCCGCCGGTGACTGTCGGGATTATATCGGGCGATGAAGTACGTCGAACTATGACTCCCACGACGTCGCGACGGTCGATCCTGGCCGGGATCGCTGTCGGGACCGTCGCAGGGGTGGCCGGTTGTCTCGCGGATGGCCGCGAGGTCGAGGAATCGGTCACCGAACGGCGTTCCGCGGCCGATCTCTCCGCGGTGGCCGTCTCGACGGCGATCGGCGACGTTACCGTTCGCCCGACGTCCCGAGACGAAGTCATCGTCGACGGCCGGAAGGCCGCCGTCAGCCCGGACGACCTCGAGACGATCGGGCTCGAGACGACCACCAACGGCGACTGCCTCGAGTTGACGGTCAAGCGGGACGAGTCGCGGACGCTCTTTGGCTTTCGACCCGTTCCGGTCCTCGACCTCTCCGTCGCCGTCCCCGAGCGCCTCGCGGTTCAGAGCGTCGATACGAGGACGGGCGAAATCGACGTCAGCGACGTCCGCGGCGATCTCACCGCGGTCACGGAAACCGGAGCCGTCCGCGCCGAAGCCGTCGACGGAACCGTCTCGGCGACGACCGAGGCCGGAGCGATTGATCTCGTCGATCCGGCGTCGATCGAGCGCCTCGAGACCGACTCCGGCGACGTCACGGCGACGCTGCCGGATATCGAGCGGGACGCGACGATCGAGACGTCGTCCGGCGACGTCGAACTGCGTCTCCCCGACGAACTTGATCTGACGCTCGACATCACGACCGACTCGGGCGAGATCACCGTCTCCGACGTGGCGGCGCTGCCGGAGATGGCCGGCGATTCGCTGATCGAAGCCGTCGTCGGACAGGGAACGCACCGACTCGAGGTCCGGACGGTAACAGGGAACGTGACGGTAACCGGGCGAGAGCGATCGAACGAGTAGCGATTCGAGACCGATCGCTCGATTCCGCTCGCTCAGTAGAGCCATCGGTCGCTTCCGTATTCGTCGGACTGTGGCTACGGGTCAGTCCTCGTTCGCGACGTCGTATCGGGGAGCCCCGCTTGCCGCCGTTCGTCGAAGTCGCTCGAGTCGCCGCTCCGTACTCGGGTGGGTCGCGACCAGTCGACGAAACCGACGCATCGGTACCGGAAGCGGAACGCCACCGATGTCCGCTCGCTCTCGGGGCGCTTCGACGATCGCGAGCGCCGACAGCTCCGCGTTCCTGAGGTCGGTCGACGGCTTCTCGGAAAGCGTCGTATCGATCTTCTCGAGGGCAGTCGCGAGGGCGGCCAGATCGCCGGTGATCGCGACCGCACCGCTGTCGGCGGCGAACTCCCGCGATCGGGCCAACGCCGCCCAACAGCAAATGGCGACGATCCAGACCGGAAGCGCCTGGATCAGTCCGACCACGACGAGGAGATCCATCGGTCCAGCACGACTCGGCTGCCCGTGTTCGACGCCGGTGTTAGAACCCGAGAAGAGACGGAATACGCGCCCTGCGGCGCTGATAGGCAACGAGACGGCGGTCATCACCGCCGCGTCCCGATTCGCGACGTGTGCGATCTCGTGGGCGACGACGGCCTCGAGTTCGGCTCGCTCGAGGAGCGAGAGCGCTCCCTCGCTCACGACGAGCCGTGCGGTCCGCAGCCGAAATCCCGTCGTCAGCGAGAACGGCTCCGAAGCCGGAGCGACGTACACTTCCGGCATCGGGACTCCAACCTGCTGGGCGACGCGACGAACGGTATCGATCAGTTCCGAGTGGTCGGTCTCCGCGGCGGGACTCGCACCGATCGAGCGGACCGCGTGGTCGGGTGCCGACCGTTCGCTCCAGACGAGGACGGCCAACACGCCGACGGCCGCGATGCAAGCGATCGGAAGCAGCGCCGACACGCGCGGGAGTTCCGACGGCTGAAACGCAAATCCGTAGACGACCACTCCGATGACGGTGACGAGGAATCCGGAGACGAGCGCGCTCAGTAGCGCCGTCACTCCGAGGACGACGAGCGTTATCGTCATCCAGCCGTAGAGTCGGATTCGCTCGTCGTTCATCGCCGTTCCGTACGCGTTCGTCGACTTTCTTTCTTCGGTTTTATCACAGATATCTGGATGCGTGTATCGATAGGCGGGCCTGCTCACGTCTGGGTTCCTCGTCGAACGCGCCCGATTTGATATATCATTATGTAATTTACACTCCTGCCCGAAATCACTGATGTCCCGAAATCAGGGCGCTCAGCGCGCGTACCTACGATCGGAACGATATCGGTATCCACAGTACATTAGACCAATAATGTACTGTGGATTTACGAGGGTCGACGCCCTCGGGGAAGACGAGTCGATGAGAAACAGCAATTCCGAGCCTTCCGCCGCGGGCAAATCCCTCGAGAAGGCTAAGGACGAGTTTGTCGCCGAACGCGACGGCAACTACGCATCGAACCTCGAGTACGTCCTCGAGAACTGGATCGACTGGACGCCCGAGCGCGTTCGGACCCTCGAGGACGTGTCCGCGCTCACGATGCGAAACTACGCGTCGCACCTCAAGCAGCGGGCACATGCCGACGACGGGATCAGCGATACGTCGGCGCGGACGTACTACAACTACGTCTCGGCGCTGCTGACCCGATCCGTCGAGGTCGGGGATCTCGCGGAGAACCCCGCGGAGAAGCGGGAGGCGAAGAAGCCGCTTCCGTCAGGAACAACCAACAGCGCCGAACAGCAGTTCTGGTCGCCCGAGCAGCGTCGGGCGATCATGGATTACGTCGACGAACGCGCTCGCGACGCGATCGACGAGGACGCGACCGACGCGTTCGAGGAAGTCCGCGATCGAGCGCTGATCGCCGTGCTCGCCTATTCGGGCGTCCGCGGAGCCGAGGTACTGGCCGACTCCCGCGATAACCGACGTAACGGCTTGCGGTGGCACAGCGTCGATCTCGAGAACGGCGTCATCACGGTGCTCGGAAAGAACCAGAAACGTGAGCCGACCCCGCTCCCCGAGCAGGCGGTAGCACCGCTCCGACGACTCGAGCGGCTCCTCGACCCGCCGTCCGGCGAATGGCCCGTCTTTCCCTCCCGGCATCCACCATCGCTGTACGATCGTATCGAAGGCGCAGGGCGCGAGTCTCCGGACGGTGACCCGTGGGAATACATCCTCGAGAACGGGATCGAACCGCCGTCGATGAGCACCTCCGGCGCGCGGACGTTATTGAAGCGGTTGTCGGACGAAGCCGACGTACCAGAACTCGACGAGGACGAATATCTCACGCTACACGGCGCTCGCCGCGGCGTCGGCGAAACGCTCTATCGGGAGCGTGGGGCCGTCGAGGCCCAACGGACGCTTCGCCACGCCGACCCGAAAACGACCTCGGAGATGTACTCGCATATCGAAGCGAGCGAGCAAGCCGAAGACAATACGGCGGTGTTCGACGACGAGTAGGCGATTTGACCGTCTCCGAATTGCATTTTCTGACCGGGTAGTAACGAACCCCGTGGGATAATTGGCGATCAGATTCAGGTCCGGACCTAAGCGAGTCGACTCGTATCCCTCGAGTAGCATCACTGTGAGGACTGCTGTATCCGCGGTCGCTCCCGAGTCGTTTGAGTCCCGGACGAACCCGTGTCCGTCCGACGAGGTCTCCGATTCGACGGTCAGGAGGGACCGATGACCGCCGCCGAAATCAGACGCAGTTGGCTCGTCTCCGCCGCGTCGCTCGCGCTCTGGACTGTTAGCACCGTCTCGCTGCTCTGCTACATAATTGTTCTCGGCCCCTCGGGCGTTCAGCGACAGGTCCCCGACCGACTCTCCCGGAGCGCCCTCGAGTCGGGCGTCGAACCGCTGGTCGTCCTGCTGGGGTCGACGGTCGCGCTCGGCGCGCTCGCGGTGGTCGCGCTGCTGTACTACAGCTATACGCAGTGGCGACACGTACAGCGGCGTCGGCGTCGGCTCGAGTCCGAATCGACGTCCGACTCCGACCTCGGTGTTGAACGGGCGTAACGTGACCTCCGAGACGTCTCAGTTGTCCTGCTCCGGACCCGCGGTCGCGTTTTCGTCGCCGCTGTCGTTCTCCTCGCTCTCGTTGGCGTCCGGAGCGTAGCCCGTTGGATCGCCTTCCTCCTCCATGTCGTCGCCGACCTCGTTGGGGTGTTCGGCCTGTTCGTCGTCGCTTGCGTTACCGTTACCGTCGCCGTCGCTCTCGTTGCTCTCGGTGTCGGTCTCGTTTTCGTCGCCCGGCCCGCTGTCGCTACAGCCGGCCAGTAGCGCCATCGATCCGACCGCGCCGAGACCCAGTTCGAGCGTCCGTCTGCGGGAACAATCCATCGTCGTCTCCGGGTGATATTCGGGACGGCAGTATATCGGCGGTGCTTGCGATACCGTACCCGTCGTCGTCTCGAGTCCGCCGACGCGACCGGTTCGGCCGTCCGGGTCAGGACGGATGCTGGTGTCTGACCTTCTCGGCGATCTGTCCCGGCACGGGCGTCCCGCAGTCCGTACACTTCCAGCTGGGCGTCGCGATCCCCGGCTCCTTTTCGAGGTCCTGCTTGAACTCGAGGAGGGCGCCGCAGGTACAGCGGTAGGTCGTGCGGGTCATAGTCGATAGATTGCACCGATCGGAAGTAAATGATGGGCCGACGACGCTCCCGTCCGAGAACCACGGTCGCTGCGGAACGGCAACACATACGGTCGCGACCGTCCGTAATCGATCCATGACCGAAACGGAATATCGGATCGCCGTCGCCGACGGGGAGACGATCGCCGCCGTCCACCACGAGGCCTCCGGCGACGACTGGATCGTCTTCTGTCACGGCTTTCTGAGCGACAAGAGCGGGAGCTACGAGCGTCGGTGTCAACGGGCGGTCGAGAACGGGTACAATGCCGTCCGATTCGACTTCCGCGGCTGCGGGGACTCCGACGGACGGTTCGTCGAACAGACGCTGAGCGACAAACTCGCGGATCTGCGCGCCGTCCTCGAATACGTCGCGCCGCCGTCGGTCGTCCTCTTCGGCTCGAGTTTCGGCGGCAAGGTCGCGTTCCACGCGGCCGTCGACGACAAGCGGGTCGCGGCCGTCGCGACGCGAGCGCCCGTGACGTACAACCGCGCGTTCGACGAGTATCGGGCGATCGTCGAGCGCGAGTCCTCGAGTAGGCAAGCGGCGGGATCCGAGCAACGCGAGGGTCCCGATGAAGCGAGCGGTGAAACCGCGAGAGCGAAGCGAGACGCGAACTGCGAGGGCGTCTACGAGTTCGAAACCGGCGACCGAATCGACGAGCGGTTCTTCGACGACTTCGAGGCCTACGAGTTCGACGACGTCGCGGCGTCGCTATCGGTCCCGGTTGCGATCTTCCACGGGCGCGAGGACGACTCCGTCGACGTCGGCGACAGCGTCGACGCCGCGGCCGCCCTGGAGACGGACGTCCTCCTCGAGACGTTCGCAGCGGAGGGACATCGGTTCTCGACCGACGCGGAGGCCCGGCTGCTCGAGCGACTGTTTCACTGGCTCGAAACGCAGTGAGGTGAACTCGTCGTCAACCGTTTCGCTTCGTCCGACAAGATAAACCACATTTCGATATATGAATTGTTCTTGCAACCACGACGCTCGAGGCAGCGTCGATATCTCCGTGGATCTCCCTCCCCGTTCCGATGATGAATTCGAAAGCGCATTTTCTCGGTCAGAAAAATCGGACCTCTTTTGATACTAATAGGGAAACGAACAGGTAGCAGTGAGTGAGGATACCGATTTATCGACGGTGCTCGCCGTGCTCGACGACGAGTACGCACGTGACATCCTCACCCATACGAGCGTCGAACCCATGTCTGCTAGTACCCTGAGCGAACGATGTGATGCGTCCCTGCCCACGATCTACCGACGGCTTGATCGTCTCGAAGAGTGTCAACTCGTCTCCGAAGAGACCGAGCTCGCCCCCGACGGCAATCACTACAGCGTCTACAGCGCGAACCTCGAGTCGTTGGAACTCTCCCTCGGCGACGGCGAGTTCGAACTCGAGGTCACTCACCAAGACGAAGATGACGTCGCCGACAAGTTCACCCGCATGTGGGAGGGGATGCGATGAGCCAGGACGTCGTTCGAATCGATCAAGCACCCCTGTTTGAACTGTTGACCGTCGCGAGTCTCTTCCTCGTCGCGTTGATCGGGACACTCATCGCGTACCAGGCCTACCGCGGCTACCGTCGCAACGACGCGTCGTCGATGTTCTATCTCGCCGTCGGCCTGCTCTTTCTCACCCTCTGTCCGTTTCTGATCAACGTGACGGTGACGACCGCGTTACAGGCGGATCAGGTCGTCACGGTCTTTTTCGAAAACGTCAGCAGACTCGTCGGACTGGTCGCAATCATGTACTCGCTGTACGGGCAGCATTAAGGGTTCGAAGCGACCGAAATCGGTTGGTGCGCGATCTTTTGTGGGGCCGAAGCGAACTGCGGGGAGAGGGGACGGATGAGCCAGGCCAGCCCGGATGGGGAAGGCCGGCCTGACGTTCAGGGTGGGGCTAGACGATGGGGATGGAATGATCGGATTCGACGGTGGGAGTGCCGCCGGGATCGGGTTCTCCGCCCCGGTCACTCCTTCCGGCTGTCCCCTAATAGTGATACGAGCGTATTTTCTGGGTCGGAAAATCCTCGCTAGTCGGCGACTTGTCGACGGAGACCGCTGGCAACGCGGTCGCTGACGGCTCTGACGGCGGTTCCACAGATTCTTTGGGCCGCCGCTCGAGAGATCCGATATGCACTATCTCGTCGGAACGACGTCCGTCCACACGACGGCAGCGATCTGTGACTACCTCGACGAGCGGGCGACGGCCGACGACACCGTCACGGTCGTCGCCGTCGCACCGACCGACGACGCGACGGCCCGTCGGGACGCACATGAGGCGCTGAACGTTGCCCCCGTCAGACTGGCAACCGTCGGTGAGGTCCGGACGGCGCTTCGCGAGGACGATGACGATCCGTCTGCGGCCCTGCTTGAGGAGGCTGCGACCGCCGAGGTCGACGAACTCCTGATCACGCCGCGCGAGGTGACCGGCGACGCCTCCTCGGGCGTCGGAACGACTGCTCGCGCCCTTCTCGAGGAGTCATCATTGCCCGTCGTCGTCGTTCCGGCTTCCGAACTGTAACACTCAGGGCCGGACGCGATCGACGGTCGTCACCGGCGACGCGGGTCGGCGTCCGCAGTCGATCACTTCCGTTGACTCTCACTACTCTCGAAACGAGTCCCTTCGCCGCGGTAGCGGACGGCTACTTATCGGCTCTTCCGTGAATCGATTACGTAATGAGCGACGAGATTCCGTTATTCGAAATTCCGTGGGACGAAACCGACGTGACCAACGCCGTCGATTCGCTCACGCGGGGCTCCTACTGGGCGAACGGGCCGTACATCGAAGAATTCGAGCGCGGACTCGAGGAGTACCTCGGCATCGAGCACGCGATAACGGTCAACTCCGGGACGACGGCGCTGGTCGCCGCGCTGACGGCACACGGGATCGGCGAGGGCGACGAGGTGATCGTCCCCTCGTTTACGTTCATCGCGACGGCGAACGCCGTCCGACTCGTCGGCGCACGACCGGTATTCGCCGACATCGAGCGGGAGACGTACGGGATCGATCCGGAGCACGCCGCGACGCTGATAACCGACAATACGGCCGCGATCGTTCCCGTTCATCCGTACGGCGCCCCCTGCGAGATCGGCCTGCTCGAGGATATCGCCGCCGACGCAGACGTGGCGCTGATCGAAGACGCCGCCGAGGCGTTCGGATCCGATTACCGCGGCCGCACGCTGGGGACAATCGGCGACTCCGCCGCGCTGAGTTTCTGTCAGAACAAGATCCTGCCGACCGGCGAGGGCGGAGCCGTCGTCACCGACGACGACGACGTCGCCCGCCGACTCGACCGGTTTCGATCGCACGGTCGGGCCTCGGAGAACTACTTCGACTCGAGCGACAGCGGTGAGTACGTCAGCTTAGGAACGAACGTCCGAATGTCGGATCTCGTCGCGAGCATCGGCTGTTCCCAACTCGAGAAGGTCGAAGACCACATCGCGAACCGACGGCGCGTCGCGACGCGCCTCTCCGAGGGACTCGCAGACGTCGACGGCGTCGAACCCCACACGGCGGGCGGTCGCGGCCGGCACGTCTACCAGCTCTATACCGTTTCCTTCGACGAAAGCGTCGATCGAGCCGTCGTTATCGACACGTTATCTTCCCGGGGTATCTCGTCGAAAATCTACTGGGAACCGGCCGCTCATCTGACGCGGAGCTACCGCGACGAGTACGGCTACCAACCGGGTTCGCTCCCCGTCACGGAGGAAGTCGCAGGACGCGTTCTCTCATTACCGATGCACCCGGAACTCTCCGCGGATCAGATCGACCGTATCACGTCGGCCGTCGAAGCCGGCGTCGAACGCGGCTGGGAAGTCGAGACGGTGGATCGATCCAGCCCGGCAAACTGACCGCTTCGGTCACTATTTTGAGTCGACGACCGTCGTAAGGCGGGTTCACTGATCGGGTGTTGCACTCGCTCGAGAACCGACTACCTGTCTAGAAAACCGATCCATAACAAAGGGGAACAATCCGATTTGGATGAGTAGGCCGCACTGACGTCGGTGCGAGACCGCGGATGCTGCGGCAGTTGGGGTCAAAGTCACCTATGAGATGGCCAGTTACAGCCGATGCAGGGACGTCTATCCGGATGGCGATCGCGCGGATCGATCGCTCCGATTACAGAGGTATCGTTGTTGTCGACGACGAAGACCGGCTCGTCGGAACGGCGACGGTCGATCAACTCAGACAAGCCCTCCGCGACGGCGCTGCGCCCGACGCACCGGTTGCGACTGCCGTCGACGAGGAGCCGACCGTCGTCGACGCGAGCGGCTGGCAGCGAACGGTCGACACCGATTCCGAGGCCCGCAAAAACGCGGCTGACGAGACGGTTGTCACTCCCGTCGTCGACGAGGAGGGGACCGTTATCGACGTCACGGTCGCCGAGCGCCTTGACCGACCCGCGGCCGACGCCGAACCGACAGCCGCCGGCGTCGACCGAGTACTCGTCGTCGGCGGCGCGGGATACCTCGGCTCCGTCCTCTGCCGCCAACTCCTCGACGAGGGGTTCGACGTTCGCGTCCTCGATCCGCTGCTGTACGGCGACGCCGGGATCGCCGCGCTGACCGATGACGATCGGTTCACCCTGTATCGGGACGATGCGCGATCGGTCGACGCGGTCCTCGAGGCGATCGACGGCGTCGACGCGGTCGTTCACCTCGGCGGGATCGTCGGCGATCCGGCCTCCGAAATCGATCCCGAGAAGACCCTCGAGTACAACCTCCACTCGACGCAGCTCCTGGCGTCGCTGTGCAAGTACCACGGCATCACGCGGTTCCTCTTCGCTTCGACGTGTAGCGTCTACGGTCGGTCCGACGGCGATACCGAACGGCTCGCCGAGGACGACGCGCGAAACCCCGTCTCGTTGTACGCTCGGCTAAAGATCCAGTCCGAACGCGTGCTCCGCGAGCTCGCCGACGAACACTTCGCCCCGACGATCCTCCGGATGGCGACGGTCTACGGCCGGTCGCCGCGGATGCGGTTCGATCTCGTCGGAAACATCCTCCCTGTGAAAGCCTACTCGGAAGGTGTCGTCCCCGTCTTCGGCGGCGACCAGTATCGGCCGAAAGTCCACGTCGCCGACGCCGCTCGCGCGTACGTCGAGTGCCTCACGGCGCCGATCGAGGACGTCGGCGACGCCGTCTTCAACGTCGGCTCGAACGAGCAGAACTATCGGATCGACGAACTCGCGACCATCGTCGAGGACTGTTTCCCCGACGCGTCGATCGAATACCACGACGAACTGACCGACGAGCGGAGCTACCGCGTCGAGTTCGACAGGATCCGATCGGTACTGGGCTTCGAGCCCGGACACACGATCCGCGATCACTGCCTCGAGTTGCGAGAGGCGTTCGAAGACGGGCTGTACGAGGAGTACACGGCCACCAGGTACAACAACTACGAAACGCTCGATCAGGCTCCGAGCTTCGAAAACACGACGGCCGTTCTCGAGTCCGACGACGACGAGCCGACGACCGAGCGCCCGCACGAAAAACTCCCCTCCGGCGAAGTGTAGTCCGATCGAGGTGGTCGCCCCGACCCAGATTGGGCTCCCCGTCGAGGGCGTCGGCTTCATTGCGGGCATCGATCCGCTGCTCGATCGGCTACGAACGATGACTAACGTCGCCAGCGATCCGACCGTCGCGACGCTCGTCGGCCACCTGAACGGCGAGGTCTACTTCTCGAGCGGCTCGTGGAGCGGGACGACGGGGGCGAGTCCGAGCAACGACTGACGGGTCCGACCGCTCCTCGCGATCGGAACCGTTGCTGTATCGCTGTATCCGAGACGGTATCTGAAAACAGTCTCTCGAGTACCGATTCTCGCGTTGCTCGAGCTTTTGATAGGCCTGCACAGGCCTTATACGACTCAAGCAGTAGGTGCCTGTATGGCACTCGCGAAACCACTCAAGACGGCGATCGACCGTATTGGGGACGTTCAGGCAGGGACGCGAGTTAGCTCCGACGCAGTCTTTTCGGACCCGTTCATGCGTGACCACACGCGGTTCGACTCCTTTGACGAGTTTTGCGAGCGGAGCCCGTGGTCACTGCGGCGACCAGAGCGTATTCGAGACGTCGACCGGGACCGACTCGATTCGTACGTCGCGGAGACGACGGACTTCGAGACGTGGGAAGAGATGGATAGGATCGCCGCTGAAGAGGAGATTATCGACCAAGTCGTCTGGTAGCTCACCCGAGACCGAGGATAGCACGCAGGACGTAATAGAGCGCAAAACTGACGAGTCCGGCTCCGAGCATCGAGCCGATCCATGATCCGATAGTGTACCCCGCTTTGCGCATCGAGACGCCGCCGCCACCCGAGGAGCTCGCTGCGAGACCGCTTCCGACGATACTCGCAATCATCACTTTGTTAAACGAAATCGGAATTCCGAGTACGATTGCGAGTTGTGCGATCAGGAAGGCCGGAATGAGGGCGGCAATCGACCGTCGGGGACCGAGCGAGGCGTACTCGTTCGAGACCGCTTGAATGAGTCGCGGCGCTCGAATCCACGCCCCGGCGAGAATCCCCATCCCGCCGAGTCCCAGCAAGTAGATCGAACTGAGCTGAAGGTCCGACTCGAAGATCGTTTCTAACGGACCGGTCGCTAAGCCGACCTGCGTGCCGCCACTGGTGAAGACGACGATAAGTCCGAGAACGATCAGAAACTGATTGATGCCCGTATCCTCGTCGCGCCGAAGAAGTAATCGCGTGGCTACGAGCGCGAAAAGTCCGACAGCAGTACTCACGAGTGCCGTCCCGGCGGTGTACGAACCGATGAACTCGGTGGGCAGGAGGTGATACCGGCTGGCGACGAAGCGAGCGACCGAGCCTTGTCCGTCGGTCGGACTCGGGATGACCGTCAACTGGATGTTGGCCAGCGCGTACCCGACAGCGCCACCGAGTACTGGTATCCCGACGGTTTCGGGAACGGCCTCACTACGAAGGCCGCGTGCGAGACCGTACGCGAGGACACCCTCGACGATCGGAATCGCGAACCAGAACCCGAGAATCACGACGTACTCGTGGACTGCAAACCCGCCGCCGAGAGCGATGCCGGCACCGACCATCGCTCCCGTGACCGTGAATGCTGACGGAATCGGATACCCCCACGAGTTTCCGATCGTGATGAGCGTCGCGGCGGTGAGCAGAGCCGTCGCCGCTGCGAGCGGGGTGATAGCGACGCCGGTAACGAGGTCCTTTCCGATCGTTTCTGAAATACTCCCTCCCTGAAATATTGCCCCGAGTCCGGCGACCACACCAACGAGGAGTGCCGCCCGGAGGACAGACAGTGCGTTCGCCCCCACAGCGGGTGCGACGGGAGCGGAGTTGCTGTTGGCCCCGACCGTGAACGACATGAACAGGGCAGCGACGAGCGCAATACTCAGAACGAGCAGTATCGATGACATTGTGTGTACTGGAACATTTCTGTCTCTAGAAATTCCGTCGCGAGATAACGGGTCGCTGAGTAGACCTGTCTATATCGGTAGTACTCCTTAACGGCAAAGAGCGCCACGATTTGTTGTATATTCGGGCCAGCATCGTTAATTCTTTCAATAACCAATGGCGATGTGATGTCTCTATTTGGCATTTCACTCGGCGAGGAAGCCTACGAGCGGCTGAAAGCCCGAAAAAAGAGGGTAAAAGCTTCAGTAAGATCGTCAAGCGACTTGCAGGAGAATGGTCGTGAAAGGAGATCACGGGAATTCGCTCCGAGGATGTGGCGGACCTCGAAGTCGCTCTCGAGGAGGGATAAACGAATTCGAGACACTGGAGACGAAGCACGTCGTGAGTACCGATCACACCGTGATTCGAAAAGCCGGAAACCTCTCCGGTAAGCTAATCGACGACGGCGAACGGGTCGCGCGAGAAAACTGTGTTATTGCCGCGGTAGTGCTGAATGCACGGCGCACCTCGTTTACCGACTGCTCGACTCGAGACGGATCGTGCCTCCTGCTCAGACCGTGAAGATTTTTCACAAGATGACTCTATGTGATTTCGTCTCGTAGAGGAATGCGGGTGAGCCTCCCATGGCAGAAGCAACGCCACCAGACACGGGTGAGGAGATGGAAACAGTCACGTCCGCAGACGGGACTGAGATTGCCTTCGAACGGACGGGGAGCGGACCACCGCTCGTGCTCGTTCATGGAGGTGTCTGTGACCACAGGTTCTGGGAGTTATCCGACGTCCGTGCCACCTTCGCGGACCACTGCACGGTCTATGCGATTGATTGTCGTGGTGTTGGTGAGAGCGGCGACGTCACCGAGCGAAGCTCGACCGGCCAACCGGAAGCGGATGCTTCCGGTGACGCCAACGAGTATGATCTGGAACGGGAGTTCGAGGACGTGGCTACGGTCGTTGAGGCAATTGACGAACCTGTAACTCTCCTTGGGCACTCATCGGGAGCACTCTTATCACTTGAAGCGGCCCTGCGAACCGATAACCTACATAAGCTCATTCTGTACGAGCCACCCATTACGTTCGACGACCGGGAACTCTACTCCGATGAGGTGCTTGCGGAAATGGAACAGCTGCTGGACGACGGTGAAAACGAGCAGGTGCTCGTTCTGTTCCTGCAAGAGATCGCTCAATCCACGCCGAAGGAAATCGACGCGCAACGCTCGGCCCCGGACTGGCAGGATCTCGTGGACGCGGCGCATGTCTGGCCCCGCAGCTTAGCAGCGGTCGGCGAGTACGAGTTCAATGCAGCCCGGTTCGCCGACATGACGACGCCGACGTTGCTGTTGTCCGGCGGCGAGAGCCCTCCGTTCTTGAAAGATGCGACGGGCCCGATTTACGACGCGCTCCCGAACAGCCAGATCGGTACCTTCGATGAGCACGCACACGAGGCGATGCTCACCGCGACAGACCGCTTCACGGGAGAAGTACTCTCATTCATCCGAGCAGAGAACTAACGACCTGCGATTGGTCACTCTATTATTTCCAGCGTCCCTTCAATATGCAGTCGTACGTGACGGCTGATTCATATATTCAACTCCGGATAGAGAGTGATCTGTGCTGAGTTTATCCTCTGTATGCAGCACGCGACTCCCATCAGCTGAAGAGTCGCCGCAAGGCCATTTTTAAATTCAGTGCCCGAGACGGCTATGGAACTAATGAGATCCACCATGCTATCTGCTGAAATCAGCTCGTCTACGGTACTCAACGTGTGAAAATCACTGTCTTCACACTAGCTATTTCATACCCAGTGCCGAGGTAGTTGACACGTGGTCACAGCATGGCTAAACGAGAACGCGAAACGGCTGGATGGCAACTTGAACAGAGTGCCCCTGAAGCCTACGAGCGGTATCTCGTTCCTCCTATGTTCGCGCCGTGGGCTGAACGACTTATCGACGAAGTCAACTTGGAGAGCGATGACAGGGTTCTGGACGTGGGTTGTGGCACCGGCATCGTGGCACGACGTGTTGCCGACCGAGTAGGTGGTGCGGGAACCGTGGTGGGTCTGGATATCAATGAGAAGATGTTGGAAGTCGCCGAGACGACCGCTGCGGAGAGCCGACTGGAGATCGAATGGCGACACGGAGACGCAACCGATCTTCCGTTTTCCGACGGAACCTTCGATGTCGTCCTTTGTCAACAGGCGCTCCAGTTCGTTACTGACCCCGCAACCGCGTTTCAGGAGATGCACCGCGTATTGAGTCCGGGCGGGCGCATCGCGGTGAGCGTCTGGCGTCCGCTTGAGTATAATCCCGGATACGTCAAACTCGCCAAAGCGCTAGAGCGCCACGTCGGCGACGACGCCGAGGCAATGATGCGCTCGCCGTTCCCTGAATGGAACGGGGATGACCTCGGTACTCTCGTACGGGACGCCGGGTTCGATAAACGGTCGCTCACCATCGAAATCGGCTCGATGCGCTATCCCTCGGTAGAGGAGTTCGTTCGCCGAGAGGCGGCTAGCTCACCGCTATCGGAGCTACTCGGAAACGTCGAATCGGAAGTCCGAGAAACTCTGGTTGAAGAAGTCAGGAGTGCTCTGGAGGATTACACCGACGATGAGGGTGTCGTCTTCCCGATGGAATCGTATCTCCTTGCCACACAGTAGTGAATCAAATTATAGAGTATGCAACGATTCGTCTATGGCGAACTAACTGAACAGCGACCAGAGGAAACCCGATCACTAATCAAGCGGTAGATGCACTCATATACACGGTTATCACGATCTCTGATCTTCTTAGTGAACTTGTTCAGGTAGCTGTTCTAAAGTCGTACCCTTGGTTAGACGAGACCTCTTGCGTTACAGGCTGATCTGCTCCCCATCTTCAGGAACGTGTACGTCCTCCGTCTCCGCTCGCAGTTCCTCACGCGACAGCAAGCAGTGGTTAATCGCCTCCATGTGGACGACGACGACGGTGGCATCGGTGGCCTCGCGGACAGCTGAGATGTCTTCGACGCCCATTGTGATGGGTTCGCCCTGCTCGAACTGTGCTTCGCCGCCGTTGAGAACGACCATATCGGGCTCGAACTGGTCGAGGATCTCTTCGACTGGTTCGTACCAGATCGTGTCGCCCGCGACGTATACCGTCTCGCCGGCGTCGAACACGAATCCCGAGACGGGGCCCATTCCCTTGGCTAACTCTCCGTGCCCGTGGCGACCGGGAGTCCGGTGGATAGTCACATCCTCGAACGAGGTCTCGTCGTCGACGGGGCGAACGTCGGTGAATCCCTCGTCTGCGAAGTCGTCCGTCTCTTCGGGCTGACAGAACAGCGGCACGTCGGCGTCGAGTTCCTCCTTAGCCGCCTCATCCCAGTGGTCGGGGTGGCGATGCGTGACGACTACAGCATCGTACGAGAGGTCGATGTCAGGCAGCGGAACGAGCGGATTCCGGTCTTGATTCGCTGTGGTGAGGAATTCCGGAACCGCCGGGTTATCCGTCACCGTCGGCATCTCTCCCTGCGGCGTGAACATCGGGTCGACGAGGAACGTCGTGTCACCCACGTCCACGAGGATGGTTGCGTTGCGAATCAGTCGAGTGCTGGCTCCAGTCGTCGTTGACATACGAGACCATCTACGAGAGCCATCGGGGTGGGATTTACTTCGACATATTCCAACTCATGCGGCGTTCGGCGCGCTCACTGAATGAACTCAATATCCTCGGGGTCGAGATCCACGTCGAGGTCGACATCGAGTGAATCGGCAGCGAACTGCTGTGCCAGCCACGCTTCAGCCCGGTTGAGACGGTACTGGAACGTCGAACGCGATACGCTGACATCGGCTGCAATCTCGGTGACCGACTGCTGCCGTGGCTCCTCATAGTACCCGCGTTCGATTGCAGCCTCAAGTGCCGACTTCTGTTCAGGCGTGAGAGCCTGCTTGACACGACCGTCCTCGAGCAAACACGGCGGCGTTCCGAGCCGTTCGACGGTCAGCGACAGCCCCTCCCGAAGGTTCTCACGGACTTCCTCGTGGATCGCTGCTACAGGCTCGTCGATAAGTAAGCGCCATCGAAATTGATCGCCACGACGCTCCGATCGCATTATTAGCCCCTCGCCGACGTGGTTCGCGGCGACAAGCGGAATTGACCGCGGGCCGTCGCCTTCCCGGCGAAGCGAGTGAATCTTCCGTGACTCCGGATTCGACGAGAGGATCGTGTACTCGTACTCGGTCACAGGCGCACCACACATCCCAGTCGTATTCGGATCACTGGCGACGCGTTCTAGCCGGTCGTCAAACTCGTCGAGAACGGTAGTCGGGCCGACGACTTTGTCGATCCCCCACACTGTCTCGCTGGTCGCATTGATCTCCATCGACCGGGCATACAAGTCTGCGTGTTCGATAAAGAGATTCATCACCTCGTCGGCCCCCTTCTCGTATTCGACTGTGAAGACGAACTCGCGCAAGATACCGTCCGTTCTCGCTCGACGGGTAAAGCCTGTCAGGTGTATTCTCCGTACGTAACGATAATCGGTTATTGTGTGACGAATCCGGCATATTGCATGAAGCGGTCGTCGTGGCCGCGTGTGCAACGAGACTTACGTCGAATCTTCCGACTGCTCATCGAGTCTGAAAATTCGTAAGGTAGCGTCGTGAATCGACACCCACCACACTAATACGCAGTTAGAAGCCCTATGATAGCCGTTTCCTCGCCTATCGACTCTCTCGCTGCTCAACCTTGTTCAGGTCTGTAACTCACGTTACATAGTCCTGTGTACTTTACCGCTTCTTTGCTACAAAAAGTTCGACGATGGAACCAGCAGCATCGAGAAGCACAAGTGAGTAGTCCGTTAGAACCCACCGCCGGTGATAAGCTCAGTAAAGTCTTGAATCGACAGGGCCGCCAAGATGACTGCTAGGAGTACAAGCAACGCGTTGACCACGTTTAGTGCATTGGTGTTGCAGTACTCACCCATCGTCTCGCGATCATTAACCGCCCAGAACAGCAGCGTAGCCGCGACCGGCAGTGCGAAGATCCCATTGTACATCGGAAACAAAATCACCATATCGACGACTGAGAGATCCAGCCACCAGCTCACCACCGGCGAGAAGACCCCGATCCCAGTCAGTGCTGCGAACAACACATTGAACAGCCGATCACCCTTTTGAACTGTGTAGCCCGCAGCCTGCGGGAGAATGTAGGCCGGCGTCCACATAATCGGGATAATGCTGTTGAACGCCGCGGCAATCACACCGCCAACGAATAACACCATCGCCCACGCCCCGAGCACCTCGACCATCGCTTTGCCCGGCGTGATGAACGACTCGAGTTCCGTAAAGCCCATTGGGCGCAGCAGCGCCGCCGCGGCGATCAAGATCACGATCGTTGTGATCCCACCGACAGCATAGCCGATCGCCAGATCCGCCCGAGCCTCTGGCAGGTCGCTCTCATCTGTCCAACCCTTAGTATGGACGAGAATCGACTCCAGGAAGAAGTTCGGCCATAATGCGGTCGTGCCAAGCAGACCTGCTGCCATTGCTAGCGCACCCAGTGTGTCAGTGCCCGGTACGAATCCAGTCATGACACTACTCGGGTCGGCGCCGCTCGGCAGGGCGACGACCACATAGACGACCATTAGCGAGACCATCATCGCGATCATCATGTTCTCGACGGTGTCGTAGTGTAGCAGTCCGACGCCAATCGCAGCGAACGTCGTGAGTACGGCGATGGGCTGCCACGCCACACTACCCCCGAGCAGGAACGAGATACCAGCACCGACCGCAGCGACGAGTCCGAGCGTCCAGGCAATGCAGCCGACCGACAGGAAAATTGCGATTGTCGTTGCCAGTGGTCGACCCAGTTTCTTGCGAGTGAACACCATCAGCGACTCTCCATGGATTCCCAGCCGAGCGCTCATATCTTGGGCAATAAATCCGAGGAACGCCGCCCCGACGACGGCCCATAGCAGCGTGTACCCATGCATGACACCAGCCTGGCTGGCAATGAATACCGAGCCGGAGCCGAAGTAACTGGCAACCATCACGAACGCTAGTCCATACTTCTGTGAGAGCCCCACCAGATCTTGAAATGGAGTCCTGTTTTTCGTGCTCATAGCCTGCTGGTCAGTCGTTGACGATCAATTTGCAACAACGACTGGAATCCGATACATGCCCACGTTCTTCCTCGAAACTGCAAGTTAGTTGATAAAATGCTCATTTTTATGGTAGTGGAGGTGGTCAAATCACTCCGCTTGGTCAGCTTTGCTTTGAGGCGAGTTTTTGGCCTCACTTCGCAGCTACTGACGAGACGTCAGCGTCCTACTCTGGGCACTCTGGCGCCAGACAATCCGAATTAATCAACCAGAATGGGATTGAGATGTATCACTGATAGTTGTCGAAGAGGGATAAGTAGCTTGGATGTGACTGCTCCCTTGACGGCTGCGGTTAGTCAGGATGACAGTGATGGGATGGCGGTTCTGGTGCCAAACGAGTGATGACGAGATTCCGAACCGGTTGGAGCCGGACGAGACCGTTGAACTCCACGTCGACGAGGACAAAATCGACGATTCGAATCTCCCGGCCCTGACGGTCGAGTTCGGTGCGTTCCACTTCGCCCCCGTGGGGCTTCACGTGGAGCCGGGAGCAATCGTCGAATTCGTATTCAACACTCCGGAGCACACGGCGACGGCGTACCATCCGGGTCAAGAACGTCAGCAACGCGTCTCCGACGGCGTTCCGGCGTTCTCATCGACGGTCAACGAGCACCACGGGTTCTGGCTCTATCGCTTCGAGGAAGAAGGCGTATACGACCTGTTCTGTGCCCCGCACGAATGGGGAGGGATGGGCATGCGAATCGTCGTCGGGGACGATCCCGGCGGTGTCGTGCGGGCTCCTGGCCGTCCACCGCTTCCGATGACTGGTGTACTCCTCGGGACGGGACTAGACGGGGATATCGGCCATCCAGACATGGAACCGCAGAACATCATCGACGACGGGCCAATCTCTGGGCACGACTTGGGTATCGATCTCGAGGTGACGATAACGGCCCCAAGTCCGTCCTGATATCTCGCCTATTTTGACTTCTGCTTTCCATGAACGAGTCGAAATGGGTGAAGGATACTGTCGCCGTATGCTGTACGTGAGGCCTGTCTGCTGAAAGATGCCTGTGTTATCGATCGTCGATCGAGGAACGAAAGAGCAACTGCCGGAAGAATATTTAGCCATCCCACCCACAATAGAGGCCCTGAAACGACCGAATTCGGCTATCTATTTTCTCGCTGTTCCACTTTGTTCAGTTCGATCAGCAGTCGGAAGATCGCCTTCACGAGGTTGGCGTCGACGTCGAACTGTTCGGCGTTCTCCCCGGCCCGCTCCATCACCTGCTGTTCCTGTTTCTCGTCGGTCGTCGGCAGGCCCTGTTCGTCCTTGACCTGCGCGATGGTGTCGGCGACGTAGGTGCGCTGGGCGATCAGTTCGACGATCTCGCGGTCGATCGTCTGGATCTCCTCGCGCAGTTCGTCGAGGCTCATCTCGTCAGGGATTCGGTTCTCTGTCCCACCGTCCGTGGCTGTCTCGGAGTTGCGAGTCATGTCGTTTGTGTTCCGTCCGTTCGCGTCGTCAGTAATCGTGTCGTTCCGTCTCGGTCGTCCCACCGGTCTCGGATCGCCTCGAGCGTCGATCGATCGCCGACGGCGACGTAGCTCGGGCCCGTTCCCGACAGGGAGACGCCCGCGACTTCGGGCATGACGTCGACCATCGGTCCCGTCGGGAACTCGAGGGCGGCCGAGAAGGCGAAGCCGTTGACGGTCATCGCCTCGCCGTAGCGACCGTCGAGGGCGAGTTCCGCGACGAGCTCGGCCATCGGCGCGACGCGCTCGCAAGCCGAAATATCGGCGTCGGCGCTGAAGGACTGTTCTGGCGGCGTGTAGACGAGCGCGTCCCAGTCGACCGTCTCTCGGGCGAGCAACTCGTCGGTCGTGTTGTCGGTGACGGTGACGCCGCCGAGCATGCTCGCGCTGGCGTCGTCGAAGGCGCCCGTCGCAGTGACGCCGGCGTCGCGGGCCGCGCGAACGCCCAGGCGACAGGCGTCGATCCGGTCGACCGTATCGGCGATCTCGAGGGCGTCGAGCGTCGCGAGCACGGTCGCGTTCGCCGCGGCGCTGGAGCTCTTCAGCCCCGCGGCCATCGGCACCTCGCTGTCCGTTCGGACTCGAGCGCCGACGGTCGAGGCGTCGAGGCCCGCCGCGTCGGCGTGCTCGGCGAGCGTCATCGCGACGCAGCGCTCTATGAGCGTCGTGTCGGCGTCGGGCTGGCCGGCGATTTCGGCGTCGATCTCGCCGTCATCGGTGAGTTCGACGGTAGCTGTCGTCTCGAGGTCGATCGCAAACGCCGAGCCGGTCCCGGTTGCGAGCGCGTTGAGAACCGTTCCGGCTGCTGGGGCGACGGCGCGGCCGTCCATAGTCACACACTCTCAGACCGCGTACTTACGGCTGACGGTTCGTCGGATCCGCGGGCTCCCGCCGTCTCGCGGTCACGGACGCGGTCGTTCCGATCGGGAGCCGCCGGCTGCGTCTCGCGACGGCGGATCAACGACGGAACCGACCGCTTTTCCGGGATCCGCCCAAACGGGCGACTAATGAGCGCGCGCAACAACGTCGCACCCAGCACGATTGCCGTCGACTTCGTCGAGGGCGGCGTCGTCGTCGAATATCTCGACGGTCGGGACGTCTTCTATCATGGCCCGCCGAAACCCGTCGAGGGAGCGATCACGACGCCGCCGGGCAAGGAAGTGCACGTCCTCGTCACCGACCTTGACGGCGTCGAGGGCGTCATGACCTACGTCAACGACCGCAACACCCACGACGACATCCTCGAGTCGACCGGCGTCGGCCGCGTGATGCTCGACCGCGACGACGAGGAGGAGCTGTTCCCCGGCGTCACTGTCGCCACGGAGGGCTATTCGATCCGCGTCGAGGCCGACCTCTCGGCGGTCGACGGCCGCGTGTTCGTCTTTGCCGAGGACGAGATGAGCGAGCACGCCTACGAACTCGTCGAAAGCGTCGACGAGGACGCCGACGCGACCGCCGAGGACGAATCGGACGGCACCGCCAGCGGTGACGACACCACCGGCGACGGATCCGGAACGAACTGGGGCTAAGCGATGCCGCTACAGAAACCCTGGCGGGACCTCGACCGGGACGCGGTCTCGAGCGCGCCCGATCGGCCCGGCGTCTACGAGTTCGGCGACAGTTCGGGAACGGTCCAGGCAGTCGACCACGGTGTCCTCCGCGACGAACTCAAAACCGCGTTGGCCTACGGCGACGCCGATCGCGTGCGATGGACGGAAACCCACACGCTCGAGCAGGCTCGCGAACTCGCCGCCGACCACCGCGAGCGACTCGAGTGACGGTGCGTTCGGTATCAGGCGTGCCATGAGTCGGCCCTGGTTCTCATTCAGTGATGGGCTACGCTCTGGGACACCGTTCCTCTATCGGATGGATAGCTGCCGATCGAGTTGGAAGGTTCACTACGACTCATCGTAGCGATCGTGTATCGTCGGTCTCAGTAAAAGAAGAACGAGACCCCCTCTACAGGGGAGAATCCCGTTAGCGAGCGTCATTCGCCGATTTTGGCCGCGTTTTCACTCAGTAGTACTTCTTTTTCTTACCGCGCTTCCCGCTTTTCTTCGGGTAGTGCCCCTTCTTTTTACCTTTCCCCTTCTTGCCGGGGTGTTTGTTACCGCGCTCCCCGCTTTTCTTTGATTTGTGTCCAGGTGGCGTTTTCTTCCTGCCTTTCTTCTTTTTCTTTCCGGGGTATTTGTTGCCTCGTTTCCCGCTTTTCTTCGGGTAGTGGCCCTTCTTTTTACCTTTCCCTTTCTTTCCGGGATATTTGTTACCGCGCTCTCCGCTTTTCTTTGATTTGTGTCCAGGCGGCGTTTTCTTATCGTAGTCGTCTTTTCCACTTGCCGAAGCAGCGCCGGTGAATCCGATCGCGGCGAGGCTTGCCGTCCCCACAGCTCGGAGGATACCCCGGCGGTCGCTCGTTTTCTTGTCTTCAGTCATTTTCGTTCTCGGACGGGGTTCCGCCCGTCAGAGGGCACTTCGGGGATCTGTATTAACGGCTACAATCGTTACAACCGTTGACTACAACCGTTACAATCGTTTCGAGGCGTCAATTCTACATACTAACTATTCCCGATCGGGTGAATAAATCCGGGAAGATTCGGTGAAATTTAACGACGTTTATTCATCCTAGGGAAAGTAACTCGATCTCGATAATTAGACACGGGCCCAGACACGAGCGAACGTCGAAGGCGGCAAACCGCGTCGTAACCGGTCCGATAATTTCGAACAGTGGGGCGAACCGATTTATGGTTCCCCCATACTGGTTCAGTTATAGTTCCTTACTAGCGGGACGTTTCGATATAGCGCTCGAGAGCAACTGAGACGGCCGAGTCGCTTTCGGACGGAAGTCTACGTTCAGCGTGTGCGGTACTGAGGTAAACGATGAGTAGCACCGTTTCAGTGGCCGATTCCGCGGACTTGCTCCGGTCGCAGTGACGAGTGGCGGTTCGCTGAGAATTGCGCGACGTGATTGTCGAGGAAAACGTATCGCGTGAGAACCAGTAGTCTGGCTCAGACGTGCGTAAAAGTGCGTTCACTGGGCCCCGCGCTGGATCGCCGTGATTCCAGTGTTCGGGTCAGCGGTACTACGTGTGCAATCAGGTGATTGTTCCCAGAACCTACCTCCGAACGACTGCTCCCGAGAATGGTGCCCCGAGATAATCGTTTACCGTTTCAACTGCTACTGTCCGTAACCAATCGCGGGTTACCTCATAGCGATATATTTCCACTTTTGGTAACGTTTTTTCCATCAGATCAACACAGTTCCATTTCTGGTAACGTTATCCCATAGGGGAAGAGTACTCTCAACACGTTCGAGCGCTATCGTAGGTGTGATGGTACCCGAGCCCGAGGACATCCCGTCCGTAACCAACGGGCGTGCGCTGACGACGGACCGCGACAGACGGCACCTCGCCCGCGCCGGTGATGCGGACGATAACGACCACTATCAGGCCGTCTCGAGGGTTCGCCGGCGGATCCGAGAGAACATCGACGAGGACGTCGAACTGCTCCGGGAATACAATCCGCGTCTGCTCGAGGAACTACAAGGCGTCGTCTGTGAACCGACGGAAGACGACGATCCGTTAGACGAGGCCATCGAGCACATGATCGACGCTCTCGAGAACGTAAACCGCGTTCGCAGTCGGCGGTACGAGACTCGAACACAGGGCACTCGAGATCGACCGATCGACGGCGACGAAGACGACGATCATGACGGGGACCGGTCCGCAACCGAGGACGTTCGGCTCGAGACTGCGCTGAACCACATCGACGCCGCCCGACGAGCGCTCGTCGCCGAGACCGAGGAATCAGTATCCGAGGCCGAACGGGACCCGAATCAGTGAAAGCACGCCTCCACTCCGCGCATGTAACAGGCAGTAGGTTCCAGTTCCGCGAGTCCAACCAGTCTCGCTCATCGTTCGTCACCGCTCTCCGTCCGTCGCCACCGTGTTCGAGCTATCAGTCCGCTCTACAATCACGCGTGTGCTGCCTACGACCTGTTCCGGACTCTCGAGTTCGAACACACGCTCGAGCCGGGTGACCGGCGCCGCGGCGTCGACGCCGGTCGCTTACTGGATGTACGACGGGTCGGAGTCGTCGCAGTGGTTCTCGTGTTCGGTCGCGTCTGACTTCTCGTCGAACAACAGCCCGCAGGTCTCGCACTCCCACCAGGTCGCGTCGTCGCGCTCCGTCTGGAGTACCATAGGGAAGCAGTCACTGCGAACGGCAAAATGCGTTTCTCCGAATCTGGAGTCGCTGTTCGTTACTTATCGATCTCGACGTTCGTGTGCGTATTCGACCGCGACTGCGCGTCCGCGGCGTCGTCGTCCAGCAGTCGCTGCATCTCGCGTTCGAACTCCGCTTCGGTGATCTCGCCGTCGACATACTGTTCTTTGAGTCGCTGTCTGCGATCCCCGGTCGTCGGCTCGACTCGCTCCGAGGCGTCGAACTGCCGCAGGACGGGATACTCGCGCTCGAGGCGCTCGACGATCGACGCCAGTCGATCGCTCCGGGGAATCGATTTGGTCCGGAGGACGGAGACGACCGTCGCGACCAGAAACGCGACCGCGATCAGTCCCAGGACGATCGCGGCGACGACCCACTCGGCGGCCGCTCCGAGCATCGCCAGCACGAGGACCTCCTCGCTGTAGGTCGCGCCCCCGGTGAGCACGGAGAGCGCGTCGAAGAGTCCCAGTAGCCCGACGCCGACCAGTAGGATCCCGGTGACGACGAAGCCGCCGAAGTACAGCCAGTGACGCGATGCCATATGGGATAGTCAGCCACGAGACAAAGTAAGTGTACGGGGTTGATCCATCGAAACGGATCTTCGTCTGGTCACCGCTACCAACGGGTCTACGCGTCGAGTTCGGTCAGTTCTTCGACGTCCGGAATCTTCTCGCTCGCGGTCGTGATCTGTTGCATGCGCTGTTCGTGTTTGTTATACGCGTACTCGGCGAGGTCCGACGGGCTTGGACCGGGGCCCGCCTCAGTGCTGGCTCCACCCTCACCGGCAAGGCTGTCTTGGACGAGCGGCACCAGTTCGTCGACCGTGTCCCGAAGCACGTCGGGATCGACTTCGCCGTCCATCACGAACGACTTGAGCTGGGCCATCCCGAAGCCGACGTGGCGACCCTCGTCGCTGCGGACCAGTTTGAGCCCCTCGACCAGCCCCGGCAGATCGGGGAGATCGGATTCCTGCTCCCCGTACGCGAGGGTCAGCCCGTAGTAGCCGGTCTGCGCGAGGATGCCCTCGATTGTCAGATGGTAGTGACAGTGGGCCTTCGCGCGGTTCTCCGGCGTGTCGTCCTCGAGCAGGCGCGCCATCGCCCGTTCGTTGCGCTCGAAGAGTTCGTTGTAGGGGTCGTTGAACCACCGCTCGTCGGTCGGCGACGACCGTTCCTGTCCGCGTCGGTCCTCCTCCGTGTGGATCACCTCCCGCCAGTAGCGGTCGAAAAAGTCGGTGTGTTTCGACTCCTCGTAGAGTTGGGTCGTGATGAACAGCTGGTCCTCGATGTCCTCGAGGACGACCGCCAGCGGCGCGAGGTCCTCGGTCACCGACTCCTCGCCGGCGCCGAACAGCGCCAGCGACCGTTTCAGCCCCTCGAACGCCGGGTCCGGGAGTTCAGCGACGCCCTCACGGTCTGCCTCGAGATCGATCTCGTGGGGGTCCCAGTGCTTCTCGACGGCGTTCCGGTAGTATCGATGGGAACGCGTCGACGAATCCAGTCGCATCTCGGGCCGTGCATCGCGCGTCATGTTCATGTGAGTATACGCTCGAGATCCCGATGAACTTGTATCTCATACAGTAGGGTGTTTAAGTAATATCGGATGCACGTGATCGCATGGGGCTCATCGCGGAGTTCAGATTGACGTCGCTCGATCTCCCACTGACGGACGCGGTCGCGGCCGTCCCTGAGGTCACGGTCTACATCGAACGCATCCTCGTCGTCGATCCCGATCGACCCGTCGTCCTCTGTCGGGTCGTCGACGACTCCGACGGCGAGTTCGGCACCGCGTTGGCCGACGATCCCACGGTCGCAGAGCACATCCCGCTAGACGAATCGAGCGGCAGCACGTTCTACCGGATCAAACTTCGCAATCCGCCAGTCCCGATCTACCGAAAGTACGTCGAACTCGGTACCACGCCGCTTGACGGAATCGTGACCGTCGACGGCTGGTGGGGACGCGCCCGATTCCCCGGCCGCGAGGCGCTGGCCGAGTACCGCGCGTTCTGCGTCGACCGGGGCGCGTCCTTCCAACTCGAGCGACTCACCCGGGAATCGACGGCGGACGATCCACCGTTCGGCCTCACGCAAGAGCAATACGATGCGCTCATCGCGGCCCGGGACGCGGGCTACTTCGCGGTACCGCGGGAGGCGTCGACCGAGAAAATCGGCGAGCGACTGGGGATTTCGGGACCATCGGCCTCCGAGCGCATTCGTCGGGGGATCGATCGGTTGCTCGAGAACGCACTGTAGCAGGACGATACATCGATTCGACGTCAACGTCGATTGACAGGACAATTCTCAAGGCGACGCGGGCGAAAGCACCCTCCATGAGCGAGTCGGATTCGGACGGCGTTTCGCTGACGGTTCGAGCCGCTGAAAAGCGAGACGCCGGGCGCGGCGTCGCACGGATCCCGGAACTAGCGCGGCGCCAGCTCGGCGTATTGAGCGGCGACACCGTCGTCATCGACGGCGAGACGGCGACCGTCGCGAAGATGTGGCCGGCCGATCCATCGGTCCCGGAAAACGTCATCCAGATCGACGGGGACACGCGCGCGAACGCCGGCGCGCACGTCGGGGACACGGTCACCGTTCGGACGAAGGATACGTCGACGATCGCCGAAGCCGAGCGCGTGACGCTGACGCCGCCGCCGACACTAACGGACGACCAGGTAGCGGTCGCCGAACGCGAGGCGACCAAGACGCTCCGCAACCGCCCCGTTCGAGCCGGCGAACAGATCCGAATTGAGGGCGTCGATCAGGAGCCGTTCCGCGTCACTGACACTGCTCCCGACGGAGACGTCCGCATCACGAGCACGACGACGGTCCGGATCGTCGGCGGCGACGCGGCGGCGAGCGGCGGGTCCTCGAGGACTGGCCGGAGCAACGGGCGAAATCGCGATGATGGAACGTCCGGGTCGGCGACGGATGGTACGGGTGCGACCGCGCCAACGGAACCCACCTCCGGCGTCACCTACGAGGACATCGGCGGGTTGGACGAGGAACTCGAGCTCGTTCGGGAGATGATCGAACTCCCGCTCTCCGAGCCCGAACTGTTCCGCCGGCTCGGCGTCGACCCGCCCTCCGGCGTCCTACTGTACGGCCCGCCGGGAACGGGGAAGACGCTGATCGCCCGCGCGGTCGCCAACGAGGTCGACGCCAACTTCGAGACGGTCTCCGGCCCGGAGATCATGTCGAAGTACAAAGGGGAGAGCGAAGAGCGGCTCCGCGAGGTGTTCGAGCGCGCCGAAGAAAATGCACCGACGATCATTTTCTTCGACGAGATCGACTCCATCGCCGGCCAGCGCGACGACGACGGCGACGCCGAAAACCGGATCGTCGGCCAACTGCTGACGCTGATGGACGGCCTCGACGCCCGCGGCGAGGTGATCGTCATCGGCGCGACCAACCGCGTCGACACCATCGATCCCGCGCTCCGTCGGGGCGGTCGCTTCGACCGCGAGATCCAAATCGGCGTCCCCGACGCGGACGGCCGCAGAGAGATACTCGAGGTCCACACCCGCGGGATGCCCCTGGCCGACGACGTCAGCGTCGACACGCTCGCCCGCCGAACACACGGGTTCGTCGGCGCGGATCTCGATTCGGTCGTCAGCGAGGCCGCGATGGCGGCGATCCGCGGGCGGCCGACCGAAAGCGACGAGCGGGCGACGTGGAATCGGGAGCCGACGGTCCACAAGCGCCACTTCGACGAAGCGCTAGCCTCGGTCGAACCCTCCGCGATGCGCGAGTACGTCGCCGAATCGCCCAACACCGACTTCGCGGACGTCGGCGGCCTTGAGGAGGCCAAACAGCTGCTCCGGGAGTCCGTCGAGTGGCCGCTGACCTACGACCGGCTGTTCGAGGAGACCAATACCCAGCCGCCGTCGGGCGTGCTTCTCCACGGACCGCCGGGGACCGGAAAGACGTTACTCGCACGCGCTCTCGCGGGCGAGACCGACGTCAACTTCGTCCGCGTCGACGGCCCCGAGATCGTCGACCGCTACGTCGGGGAATCGGAGAAGGCGATCCGCGAGGTGTTCGAACGCGCCCGCCAGTCCGCGCCATCGATCGTCTTCTTCGACGAGATCGACGCGATCACGAGCGCCCGCGGCGAGGGCAACGAAGTCACCGAGCGAGTCGTCTCCCAACTGCTGACGGAACTCGACGGAATGCGGGAAAACCCAAACCTCGTCGTGCTGGCCGCGACGAATCGCAAGGACCAGATCGATCCCGCCCTGCTCCGTCCCGGACGGCTCGACACCCACGTCTTCGTCGGCGAACCCGACCGCGAGGCCCGCGAGAAGATCCTCGCGGTCCACACCCGCGGCAAGCCGCTGGCCGACGACGTCGACGTCGCGGAACTGGCCGACGAACTCGAGGGGTACACCGGCGCGGACCTCGAGGCGCTCGTCCGAACGGCCTCGATGCAGGCGATCCGAGAAGTTGCTGAGCAGTACGATCCCGAGGACGCCAACGAACGCGCCGACGAGGTCGTTATCGAACGCCGACACCTCGAGGCGGCGCGGGAGAACGGCGCCCCGACGCGGTGACCGTCGGATTGATCGACATCTTCCTCTAGTTCCCGTCGCTGGCGAACGCGATTGCGAACCGCGTCGAACGAAATCGGTTTACTCTCACCGCCGTTACGACCGCCAGTGACCGACGAACGTGCTTCGGAAGCGACCGGTGGCGAGCGCCAGCAGACCGAGGATCCAACGGCTAACGCGGACGGCAACGCTACCGAGGACGAGCAGGACGAGCAGTTCACGCTCGCGGACTTCCACGACGCATCGCAGGAGGCCGGTCGACCGGTGCTTACCGCCGCGGCCCTCTCCCGAGCGCTCGAGCTTTCCCAGGAACGGGCCCGCGACGCGCTCGAGACCCTCGCGGACCGGAACGAGGTCGAACGGCTCTCCGTCGAGACGGATCCCGTCGTCTGGTATCCCAGCGAACTCGAGGATCTGACCGACCGGGAGCGCGTCGTCGTCTTCCCGAAGCGCCGCGAGATCATCGTCGATCGGCCGGACCAGTTCACCCGCGCACAGCTCGCCCAGTTCGCCCACCTCGCAGACGGGAACGGCGACCAGGGGTATCGATACGTCGTCAGGCCCGAGGACATCTGGCAGGCGCCCCACGACTCCTGGGAGAACCTGGCCCGGACGATGCGCCAGGCCCTCGGACAACGCTCGGAGGAACTCGAAGAGTGGGTCCGCAGCCAGTGGGATCGGGCCCACCAGTTCCGGCTGGCGACCCACGAGGACGGCTACACCGTTCTCGAAGCCAAGAGCCCCGAAGTGATGGGCAACGTCGCCCGCCAGAAACTCGGCGAGGAACACGTCCACGCGCCGATTTCGGATACCGAGGACTGGGTCCGGGAGGGCTCGGAAGCCGCGATCAAGCGGATCCTCTACGAGGCGGGCTACCCGGTGCAGGACCACCGCGAACTCGAGTCCGGCGAAGAACTTCCCATCGATCTCGGGGTTCAACTGCGGGACTACCAGCAGACCTGGGTCGATCGGTTCGCGGAGGCCGGCGAGGGCGTCTTCGTTGGCCCGCCGGGCAGCGGAAAGACGGTCGCCGCGATGGGGGCGATGTCCCACGTCGAGGGCGAAACCCTGATTCTGGTGCCGAGCCGTGATCTGGCCCGACAGTGGGCCGACACGATCCTCGAGTACACGTCGCTCGAACCGGAGCAGATCGGCCAGTACCACGGCGGGCGCAAGGAGGTCCGGCCGGTGACGATCGCGACCTACCAGATCGCGGGGATGGACCGCCACCGCTCGCTATTTGACGACCGCGAATGGGGGCTGGTGATCTTCGATGAGTGCCAGCACGTCCCGTCGGACGTCTACCGCCGGAGCACACACCTGCAGTCCAAACACCGGCTCGGCCTCTCTGCCAGCCCGATCCGGGAGGACGACCGCCAGCAGGAGATCTTCACCCTCGTGGGCCCGCCGATCGGCACCGACTGGGAGGCGCTGTTCGAGGCCGGCTTCGTCGCCGAACCGGAACTCGAGATCCGCTACGTCCCGTGGGGCGACGACGAGCAGGGTAACGCCTACGCCTCCGCGGACGGCCAGGAGAAGTACCGGATCGCCGCGAAGAACCGCGGGAAGGTCGACGAGGTTCGGTACCTGCTGTCGGCCCACCCCGACTCGAAGGCGCTGGTGTTCGTCGACTACCTAGAACAGGGGACAGATCTCGCGAATGCGTTGGACGTCCCCTTCCTCAGCGGCGAGACGCCCCACCACGAGCGCCGGCGGCTGCTCGACGAGTTCCGCCGGAACGAGCGGGACCTCCTCATCATTTCGCGGGTCGGCGACGAGGGGATCGACCTCCCGACGGCCGATCTGGCGATCGTCGCCTCGGGGCTCGGCGGCTCGAGACGGCAGGGAACCCAGCGGGCCGGGCGGACGATGCGCCCTGCCGGCGGCGCGCTCGTCTACGTGCTCGCGACGCGAGGGACCCGCGAGGAGGACTTCGCCCGCAAACAGCTCCAGCACCTCGGTCGCAAAGGGATGACGATCCGCGAGCAGAACGTCGAACGCGGCGAGGACTCCGAAACCGATGACACCGGCACGAACGACGGGGCTGACGGGGTCGACGGGAGCGTCGCCGACGAGTAGCTACTCCTCGCGGGCCTCGAGGATCTCGTCGATCACGCCCTCGGTGTCCGCGGCCGCGAGTCGGAAGACGGCGTCGTAGAACTCGCGACCGGTCAGATCGCGAACGTCGTGGTCCGTCCGCAGCTGTGCATCTATTAACGCGCGCGCATCGTCTAGATCGGCGAGCGTCTCCGGACGGACGTACACCGTCTTCTTCTCGGTCGCGTCGAACGGGAACGCCGTCGGGTCATCAGTGTTGGCGTTGTCAGCGGTATCGCCATCGGCATCGGATTCCGCCGTCTCGGCGCTGGAGTCCGATTCGGACCCGCTCGAGTCTCCGCCGGTCTCGGAGTCGGATACGGACGCGTCGTCTTCGGCCGTCGGCGAATGGGACTCCTCGCTCGAGGACTCGGCAGCCGCCGATTCGGCGTCCGACTCCTCGTCGGGGTCGTCCTCGACGGCGTCGCTCAGTCCGGCGAAGCGGTTGTCATCGGGCATCGTCGACACCTCCGCACTCGACGATGGCGGCGAGTTCGTCCAACCGGTCGAGCATATCGTTGTCGGGGTCGTACTCGGCGAGCGGGACGCCCTCGCGCCAGGCCCGGCGGAAGGCGATCCGCTCGCGAAGGCCGGGGCCGGGCGAGTCCGGATCGTCGAAGTGCTCCGAGCGGGCGAACTGGGGGAGGAACTCGCCGAACTGAGACTCCTCGAGGTCGGTGATGATGCGCTTTTCCTCGTTGTCGCCGGCCAGCGAGTTAGGGACGATCGCCGTGATGTCGAGGTCGATCTCCTTGCGGATCGGCCCGATCTGCTGGGTGTACATCCGCTCGAAGCCGCTGACGCTGGGCTCGCTCATCCGCAGCGGGACGATAACGTTCTGGGTGGAAATGAGCGAGGCGTCGGCCAGCGGTCCGAGGTTCGGCGGCGAGTCGACGACGACGTAGTCGTAGGTCTCGCCGAGCACCGGATCGACGATCTCGTTTCGGATCCAGAGTTCGCCGAAGGTCGCGCTGCGGATGCTATTCTCGACGCTGTCTAGATCCTCGTGGGCCGGTAGGACGTCGAACGCACCAGCCGAGCGGATCACGTCGCCGAGCGTCGTCTCGGTACTGTCCTCTAAGACGTCCCCGATGTGAACGTCGCTCGTGTATGCGTCGCTCAGGCCGACACCTTCGGTGGCGTTGCCCTGCTGGTCTAAGTCCACGAGCAGGACGTCGTTGTCGCGGTTGGCGAGTCGTTCGGCGAGGTTGATCGCGAGAGTCGTCTTGCCGACGCCGCCCTTCTGCAGGGCGACACTGACGGCGCGTGGAGTTTCAGTCGTCATGCGTGGGAAGGTCCGTCGCCGCGGCCGATCTCGGGCGGGAGCGATGCGGACGGTTCGAACGTTGGAAACCGCTTCCACTGTGTACACCGTGTAGAATGTACAAACCGTCTCGGATCTGGGGACGGTCGGCTCCGAGCGATTCGAATCGGGATTCCGCGGACGGCGTTCCGCCGTCGATGTAGACACGGTCGTCCGTGGTCCGAACGTCGGAAGCACTGCAAACGGTTCGGGCCTCGAGCACGGTTCAAACGGTGTCCACAGTTTAGACTGTGTCGGTCGAGCGGGATCTGGTCGGTAGCCGCCCGCGCGAACGCTGCTCGAGGTGGAAACCGTCTACACAGTGGAGACATCGGATCAGTCACGGTCGTGATCGACGCGATCGGACGCGACGAGTAACACGCCTATCATTCGGGTAAGATAACTTAACAGTAGTGGAACCGTCTACACATTCTATACGGTGTGGACGGTGTACTGCTCGGATGACTCGACACAGTGTAGACGGTGTGAATCTCAGACGGCCTTCAAGTAGGATATCGGCTTTACAATCGGTCATTGGCATTCTGGGGAGGGCGTTTACACGGTTTAGACAGTGTACAAAGTGTAGACTGTGTACAAATCGTCAGCGGTGCACACAGCCTACGAATTGTACACGGTACTCCATGGCGAGGAACCGAATTGAAACGCCGAGGCGACCGGTACCTATCGACCGAACTCGAGGGCAACACTCCACTGTTTAGAATGTGTACACAGTTTGAACTGTCTAATCTTCCAGGCGGCATGCGCAACCGGAAACTCGAGCAGAGGCAGTTGTACAGGACGTCAGGTTGTTAGTAGTGAAACCGATACATTCGTACGAAAGATACTCGGTACAGTGTAGACAGTTCACACATTGTACACCGTTTCGACTGTGAGAGGAAACAGCGACCGGTCCGAAGGAACGCCGGAATCCACCGGACGAGGCCAATATTCAAGGTGCCGTATTCGGAGTGTACCCATATATGACTACGTCGCGCGCGCTCGAGGTGAGTAGTCGGTGAGCGACCAACGCCAGATTCTGGTCGGCGAAACCGACGACGGGTCGGAGCTGCGGCTCCCGGTCGTCGAATTGCTGACCGGTCGCGGGTTCGTCACCGGCAAGTCGGGATCCGGGAAGTCGAACACCGCATCGGTCATCGCCGAGGAGTTACTCGAGGCCGGCTTCCCCCTCCTGATCGTCGACACCGACGGCGAGTACTACGGGCTCAAGGAGGAGTACGAGATGCTCCACGCCGGCGCCGACGAGGAGTGCGACATCCAGATCGGGCCGGAGCACGCCGAACAGATGGCGAGTCTCGCACTCGAGGAGAACGTCCCGATCATTCTCGACGTCTCGGGCTACCTCGACGAGGACGTGGCCGACGAACTGCTGCGCAAGATCGCTCGCCAACTGTTCATCAAGGAGAAGAAGATGAAGAAGCCCTTCCTGCTCGTGGTCGAGGAGGTCCACGAGTACATTCCGGAGGGGGGCGGCGTCGGCGAGACGGGGAACCTGCTGATCAAGATCAGCAAGCGCGGCCGCAAACACGGGCTGGGCATTCTGGGGATCAGCCAGCGGCCCGCCGACGTCAAGAAGGACTTCATCACGCAGGCCAACTGGCTCGTCTGGCACCGGCTAACCTGGGACAACGACACCAAGGTCGTCGGGCGGATCATCGACACCGAGTACTCGGAACTCGTCTCAGAACTGAACGACGGGCAGGCATTCGTCCAGACCGACTGGACCGAGGTCGACGTCCGAAAGGTCCAGTTCCGCCGCAAGCGGACCTTCGACGCGGGCGCGACCCCCGGGCTCGACGACTTCGAGCGACCCGAACTGAAGTCTGTTTCCGACGCGCTGGTCGGCGACCTCGAGAACATCTCCGAGCGCAAGGAGCGCGAGCAGGACCGGATCAACGAACTCGAGGCCGAACTCGAGAAGAAGGAAAAACGGATCGAGACTCTGGAGGACGAACTCGAGTCGGCACGGGACGTCTCGTCGGCGGCCAAACAGATGGCCGACGCGCTGACCGGGAAGGAGACGGTCCAGGCCCAACTCGGTGGCGGCAACGACGAGGAACTGCGTCGCCTCCACGACGAGATCGTCGACCTCGAGGACGAACGCGACGAGCTTCGAGCGGAACTCGAGGAGCGAGACGAGCGCATCGAGACGCTGGAGACGACCCTCGAGTCGCGAACGGAGACCGTCGAGCGACTCCGCGAGGAAAACGGGCGGCTTCTGGATCGCGTTCGCGAACTCGAGGAGAGCGAGTCCGACCCCGAGACGACCACGACGGAGTCGGACGACGAGATCGTCCACGCCGGCGGCGACGCCATCGAGTTCGGATTCACGTCGATCCGCGAAGAACTCGAGAAGCGGGACGAGGCGACGAGCGACGGCGACCGCGACGGGACCACGCGAGACGACACCGAGCGGACGGAGTTCGAACGGAACGCGATCGAACGGAACAAGGCCGAACCGAATGCGGCCGAACAAAGCAAGACCGAACCGAACGTAGCCGAACCAAACGAGGCCGAGCGAGACGAACGGGTGACAACTGCGAGCGAAGGCCCGTCGTTCGAAGCCCTGTTCGAGGACGATTGGATCGACGAGCGACTCGAGACGGCGGCCGGGCAGTCCCAGTGTACGGCGGCGACCGGACGACGCGCGCTGGCCATCCTGGCTCGAGACGGACCGCTCGAGACGGTGGTCCTCGCCGAACGGGTCGATCGATCGACGGTCGCCGTCCAGAGTCTCCTCTCGGAACTGCGGACCGAAGGCGTCCTCGACCGACCCACCGAACGGACCTACACGCTCAGCGATGACGTCCGCGGGGAGCTGACCGCCGCGGCGCGGGTCGACTAACGTTCGCGACTCACCATCGGAGCCGGTCGCCAACGGCCTCGATCGCAGCCGGGTCGACTCCCTGGTGGACCGGCAGGGCGACGGTCTCCCGAGCCAGTCGCCGCGTGACCGTGTAGGCTGGATCGTCACGGACGGTCGCGGCGAGTCGCGGCCACGTGTGCGCGGCGACCCCGCACCGCTCGAGCGCCGCGACGAGTCGCTGCGGCGAGTCCGTTCGGAGAGGGAAGACCTGCGGACAGATCCCTTCGGGAAGGGTTTCGTGGTAGATTTCGACGCCGGACCGGGAATCGAAGCAGCGTCGCCACGCGAGGTAGTTGGTCCGGCGGGCGCGCCGGATCGCCGACGGATCGGCGGCGGCGACGACGGCCGCCGAGACCCTCGACATCGGCGTCTTTCCGGCCTCGTACCGCGCCTTCGGATCCGGGACCGACGCCGATCGCTCGGCGACCAGCCGCTCGACCGTCCGGCGGACCGTCGCGTTCGCTGCGAGGAGGTCGCCGGCGACCGACTCGAGGACGTGCCGGCAGTCGTCGACCACGAACTCGTCGCGGACGCCGGCGAACGACGACGGCTCGAGTCGCGCGGCGACGGACTCGTCGTTGCAGTAGAGGATGGCACCGTCCGGAACCGGCAACAGCTTTCGGAGGCTCGTGATGCCGAGGTGACCGCGGGTGCCGAGTAATGTACCGTTATCGACGCTGAGCGGTGCGTGTGCGTTGTCGTCGACGTGGTAGCAGTCGCGGTCGTCGAGCAGCGACGCGACCGCTTCGAGCCCGGGTTGGGAAAACCCGAAGTAGTCGACCGTCACGACCGCGGCCGTCTCGTCGTCGAGCCGCTCGACGAGGTCGGCGCGGTTCGGGGCGAGCGTCTCCCGAATGCGGTAGTACCGGGGCTCGAGCCCGAGGTCGCGAAACGGTTCGACGACCGCGTCCGGCAGGTACGCGGGAACGAGGACGTTCTCGCCGGGAGAGACGAGTCCCGCGAGCCCGTCATAGAGTGCTGCCTTTCCGGAACCGTAGAACGCGAAGTTGGCGGTGTAGCGCTCGAGAAACGGTCCGATTCCGATCGCCCGCCGGTCGAGCAGTGTCCGGGCGGATAGCGACGGATGTTCACTGATCATGGCCATATCGCGGGAGAGTACCGTTTTGAATCGACTCGACCATCCCAACGGGAACGCTACGATCGACGATATAGTGATTGGGATGATATCACCTGGCACGTGATAGGCAACCAATGATTACTCGGAGAGACGAGGCTAAATACGCGCCATTGCCATGAGCAATCCGAACATACGGCGGCCAAACTGATCGAATAACAAAACAGAGGTATCTCCTCTCCCGTCTCCATGGGAGCTTCGGCAACCGAAACCGAACTCGAGCTGCTCGTGGTCGGGCTCGACGGGAGCTGTCGGTCAGTGCTCGAGCCGCTGTTCGAGGCGGACGAGATTCCGACGATCGAACGACTGATCAAGACCGGGACCAGTGGCCCGCTGGAGTCACAGATCCCGCCGTGGACGGCGAGCGCCTGGCCGTCGGTCTACACGGGGAAGAATCCGGGGAAACACGGCGTCTACGACTTCCTCTCTTTCGACGGTTACGACTGGGACGTGGTGAACGCGACCCACGTCCGGGAGCGGCCGGTCTGGGAGTTACTCGACGAGTACGGCCTCTCGAGCGTCGTCGTCAACGTCCCCGTCACGCATCCGCCGCGGGAATTTGACGGCGCGCTGATTCCGGGCCTGACCGCGCCGGAGGATCCCCCCTGCCATCCGGAAGGGATCCTCGAGGACGTGAAGCTGGCCAGCGACGGCTACCACGTCTATCCGCAGGGGACCGACGCGCCGGATCAGTCGATCGAGAGCTACGAGCGGACAATCGAGGATCGCGGCTCTGCGTTTCGCTACCTCGCTCGACGGATCGAGCCCGAGTTTGGGTTCCTCCAGTTTCAGGCGACCGACACCGTCTTCCACGAGCGGCCGGGCGACAAGGCGGCCATCGAGGCCGTCTACCGTGCGGTCGATCGGCAGCTTCGGGAGACGCTCGCGGAGACCGACCCGGAAAACGTCCTGCTCGTCAGCGATCACGGGATCGGCAAAGTGACCGGCCACGAGTTCCGCGTCAACGAGTTCCTGCGCGAGCAGGGGCACGTCGCGGTCGAGAGCGGCGGCGGCATGCCGAACTGGTCGACGACGTGGGAGAACGAGTTGCTCGAGGGCGAGACGGCCGGTGACGACGAGACGGGCGCGCTCGAGCGCGCAATGAACGCCGCCGCGAAGGCCGGGATTACGACCCAGCGAGTCGCCGCGGCGCTCGATATGGTCGGGCTGAAGGAGCCGATCGGCAAGCGAGTTCCGAACGGCATGATTCAGGCGGCGAGCGAGCGGGTCGACTTCCCCGAGTCGACGGCGTACGTCCGCTCGAAGAGCGAACTCGGCGTGCGGATCAACCTCGAGGGCCGCGAGCCAAACGGGCAAGTGCCCGAATCCGACTACGAGGCGGTCAGATCCGAGCTGATCGACCGACTCTCGGCCGTTCAAACGCCCGACGGCGAGCCGATGTTCGAGGCCGTCGAGCCGCGGGAGACGTACTTCGAGGGGCCGTACGTGGACGAGGCGCCGGACATTCTGACGGTCCCCGCCGACTTCGACAACGCGATCGTCGCCGACGTCGGCACCGAGCAGTTCGGCGAGCCGATGGAGCCGTGGAACCACAAGCGAACCGGCATCGTCGCCGCCGCGGGGAGCGACGTCGACGAGTCAGTCTCGCTCGGAGGAGCGACGATCTTCGACGTCGCGCCGACGATCTGCGCGCTGTTCGACGTACCGATCGACGCCGAGATGGACGGCGCGGCGCTGCCGGTCGTCGACGCCGGAGAAGAGACGACGTATCCCGATTACGAACCCGATCCGATCCGCGCGACCGACGACGGGGCCGTCGAAGACCACCTCTCGGACCTGGGGTATCTCTGACGATGAGTATCGAAGTAACGACGCTCGATCCGCGGACCGACGCCGACGAGTGGAATCGATACGTCGAGCGCTCGGACGGGACGAACCCGTTCTACCGAGCCGAAGCGCTCCGCCTGCAGGCGACGGACACCGGGACGACGCCGCACCTGCTCGCCGGGTTCAAGGGCCAGGAGCCGATCGGGATCTTCCCCGTCTTCGAGTACGGGAAGGGGCCGGTCACCGGCGCGTTCTCGCCGGCGCCGTTCTCGTGGTCCTGTTACCTCGGGCCGGCGCTGCTGAACGTCGACAAGCTCAAACAGCGCAAGGCCGACCGCCGAACGCGGCGGTTCCTCGAGGGCTGTCTCGCCTACATCGATCAGGAGCTCTCGCCGCTGTACGCCAAGTTCGTCACCGCCGAGTTCGACGACGTGCGGACGTTCACCTGGAACGAGTACACCGTCGAACCGGGCTACACCTACGTCGTCGACCTCGAGGGAAGCGAGGACGACCTGTTGAAGCGGTTCAGCAGCGACGCGCGGAGCAACGTCCGCAACGCCGACCCGGACGCTTACGTCGTCGAAGAGGGCGACGGAGACGACGTCGAGCGCATCGTCGAGCAGGTCGCGGCCCGCTATGAGAGCCAGAGCAAGCCGTTCCAGCTGAGCACGGAATTCGCCCGTTCGATGTACGAACAACTGCCCGACGGCGCGATCCGGCCGTACGTCTGTCGCGTCGACGGGACGTTCGTCGGCGGGATCCTCGTAGTCGAATCCGATCGGACCCGCTACCGGTGGCAGGGCGGGGTCAAACCCGATACCGACGTCGACGTCCCGATCAACGACCTGCTCGACTGGCACGTCATGCGCGACGGCCTTCGCGACGGACTCGAGCGGTACGACCTCGTCGGCGCCGGCGTGCCGAGCATCAACCGATACAAGGCGAAGTTCAACCCCCGCCTCGAGACTCACTACGAGATCACGTCGGGTTCGTTCGGGATCGATCTGGTGGTCGACCGCTACCAAAAACACAGCTGAGCCCGCGGGTGGAAACCGGCGGCGCTCAGACGATCAGTCGGCTATCTGATACTTCGACTGCCGGGCGTCCTCGAGGTGGACACGGCTGGTGACCAGGCCCGCGTCCTCGAGTTTGCCGAGCGCGTACCGGACGGTTCGAGCGCAGAGTCGGGACTCGACGGCGATCTCTTCCTGAGTCATCGACCCCTCGTACTCGAGGACCTTGTAGACGAGTTTCGAACTGGGCGGCAGTTCGGTCAGCGACTCGGTTGGATCCGGGTCGTCGGCGTCGACCTCGGAGTCGGGTTCGGTCGCGCTCATCGCTGGCCCCGAGCGGTCGACTCGCGTCGCGTTGTGCGGGCGATACCCGAACCGAACGGCGGATCGGCCGGCGGTCGGTCCGCAACTGCGGCGGTCCGATCGGACCGGCGGCCGGAAAGCGGACGAACTGTCTCCATTCGTACCCGGATCAAAACGGGCGGTTCGTATATACGATATCGACAGTTCAGAAATCTAGGGAGCGGCTAACCCGGATATCGAACGGATAATGTGGAGCGAACGATCGACTACGCGCCGGATCGATCGGCGGCCGTCGGGCGGAGCGGCGAGGAGCGGTGGCTGTCGACTTCGACGCGGACCGTAGACGACGGACAGTCGCCGGCCGGGACAACCGCCCGGTCGACGCTCGCGGCCTCGTCGCGGCCCGGTGAGAGTGGGAATCGGCTGCGACGTCGGGACCGACAGCTGGCGATCCGACTGCCCGCGGAGACGGTCGATCGCTCGAGAACGGACGCGGTACCTGACGAACAACGAACGAAATCAGCGGGCTTCCTTCGGGATGAAATCCGAAGTTTTCATTTCGCGGTACGTCGCACAGTCGGGACAGGCGTGAACGACGTCGCGGTTATCCCCGAAGACGCGGGAGAACTGACGCGTCACCTGGTTCCCACAGTTGACACAGCGAGGGGCGGTCGTTTCCTGGCCGGACGTCATCGGCGTCCACTTCGCGTCGGTTGGTTCCGTCGACATCAACAACTCGTAGCGACAGAACGGTATTTACTATAGACTGCATAATCCCGCTGCTCGGCCGACCGCGCGGATATCAGTCGAGAAAATCAGTCCCGCGAGACAGTTCGGCAAACAGCAGTGTTACCCTCTCTCACGGTAGAAATTCAATATTTCTTTGGATTAACGGACTGTTTTACCCGGCGTGAACGTCGGTTCGGCGACCGGTCTCGGCGACGCGTTGCGCGAACGATCGCAGTCGTCCCCGAGGGGAGGTTGGCCGAGAACGAATCCATCGGCTGCAATCGGGCGACAGCGGGCCTCGACGGGCCGGAATACGGCGGAAATGACCGGAAAACCGCCCGACGGCAGTAGTAGCTGTATAATTATCCGGCGAATCCGGGAAGGGACCGTCAATGCAAGCCGTTGTGCTTACGGCGGGTGAGGGAACGCGAATCAGACCGCTCTCCGCGACGTTGCCGAAGCCGATGTTGCCAGTCGCCGACCGGCCGCTGGCCGCCCACACCGTCGACGCGGCCGTCGACGCGGGGGCGGACGAAATCGTCCTCGTCGTCGGCTACGAGGACGAGACCGTTCGCGACTACTTCGGCGACGAATACCGCGGGGTTCCGGTCTCGTACGCGGTCCAGACCGAACAGGCCGGAACGTCCCACGCCGTCGCCGCCGCCAAAGACCGCATCGACGGACCGTTCGCCGTCCTGAACGGCGACAACCTCTACGATCCGACGGCGATCGACCAACTGTTCGCGAACTGTCCGGCCGTCGGCGCCGTCGAAGTGGCCAAACCGCGGAATTACGGCGTCCTCAGCACCGAAGACGGGGTCGTCGACGACATCACCGAGAAACCGTCGGAGCCGCCGACGAACCTCGCCAACGCCGGCGCCTACGCCTTCCCCGAACGCGCCCGCGAGTGGCTCGAGGTCCCCGAAAGCGAGCGCGGCGAACACGAGATCACCGACGTGCTCGCGA
>NZ_RQWN01000008.1 GCF_003977755.1 Haloterrigena salifodinae
AGTTTGGAGATTTGCTCGAGTTTGGAGATTTGCTCGAGTTTGGAGATTTGCTCGAGTTTGGAGATTTGCTCGAGTTTGGAGATTTGCTCGAGCGATGTATTGTGGTTGTCCCCACTCGACAACCAAGTACACTAACGTTATCATCTATTGACACAAAACAGAGCAACGCCCTTCTCGAGAAACCCGTTCTGTTGACTTGGGACTCTAGCTCGAGTAGTTGATAAGTCTCTCTTTCCCTGGCCAGCCGGCCTATCCTCCCGGTGGTTGGTCCAATCCGCTCTATGTATTCGCTTGGAACGATAAAAGACGATAATTCTATTGTCCTCTGGTTCGTTATCGTTACTATGAATGAATCTAAGCAAAGCGAGAGACCGGACTCGATCGAGGATGTCCACGACCGGCTGGGCGATACTCGCCGATCGATCCTCGAGGCGATCCGTGCCGTTGGCGGCGAGGGTGATACGGCGACAGTCAAGCGCTCGACTGAGGCCGCGATTCCGGAGGGTAGCACGCGATATCATTTCCGGTGGCTCGAGGAGGAGGGCCTAATCGTTGAGGTCGGTCGGAGGGACGTTAGCCACGGTGGCAAAGACGCGATCGTCTGGGAGCTGACCGACGCCGGCGCCGACCTCCTGGAGAGGATCGACAAGGTGGAGGGACGGGAGGACCGCCCTCAGACGATTGAGGGACTGAACGATCGGATCGACAGCCTCGAGGACGAAGTGAGTCAACTGAAAGACGTCGTTCGGACCGCTCTTGACGACGAGCTACGAACGATTATCAGCGAGGAGGTCGCTAAGGAACTGGAGAAGCGGCAGGTCGAAGCGAACGAAAAGTGACTGAAAAGGCTAAACATGGAGCGTGTCATAGAACTGTCCTCAAGGGGTTATTTTCACCAAAAGATCGTCGAATAGGCTGTTGGATAGATCCTGCATAGTGAATGGATATTTTAGTCGAAGTGGAACGAAAAGAATGGCATACAGAAGAAGGTCAGTAGAACCAGATAAGACTTTAAAGAACCAACCAGAAAAAAGCGGTATGGTTAACACACCTGAGCTGGAGGAAATAGAGGAATGGAACGGTGTACTGGGCCCACAATCCAGTGACGAACCGATGTTCTATGAAATCCAAATCTCAAACCAAGAAGTGACTCTCGTGGGACCATCGCCTGGAATGGTGTATAAGTATGATATTGATGAGTTCACGTCACTTGTGGCCAATGGTGAGTGGATACTTGCCGAGGATAATCCTGAGAAGGAGGTTTTCCACACGCCCGACGGCCAACCTGACCAACCTTACTAACTTATTTACTGCATTATTTCTAATATTTATTAGTGAAATAAATCGAAATTCTGTTACCTACTTCGCCTGTATCTATCACTTCGACGGGGACGAGAAGCCTTCTATGACACGCTGTACACATGAGTAACGGCGTTGATTACCGATCGGTAGATATACCGGAGGACAAGTAGAGAAGGCGGGCCATTCATCGAAGAGTAGTCCAACTCGTTTAGCAGACCGGAGAGACGATTGAAAAGAGACCGTTAGTCGAGCTGGCCGACCAACTTATCGAGCGTCCCGCCGTCGTCCTGGTCGTCGTCGGCCTTGTTGGTCGGCTCCGGATCACTGTCGTCCTGGACGTCGCGATCGTCGTTAACCCCGAGTGACGAGAGCGGCACGGACATCCCATCAATGTAGACCTCGAGGTCGTCGACAGCGAGGGTCTCGTCCTCGCCGGTCGTGGGGACAAGGACGATGAACCAGTCCTCTCCAGGTACGGGAACCTCGCCGTTGAACTCGACCTCCGGGATGATCGGTGTCTTGATTGTCCGCATGTCGTCGGTGGCCTCGTCGCCGGCAGCCGGATAGCGGTTGACGTCTTCGAATACGGACTCGGCATCAGGGAACCGAGCGTGCTCTTCTCCGGCACTGTCTCGGAGGATGATCTCGCCGGTCGACTCGTCTCGGACCCAGACGTCCTCTCGAGCGCCGTCGCGATACACTCTTTCCCCGTCGATTCCCAAGGGTCGAAGGTTGTAGAACCGGGTTTCGCCGGAAACATCGTGTCTCTCACGGGCGCCTCGTGGCTCTTCGGCGAGGGTCCGCCAGATGTTATCAGCGACGTCGTCCCGGCAGAGGAACAGACTCTTCTTGCCCTCGCTGAACGCACTCGCGAGGTTCCGAACAGTCTGGCCCTGTTTCGTCGACCCTGTACTTTTCTCGGCCTCGAGGACGGCCTCCCGCCCGCCGGTGAGCGCGTCAACGGTCGGATGGCTCTCCTTGAACTCCTCGAGTGCCTCGGCGATTGCGACGGGATCGGCGTCACTGTCGACCTCGAGCAGCGGAGTGGGATCGGCGACACCGTCGGGAAGGGACTTGTCGCCCTCGCCTTGCTCGGCGATCGTCACGTTGAGACCGAGGTCGTTGAGTGCAGGATACACGTCCCTCAAGACGAGCGAATGCAGGCCACCGCCGGCGCTCTCGTCGTCGCCGACGTCCTGGATGGATGAGACCGTCTCGTCGCCAACAGTCAGCCACAGCGTGCCCTCGCGTTCGCTCTCGGAGAGCATGGAGTCCGGGATTGGTTGGAGGACGTTCCGCCAGAGACGTTCTCGGCTGTCTGTCCGGGTCTCGTCGTGTGCCGGGAGCACGTCCCTGATCGCGTCCTCGCACTCCTCGAGTGGGATCGAGAGGTCGTCCCTGTCCGACCGGAGTGCGGCGTCATGGACGGCCTTTGCGACGTCCTCCTGCGTGCTCTCGTTAGTAAGGAGGTCGACGCCTGACTCCGCTAGCCCACCGTATGGGAGTTCACGTTGAATCTGCTCGTCAGTCAATGGCTCGTCGCCATACTGCTCGAGGCTATCCTCGATGATGTCCTCGACGGCGTCCTTCCCCCGTAGCGGCGGGTACGGGGCGAACGTGGAGAGTTTCAGCGGCCTCGAGTACTCTCCATCGACCGTTGGGAGTCGGGTCCAGACCTTGTACTTCTCCGTCTCAATCAAGTCCTCCGGGCCATAGCCTTTGAATCGGTCCGTGAGGATCCTCGCGTCATCAGCGTCGTTGGCGACGAACGTCACGAGGTTATCGGCGTTGTTCTTGATTGGTTTCAGTACCTCTTCCGAGAGTTGGGAGGGATACTGCACCGCCGCGGTTACGGAGAGTCGCATGGACCGCGCTCGAGCGAGCATGGACTTGATGTCCAGTTGCTCACTAGCGATATCGTCGAACTCGTCCGCGAACACGAAGTACGGATCTGGGTCGCCCATCGTCTCATAGGAGCGGTTCTGCACGGCCGACCAAATCCCTCGCATCACGGCGAGCGTGGTCAGCCGCTTGACGTCAGTACTCTCAACGGGCGTACGGACGATAACAATCCGGTCCTCGTCGATTAGGTCGCGCCAGTCGATCGTCGACTCTCGCCGGGCAATAATCCGCCGAACGACGCCATTCTCGACCCACGCTTTCACTCGCTTCAGTAGCGGTCGGAGTTGCTCGTCGTCCATTTCGGCGATCTGCTCGAGGAACTCGCGGATGTATGGGTCTGGACACTCCTCGACGAACTCCTCCCGACGCTCCGCGTTCAGTAAGATGAAGTAGAAGTCGATAACGCCGTAGTCAGGCGCGTCGGGGTCTGCGTTCGCCTTCATCATTGCTCGCCCCATCGACTCCGTGACTGATTCCATCGTCGCGTGGAGTTCCCCCTTCGCTGCCAGCGCTGCTTTCAGGTTCTCGAGTCGGTTCTCGATCGCCGTCTCGAGTTCGACCTCGCTGTCTGTGGCCGGCACTTCGAGCAAGTTCAACCCAATCTCCCGGTCTCGCTCGGTCCCTGGCTCAATCCAAACGACGTCGTCGAGCCTATCCTCAGGGAGTTTGCGGAGTAACTCTCTCGAGTCCTTGCCCTTGGGATCGAAGTAGACGAACCCGTGCCCGGAGTACGCGAGTTGGATCATCCAATTCAGGAGTTCGGTCGTCTTGCCTGCACCACTCACTCCGGCCACCCAGAGGTGTTGAAAGAGCGAGTCGAACGGAATCCCGGCCTCGCGGAACCCTTCTTGTGGATCCTCAGTGTAGCCGACCCACAGATCCTTGCGCGGGTTGCTGTGGCCTTCCTCGAGAATCTTCCGGACGTCAGGGCCGGCAACGACGCCCTCCGCTTCGGTCTCGGTGACGGCCTCGACGCCGCCGATCCACTCGCGGCCGGCCGTCGTGATATCGTAGGTCTCTCCCGTGACGGTCGTCTCGTCGTCCGGGACGTCCTCGCTTTCGTCACTGTCGTCGCTGCCACTCGATCCAAACAGCTTCATCGCTGATCACTCCGGTTAGAATCTGCGGGGACACGTGCGCCCTCTTGCGTGTGCTTCCAATCAATCCGTGGCGTCTCGATCTCCTCGTTCGGGATGTGAGCGGCACTCGCCAGTTCGTCGACGGTCAAGATCATATCTCGATCGTCCCACGCCCTCGAGTGGACGTCGTCAATCAGCTTGCGGGCGTTCTTGACCGACTCAGCGGTAAATCCCTGCTCCGTCGTCGCGTTGTAGTACTTGACGAACATCCCGGCGACGCCCCTCGCTCGAGCCTCTGCCTCGGTCTGGTTCGGAGAGGCGGCGAGCACGCGGATATTCGTGCTAAAGGCCTGTTGCCCGCGCTGTTGCTCGACGATCTTCGCCGACTGTTTCTCTTTGCTCGAGGCCTCGCGAACGCGGGGATTGATCCATCCCTTCACGTGTCCATCGCGAAGGCTCTCGGCGACGTCGTCAACGGACTCTCCACGCAATCCGCCGTCGGCCCAATTCGCCGGTTCCGGGCGGAACGCGACTTGCACAATGACGGTGGAGTCTTCCGTTGAGAGCATTTCGCTGGTGATCTCGCCGTAGGGATCGCGCTCGAAGCCCTCGCCGTCCCTGAAATGGTGAATCGGATAGTAGTAGTGTCGTGCAAGGCTCAGACGCGCCCCGGCGACGTAATTCTCGGCCTCGAGCGGTGGGAAGCCTTCTCCACCGGCCTCGAAAACGGCACTGTTGGCGTAGTTATTCCCGACGCGCCGGCGGAACTTGTCGGCCGCTCCCTCGGTCGCCGCGTGCATGAAGAACCGAATGCGCTCCCCGTCGAACCAGAGTTCGAACGAGTGATGGTCGCTTGTGTTCTTGCCGCGGAAGTTGGTCGTCACGTCGTGGACTGATTGTAAGAGTCCCGCAGCGTCGACCATGCCCTGATTCTCGGCGTGTGGCTGTATCTGCAGGAGAACGCCAGGCGTCTCGTCAGCGGTCTGTGTGTAGTCTCTAGAGAGCTTCGTCGAGGAGTAGTTCGATGGATTCGGATCGGAGGCATTGTCACCGAACAGCCGAGAAAGGAGCGACATTACGCCGTCACCTCCCCATACTCGGCGCGAATGTGCTCCTCGAGGTCGATCGGATCGTCCGGGTCATAGGTAAGTAGCGCTGTCTCGAAGTCCGACGCTCGGATTCGAGTGCGGAGCCATCCCTCTACCGAGTTAAAGTCGATTAGTGCCTCTGAAAAGCCCTGTCCCGAGTCACCTCGAGTCGCACGCTTCCTGATGAACTCGTACTGTTGATCGTTCAGGTCAAAGAGGTCAGCAGTCTCTTTTTCGATGTCGGTCTGAGTGAATTGGATTGTCGTCGCCTGCTTACGGATCGTGTCTTTGTGGCCGTCCTCATCGTCCGGGCCAGAGACGAACTCACTCGGCGACTGACTCGCATACCAGACTCCCGCGTTGTAGTGTCTCCAGTGACGGGCCGCCCGCTGCAGCCATTCGACAGTCTCCTCGGAGTGGAGCAGATAGTGAGCTTCGTCGATTAGGAACAGCGTCTCGCCGGGCGCATTCTGGACGGCCTCGTAAACGCGATCGAGCATCAGCTGGAGCATGACGGACTTGCCGACGGCGCCCTCGTTTTCCATCTGCTGCAAATCCAGATAGTTCACGCTGCCGGCCGTGATCTCGGCACTGCCTTTTCCGGCGAGTTCGGCGTACTCGCGGCCGTCTTGGAACCCTGAGAGTTTGCGGAGTAGGGTCGCGGCGTTACTCTCGATCTCGTCAACCTCCATCGAGGACTCGGACAGCGCCGGCCCCTCTGGATTGTTCGCGATCTCTCTGAGGGTATCGATATAGTCGCTCATCGTCGGACTCTCGAGGCCGTGCGTCGAGTAGTCGTCCGGCTTGATCCCTGCCTTCCGGTAAGTCTCATATGCCGACTCCTTGATCAGCGTCGTGTACTCGCCGGCGTCAACGCCCTGTTCGCGAAGGACGCCACTGATGAACGCATTGACGCCGTCTATCTTCATACCGAACGCGTCAACTCCGGAGTCCCGAAGCCGCTCAGGAGTCTTTGAGAGGTGGAGCGGGTTGATCGAGTCCTTGCCACCGAGGACGACGTGTGTGCCGTTCAGGAGTTCAGTAATGCCCTCGAAGTCGCCGAAGGTATCGCACAGCACAACCGTACGGTCGTCGTCTGCCAGGTACCAGCGAATAATCTTCTGGAGAGTACTGAACGTCTTCCCGGACCCGGAGTCGCCGATAAAGAGCGCGTGTCCGGGGCCTCCGACGCCGAACGGGTTGGCAGAGACCTCGCTCCCATCCTGTAACTTGCGGCCCCACTCAACGCCGTCCTCGTGTCGAATCTCGGCCGCGAGCCCGGGGAACGCGGCACCGATAGTCCCACCGAGGACCATCGTGTAGCGGTCGCGATGAGAGACCTCGTCGTACTTGTCCGGAGCAGTCGGACTCCCGGAGACGTAGAGATCACGCTGCCGTGTGTCCGGCGAGAGTAACGTGAGGCTCGCGGGAGTAGACTCCGCAACATCACGGACGTCCTCGCAGCTGTCCTCGAGCGCCCGACGCTTTTCGATGTCGAGATCAATATCGTCCGACCCCACGCCGTTCGCGATCGTCGTCTCTGCCCGCTCAAGCGCCTCGCGAGTACCAGCACGAACGGTGATGTAGCCGTTGAGGTCCCACGGCCGAACGGACGTGTTATGGAGGACTTTGTATGCCTGAACGTAGGATTCCATATCATCGCCAACAACAATCGACTCGATGTCTGTGTTTTCCTCGAGTTCCTCAATATCCGCGTCTATGTTTGCGATTTCGTGTTTGAGTTCGTACTCCGTGTCCTCTTTGTCGCGTGCACGTGCTCGGAGCGTGATATCGACATCAACGCCGTTCATTGTGGTGAGACCACGGAGGAATCCCGGATCAGGACTGACCGGCCACTCGCTTACCCAGAACGTCTTACAGTACTGCTCGCCGACACGGACATACTCGTCGGTGACGTCGTAACTCGGAGCAGATAGAATCTCTTCAAGCCGCCCCTGGCGGATGTCTTTGACGTTCTCGAAATTGTGTTCAATGCCGCTCCAATAGCGCGAGTGGAGGAGCGCGTTCTCGGCAGGTCCAACACGTTCGACCTCCACGCCAGGGACAGCGCCAAAGACTGTTGAAACACGCTCGAGGCGGCTCTCAAGCGCCGCAGACATCCGACTGTACCATTCTTCCTCATCTACGCCAGCGTCGGAACCCGAGCCGAACACTTCTTTGATACCGTCTAGGACGGACGCCGACATATCGAGACCGGTCGTATCGACGTCCTCGCTACCAACCGAGACGACGACGTAATGACGCCACTGTTTCGCGTCCCAGCGCGGCGCCTCGCGTCCCTCGTACCAATCCGAGACGTCGTGTAGGAGTTCTCTGGCTTCGGCCCAGTCGTCGCCTGCGAGCCGCTCAGAGAACGCTGCATCCCGGTACTTGCCGACCACTTCCGAGGGATCGAACTCGGTAGTAGTGCTGTAGTAGCGAAAGCCGTGCTCGAGTGTCTCATCGATCCGCGTCGAGAGCGCCGAGAGAACCGTCTGCAGCTCGCTCTGTGTCTCTGTGTCGGAGTTCCGGGACTCGAGTCGGAGAAGTCCAACCATCCGGCCGTCGTTCATGATAGCCGCGCCGTCTCGCCGAATCTCCCGAACGCCATGCACGAGGTCGTCGGCCGCGTCCTCTTGGGGGATCGGATGCTGGCGCTTCTGCCGGAAGTTGCGGATAGGCGCGCGCATCTTATCGAGTCCAGTCGTCGTTTCACCCGCGTTCATCGCAAACGCCGGGCCAATCACTGACAGCGGGAGCCCGATGGCTGTGAGCGGGAGCACCGGTTCGTTCAGTCCCACAGTGAGTGAGCCGATAGCGCCGCCGAGAGCTAAGAATCCCGGAGTGCCATACGCAACGTCTCGAGCACGATAGTCGCCGATCTTCAGCCCACTCTCAACGTACGGTAAAGCGAGTTGTGACGGGTCTCTCTCATCAGTTTCACCAGTCATAGCACAGATTTCCCTACGATATAGAGGAAGATATGTTTTTGGTTTCGTCGTAAGAAACGGAGAAAACGAATTACTGGAAGCCGCGGTTCTGTTCAAACGACTCCCGAGATCGGTCGGTTGAAGAATAGCGGCCCGTGCTGTCCTGGTTCGCCGAGCCCATTTGGCCGATACTCCGCTTTCGGCTGACGCTCGAGGGCGACGACACTCCTGTTGAGTCGGTCGACGGTGGTGCTCCAGACGCAGAGGCAGTCGTTTTGGTGTTCGTGTCCGTATTCGCGCCGCGCCATTTCTCGACCTTGGCTTTGACCTCTCCGACGCGCTCGCTTGCTGCTCGCGCGTGCTTCTTGCCCTTGTGCCGGTTCATGGACGACATTCCGAGGCCGACACTCGCGGCTTGGTCGGCCGTCTTGAGCGCACTCCACGGAAGATAGACCGCGACGAAGCCAATCCCGACGATCGTCCCGAGCAGAGCGAAGACAGGCCCTGCGAGTCCTGCCTCCCACGGGAGCAGATACAAGAGGCGTAAGAACATCGCTTGGACGATATTCACGCCGATGAGTAGGCCGAACAGCCAGATATTGAAGTTTCCGAGGTTCGCGATTGTGCCGTCCCCGAAGGCTTTGCAGCCCCATGCGACCGGCCAGAACGCGACGCACATATGCAGCAAGACAAACTGCGCGACGATCGCGAACAGTCCGACGACGACGATCCCAATATATCCGTAGAGGAGGATTAGCGCCAGTATCCCGCCCGAGAGGAGTTTTCCGAGGCCGTTCGGCGTCGAAAGGAGGTGGTCCGCGGGCGGGGTAAACGCAGCCGATGCCTGCGCGCCGAAATGCAGGGCAAACGGCGCGACTTGCCACGTCAGGATAATCATCACGAGTGCGACGCCGGCTTGTCGTAGCTTCTGGCGCCGCAGGTACGGATCGTTGTGCCGGAACGCCATCGTTGCGGCGCCGCCGACGAAGACGACGCCGAGGCCGGTCGTCCACAGCGTCATTTCGTAGATCCCCGGCCACCAGCCGTTTTGCGGGTTCGTCCATGAACTCGGATTGTCGTGGGATCCCGGCGCTGGGACATTTGAGATCGCCGAATTGAGATGGGTCAACCCAGCAGTCACGGCACCAGTTCCCATGTTTAGCGCCCACTCGAGCACTCCGTTCATCCACGAAAAGGGATTGAACGTTCCGCCCAGTAGACCACCGTCGTCGTCGCTGCTGTTGCCTTCTGAGAGGTTCCCCGCGGATTCGTTTCCGAGCGTGTCGCCCGTGTTGCCAAACGACTCGTTTGTATATCGCGAGTCGCCGAGTGTGACGTTTTCTGACTCGTTTTGTGCGACCGCACCCGAAGGTGCGATCGCCGACATCACGAGCAGGATCAAAACGATACTTGCCGCTCGACGGTGTGACATGCGTGAAAACATCAAATAGTCTCATCTGAATCGTCCCGTCAGAACGGAGCAACTGTCACGGTCATACCGATGATTCCGCTCCATTCGATACACGAGAATGCACCGATCCCAACGCGGTCGAGTGCCATCCCGAAGATGGCAGGGAAGAACGCCCCGACCGCAGTGATCCCCGCGCCCATCATCTTCTCGCGGCCTTCACGTTTCTTCTCCGACCGGCCTTGGCCGAGGTCCTTGAAGGCCATCGTCCCGCGGAACGCGGCGAGCAGGAGCAGTAGAACGACCGCAGCACCGAGGCCGAGGCCGATGAGTTCACCGAGGCCGCTCTGACACATCATTCCCGCGGCCTCGCTGGCCTGTGCCATTGCGGTCCCAACGGTGAGATTTGCTACGACGACGGTCACAACCGCTCGCCGAACGGGGGCCGAGTGCATGATCTCTCGAGTGTTCTGGAACCCTCGGCGTGCCTTCCGCTGCGTGCTCGTTACCTCTTCGGTCTCGTCGTCTCCGCTATCATCTATTGTCATGTACGTATCTTCCTACAATTCTTACGATTATTAATCTTACGATTCTTGCTAAAGCATGCGAACAAGTTCGTACTATGGATCTTAACTATCATAGTGGGCAAATCCGTAGGATAATATGATGGGAGCTACTGACCTAGAAGACATGGAACTCGACGAAATCGACAATACGATCCTCGATATGCTCGCAGAGGGGCGCTGCACGCAAGGCTACATCGTCGATCAAACGGAGATTCCCCGCTACAAGGTCCATGAGCGGCTCAAGATGTATGGAGTGGCCGGCTACGCGAAGAAATTGCACGACAACACTGCACTCTGGGAACTGATCAACGATCCTCGAGAGGAGGGGGACGATGACGGCGAATAGGGAGAACGACCCGGCTCGAGAGGCCGCGAAAGGACACTTCCAGGCGGTCTGGAACCTACTTCGATTCCTTCCCGGCGGGTTTGCTCGGCTGTTTGGGCCAGTGATGATCTGGGCAATGGCACGACCGGTCCTGATTGGTCTCGTCGGAACGCCATCGTTCGGCCAGATAACGTTCCTGATTTTCTCAGCGTCTTGTTATTGGACTCATCTCCACAGCAAGCGCTTCAAGTAACGACTGGCGGACCGGTTTCTCGAGGAGTAGATTCCGATAGTACCTATGAGTGTCCGTCGCCCGACTGCTCAAGAACGTTCGGGGCGCGAATGAATCGGACAGATGCAGAAAGATGGGCTCATGGGACGCGTATCCGACTATCTCGACGAGGACAGAATCATCTCTGTCCATCCCAAGGACCACGGATTCGCCCGCGTCACTCATTTTCCGTGGGACAGCCCGCCGTGGGGACCGGCGCGCTTTGACAGGCACGGTAAGGAAGCCATTGAAATCCCGTACGATGTGGTATTGCAGACTGCTATACGCCGTCATGCGGCGCGACCCGTGCGTGCGAACTCGCGCTCGACGTTGCTGGGGCTCAGACCTCCCGATATGGGACACCATCAAGCGGCTTCGTCCAGATGCAATCATCGGCCCGCGACGGGGAGACCTAGCAACCGCGATTGATGACACCGAAGATGTCTTCCGCACCATCCCGGGCGATAACTCACGTCTCATCGTTGAGCGGGATGAGCCGCCCAACCAGTGGGTGCACTGATTTGCGTTCCACATAGAAATGCAAGTCATGGCAACAGGTGAAATGCGGAAGTACGTTCACTCCACCTTGCGAACATTTAAACGAGGTTAGAAACAACGACGGTCTATGGCGTTATGTCCTAAATGCCGAAGTGAAGCGGAGTCGTCAACGGACCAGAAAGGTAAGCAAACGTGCAGTCGGTGCGGGAGGGAGTTCTGATGGCACTCTGTTCAAAGTGCCAAGGCGAAGCGGAACTCACGACGGTAGAGTTCGACAAGACGACAAAATGTAGCCGGTGTGGGAATCCGCTCTAACAATGGCGCTCTGCTCGAAGTGTCTCGATGAGGCCGAGACGGTCTCGCTCCAAGACGGCAAAACGAGTAGAAAGAGCGACAGCAAGCGATGTAGTCGGTGTGGGAAACAGTTGTAAATGGCTCTGTGCAGGGATTGCTTGGAAGAGGCGAATACGACGACGGCTGCCCTCAGACAGGACCCAGAGCCGAATCGATGCATACGATGTGGTAAAAGGATTGACTGATTGATGCCACTCTGTTCAGATTGCCGAGACGATGCGGAGTTTCGAATCCGAGCGAACGGAGAAAATGACAGTATTACGAAACGATGTAGTCGATGCGGAAAGTGTCTCAGATAGATGACCGACGACAGGGCCGCCGCTGATGGGACAGAAGCCGCCGTCGAAGAGACTGATACTGAAGCGGACGGCTCTAGCGAGCAATCTGAAGAAGAACAGTCGGATGAACGGGACGTTATTGCCCCTTCAGACTTCCCGACACTCGAACTAACATTGGAGGAAGCTCGACGGCGATATGACGACGAGGAAGCTCGCCGTGACACAGTAGAGAACAAAATAGGCATCGTAGTCACCGTTGATGCCCTCCTCATTTCGTTCGGGGCGCTATTCAATCAGGGGCTCCACCCGCTGGTTCTTGTTGTGGTTCTGGTTCCGGCGCTGGTGTCCGCCGGTCTCGGGTTACACGCAATTCGTTCTCGTGACTATGAACGACCGGGAAAGGACATCTGGGACTTCTACAACTACTCTGACTACGACGACGTGGGCGACCAGCGAGAGCAATTGCTTCTCGACTACGTGCGTACGACAGGCAAGAACAAGGAGAAGAACGACCCCAAATTCGGAGTGTTCAATATCTGTATTAGACTCACGTTCACATCGCTAGCACTCCTACTCGCCACACCAGTAGCAAGCTATTTTGGACTTTTTGAGTGGATAGGCGAACACGGGATGGGTCTGCTACGCCAAGTCCTGAGTTCCATATGAAATGCTCACGTGCTCTGCTTACGGCGACCTAATGCATGGTGTCGAGGTCAAGTTGGTAGCCCAGGGGCTTGACCTCGAAATGCTACTGATTGCGCGGGTAAAACATGACTGACTCTTCAACCAACTCACCACCAACTGTTCTGATCCTCATCACTCCCTGAACCGGTTCAGAATAATCTTTACGTCGAGAGCCAGACGCACGGTACTTGAGGTTGAGAACATCGTTTCCCGGAACACGTACTTCACTCTCAACTTTCGAAGGTAGGTTTGGCGACCCATTGCCAACAAGCGGTACTTTTATCGAACCTTCGAATCGTTCCAGCTCGAGTTCCTCTCCGCTTACCTCGAGTGTTCCGTCTGATATCGTCGTTGGCTCTCTGCCAGTGTTTTCTATTCTAATCTTCATTTCGTACCGGGTAATCGAAGTATTTAATCGATCATATTCGGCTTTATCTACACTACAAAAGCTAAGACTAGCTCGTTGTGCTCGGTAGTGCTGGACTTGATAGTAACCGATGAGGATGGTGACACTAGCAAGAAGAAGTGTAAGAGCATCATTCCAATATTCTACCACGTGATCGATCATACATTGAATGGATAGCAAATCCTCATATCGGTGTCGGTGAGAGTGTTTCTGGATATCGGGGCGTATTGTTCCATCTATTGAGAGTTCCGTGAAATCGTTCTGATGTGTGCTGTCTACAACATCAAATAGTCTATGAGCTGGACAAACCCAACGCCGTATGGCGATTCACCACAGCCCTTCCTTTGCACTTTGACCAGTCAGCACGATGTAATCGATGGCACAGAATACAGGTCGGTCTCTTGTGCCCCATGTTTGGCTACCACCAGCTGATGAAGAACCAATCGCTGCAGAGGTGCCGCCTCACGAAATTCTCGGTGTCGCCCCGAACGCGAGCGAATCCGAAATCCGCAATACGTTCCGTGAGAAGGCCAAGGTAGCCCATCCAGATAACAGCGGGAGTACGGCAGAGTTCCGGCGGATCAAGGATGCCTATGAGGCGATGACGAACGGTCGGCCGGAGGGTGAACGATGACGACGTTCGTTCCGACCAGCGAACTTTATGACATCGAGAGTCGGACGCCCATCGCCCATCCGGCCCATCAAGCGACTGATGCCGACGTTCGCCGCGTGCTCGAGCAGCGAGAGATTCGAAGCGACGGCGGTACCGATTCGAGAGGAACGTAGTGTCTAATAATTTTAAAGATATTTAGTAAATGCTGTTTTTGGCATATTCCGGATATTCTGCATAGACATCCTCAATTAGATCGGAAAGCACGACATCATTATACTCCTCTTTGATTTCCTCTGCCATCTGAAGGATTGTCTCTGCTTCTTCTTTCCCTATTTGGTTTTCAACGAATTCTATTCCTTGATTTTGGATAGAATAATCATACTTCACATTATCATTACCAATCTCTTCGACAGAGTCCTTTATCATCGATTTCTCAGACATGCTATCAAGTTCCGCATAGAGATCCTTGGAGAAGGGGCCATAATCATAAGGAATAAAATTAAAACTATCTGATAGGATAGGGTCCTTTCCTTGCTCCTTGAACCGCTGTTGCATCAAGAAGACCATCTTTTGCAATCGAGTTCGGCCTTCTATTGGCTCCTGCTCACAGGCATACATCAGCGCGAGCGGGAGCATCTTCTTATGCATTAGGAGTCACTTCCGTTGCGTTATCGCGAAGTTCTTTGAACTCCCTAATAAAAACACTTGCCATCGTTCTGTCCGTGAAAATCATTCCTGTATCTGACTCCTCCATTTTCATTATCACTTTCTTTTTATCAACTACATAAAACGATTTGCGGGACATATTGTCGTGTTTGTGGACAGGAAGACCATGTTCTGAGAATTCTTCTATTTTGTTTTGCCTGGCAGTCCATAAAATAATGTTGAGATCAATATCGCTACCTGCGTAGCGTTGTAGTTGCCGAAAATCGCTAATATCATACCACCGTGGGTCTGAGTCAACGATTAGAAGGCTTTCCTGAACGTTAGCCAACTGGTCTCTAATCTCGCCTACAGTTCCAACTTGACCACCTAATACCCAAGCGGGTGTCGATTGTTCTCCTCCGGAGTTTAATTCGTCCGCAGTAACCAGAGTCTCTTTAGTATTCTCTACAATTTCATTGAAATCATTTTGCTTTTCTTCGATAAGTCGGCCAGGATTTTTCGTTTTGTATATCGCGGGGTTTCGTTCTTGCTTGTCAATTACGCCCTCTTGATGGAGTTCATTAAGCACGTCATAGATCCGCCCGTGAGGAATTGACGTACGGACAACAATCTCCTGAGCTTCTAGTGGCCCCTCAGCGACCAGGACTCGATACGCTGTGGCATGATACTGGCCCCATCCCATTATCTCTTGGAGTGGTTCATCGACCTTTTCCAGTGACATCGGCCCTTGGCTCATACAACCTCTATTGAGGTTGTCTCACTAAACCTTACTTACCGTATGAGTATACACTCCTTCTTGAGTGTTTATACGCAGTTTCATTCCTTTACCAGCCATCGTATCAGTTGCAATGAGTTCCACAACGAACTCAGGATATGATGAGGCATCGGATGAGCGGCTGATCAACGCGCTTCCCACGCGTGATATTCGCTACGGTCTTCAACAGTCAGATATCGATATCGATGAGAACACAGGCCGTGACGAGATTCTGAGGTATCTCAAAAACACGCCTGGAGATGCCGACGAGCTTCGTCAAGACATCATCACGGGAGCGAAAGAACGTGTCCTCACGGACTGGAGCGGAATGCTCAAGACCATTGAGGGGGCTAAAACGGGTGCCCCAGTTGTCGCTGAATCCCTAACCCTTCGGAAGGCGTACTATTACGATTCGTTCTTCAATTACACGGACCATACTACGCGTGCGTTTCAGGTCTCCGAAATAGGCGGCATCTTAGGCGAAATCGCGGATCAGGTGGATTCACCTGCAGTGGCGCGTGAGAAGTTCATCGAGTTCTGTGAAACGGAGAATGAACTCGATCCAGCCTACACCGAAGCAGCAGATGATATTCCTGCCGCACTCATCAACGACCTCGATGAAGCCTATCGGCCTCGACTCGTTGAATTCGAGAATGGGCGGTATATGTACGTCGAGTACTGGAAACCGGGGAAAACTCGAAGTGATTTTGACATCCGAACGGGTGACTACGAGAAGATCAACACACTCTATCGCGCAGTACTGCGTATCGACCTCCAAACTGGGCTAATCGAGACGACTGGCGATGATAGCCAGCAGTCGAACCGCGATCTCGTTGAGAGATTCCTAAGCGAGTTCAATGAATCAACTTCCGTCTCACGGATTCACATCCGCGGAGCGGACATCCGCACCACAAAGAGAGACCTCGCTCTTCTCACGACGCTTAATGAGTTCATTGGAGAAGATGCGAAGCTTCGCTTCACGCGTAATAAAAGTGGCAACGTTGAGTCCGACCCCGCTCACAATGATGCAGAGAAAAAACGGGATTATTCCCGCTCGAACTTCCAAGTCATCATCGGTCAGCAAGGCGACGAGTGGAGTCTTGTGTATCCCGTTGATCTCGGATACGATGGTGATGATGATGTGTCAGTCGGCGATATTCTCTCAGAAGTTAATGAGCAGGACAGGTATGATGACGTGAAAGACCTCACGATCACGCTTGACAGCGAGAAAGCCACGTACCGCATCCAGAAGAAAAAGATGTCTCCGAGTACCCGTCGTGAGGTGTTTGAACTTCTCGCTGACAAACTCAACTGGTCGGCGTAATTCGTTATAGCTGTTCAAGTGGCTGTTCTTCCTGTATCAATTTCCCCTTGTTGTTCCGGTCGGGCTTCTTGATGATCGTGCCGACCCGCCAGAGCAGAGGATGGATCGAACTCTCGTCGTGGCCGATATAGATGAAACAGCCGTTGTACTTGCGGATCTTAAACACCAGCGGCCCCATCAGTTTCCGCACTTTCTGGCCGTCCTCGCCGGTCCCCGAGGCGTTCGTCGAGAACTCGTCACCGACGAACGCTTTCGGCTGTTGCGCGTTTTCGACCGGGTTCCCGTCCTGCGTCACCCACTCCTCAAGCAGCGGGTAGGGGGGGGGGGGAGAATCCAGCCGTCTTCAACGGAGCCATCGTCACGAACCCAGTTGGCGTTACGCGTGAGCGTGCGACTGTTCGAGGCCACTTTGAGATTGCCGTCGACCCATCGGTCACGCAACTGTAACAGCAGACACGCGAGATTCGTTTTGCCAGCTCTCATTTCGCCGAGGATGACCGGCGCAGGTCCCGCGACCGTCTCGCATTCGACCCCGACCCCATCAAGGAGGCTATCCCCTTTCTACCAATGGACGAAGACGAAAGTGGACCGAGAAACTCGCAGGCCAGATCAGTCGCGGACTTCGTCGATACTGTCGGAGACGTCCCTCATCTTGGTATCCGAATACGCTTCGTGTGTTGTCTCGATCGATTGGTGGCGGAGCGCTTCTTGCGCCTTTTCGGACAAGCCACTGGCGTACAGGTCGCGACCGAGCGCCCGTCGTGCGCCGTGGAGTGTGAGATAGTCGTAATCGCCGTCCAGCTCGATACCGGCCTCTTTCGTGAGGCGTTTCATCAACCGCCGAACTCCCTCTTTGGAGATCGACGGCGGTGGGACCTCATGCTCACGGTGTAGTCGGTCAAGAACCTCGGTTTTCCCTGCGTCACCCCGGTCCTCGAGTGCCGCAGAAACCGTCTTCTCTCCGATCGATTCGACGAGTTCCTGCCGTTTCGACTGATAGTGGCCGGTCGGGAAAACAGGCCACTCGTCAGTCGGTGGATCAAGGAGTCCGCGCCATCGCTCGAGGACATCGTGAACGCTCTCGGGGAACGGTGCGGTTTCATAGTCTCGTGACTTCCCGTAGACCTCGATCGACCGCTCTTCGAAGTCGACATCTGCCCAGCGGAGGCCATCACGTTTCTCGTCCTTTGAATCCGAGAATAGTTCTGCCCCACGCGCCCCCGTTCCATCGAGCATGACTACGATCGCCCTGTCGCGGAACGCGGTCTCTCGATCGACCCGGATCGTTCCCTCGAGCGCCATGTCGATGCGCTTCGTGGTGTAGTTAATGAGCTGCTCGCGATCATCATCTGACCAGTACTGCGTTTTCCGTTTCCCATCGTCTTCGGGGAGTGGATCCATCGCCTCGGTCGTGTCCGCTGGATTCGTCTCGAGGAGTTGGTCTCGAACACACCAAGACAGGAAAGCACGGACGTACGCGAAGTACGTCTGTGCCGTCGACGCCGAGATCTCCTCGTCGATCTTGGTTCGGTCGTATAGATCCTCGCTGTATCGACGGACGTCTGCCGGCTCGAGATCTCTAATGTCCTTGAGGCCGAGTTCATCCCGACAGAACTCGGCGAACCCCATCAGCGGCGAGCGCATCGTCGTCCGTGACCCTTCCGCTTGGATTTTGTAGGTGAGGTAGCGTTCGATTGCGTCTTGGATGGTCTTCCCCTGGGAGTGAGCCCGCCTCTCGCTGGGAGTAGACATTCGTATGTGGGGTACAGTATCGACCCGAGTAAAGTCCCTTGGTTAAACTGGTCTTTAGACAAGTGAGTTCCGAAGCTGCTATACTCTCCATTTTCGGAGGTCTCGAGCGCTGTACCCGCAGAAAATCATCTAATAAACCTCACAGTGCTATATTTTCTATGCATCCTGAGCTCCAGACCCTGACCGTTTGAATTGATATACAAATCAACACCCACGAAAAGAATCCCGGCGGCGAGCATCAGCCGCTACCCATTCCGCGAGCCCGCTGGCTTACCGATTCGACGCCGGCCAGCCCGCCAACGACCGTCGAATCAGGGCGAAAACACGACGAGAAGGAGAGTGCTGCCGCTCACCAACTTGGAAGCGAACCCGGAAGAACGGCGGAAGCCTACCCGCCCGGATCGAACAGGCAGAACCCCACCAGCTCCACGATCTCCCCCGCCAATATCGGCGGATCCTCTCCTAAGTCCACGTCCACCTCGTCCCGCAGCAGGAAGTTCGCCAACCGCCACACGTTGTACAGGGTGACGCCGATCACGAAGTACAGGAACCGATTCCGGTAGTCCGACGACGCCGACGTCGGCAGGAAGTGCTTCTTGATCGTCTTGTACTCGTTCTCAATCGTCCACCGCTTCCGATACTGCTCGGCCAGCCCGATGCCCCTGTCTGGCCCGACATGGGCGTTCACCGTGAAGATTGCGTAGTCACCCTCGATGTACTCCTCCTCGTCCTTCGCCGTGTCCTTCGGCACATAGATGAACGTCACCGGCTGTCGCTCGCCCTCGTACGTCAGCCACCCCTGCTCGACACTCGCGTCCGCCGCCTCGTGCTTGACGGTCTTCTCGATGGCCACCCTGTCCGCCTCCGCCTGCTTCCGCTTCCCGATCACGTAGAACGCGTCGTGCTGGTCGATGCGGTGCCTGACCTCGTAGCTGTCGAACTCGCGGTCGGCGAACACCTTGTTGATGTCCACGTGCTGTTCGGCCTGCTCCAACAGGCGGTCGACCAGCTCGCCGCGCGTCCGCGTGTCGAGGTCATCCGACTCCCAGCCGCGCCGGTCACGAACCGGCTCGATGGCGAGGACGATCGGCGTGCCCTCGGCGACGATGGTGAGCGTGGCGAACTTGAACGCCCGCTCGTGACTCTCCTTGACGCCGCTGACCATTTCCGGGTAGTCCTCTCGCGGGTAGACCTCCCGCGTCGAGCCGCCGCTGTACGTGATCTCGACGGGTTCCTCCCACCACTCGACGTTCTCCTCGTCGCGGAACGGCGACGGCCAGTACGGCCACGTCGTGATGTCGAACGCGGCGTTCACCGGCTCGCGGATCCCGGTGCGGTCGCGGCCCGCGATCTCATCGAGGATGTTCTCGACGCCGGCGTGGAAGGCGGGCAGCACCGCATCTCGGATCTCCCTCCACTCGTCGCGGCGGGTGCCGTCGGCGAAGTCCCACAGGTCGGTCTGCGGGTCGGGGTCGGCGACTTTCTTCATTGTCCGGTTGTGGCTGGAGCCGTGCGGGACTTCGCTGCGGTCGCTGAGGCGGGCGAACCGGCGGCGCTTCGTGGTCGCTCCCGCCTTCACCATGTTGAGGTAGCCCTGTCGCTCGAAGTACGCCTGCAGTGCGTACTTCGCGTTCGCGGCACGGGGGTCTTTGAACTCCTCAAAGCCGAGGTCGGTCGCCCGCTGGACGGCCTGCATGATCTGCTCCTCCTCGATGCCCGTGTCTTGGATGTCCTCGGGTTCGAGGGCTGGTTCGTGCCGGTCGACGACGTCGTGTTCTTCGCAGACCTCGCGGATGCGGTCGGCGGCCTCCTTGATCAGTCCCCGCTCGCAGTGGTCGAATCGGTTCCTCCACATCCAGCTGATGCCACCTTGCGTGGGTGCCCGCGGGAGGTCGAACCTGACGAAGACGTAGGCGGCACCGGAGAGCCGACGGGCGGTCTCCTGTTGGCCGAATCCGCGAGCCTCCTTGTAGAGGAACAGTTTGACGATGCCCTCGAGCGGGAAGCGGGCGTCGTCGGGGTTGTCGTAGTCCGAGAAGGCCTCGGTCGGGATGTCGAGGTTGGCGATGACGCGGGTGACGTGTTCGTGGAGGTGGCACAGGTCGGTGGCCTGCTCGGCGAGGCACTCCACCGCATCCGCCCGCGTGTCCACCTCGTCCCCGTTCATCGTCGAGTAGTCGTTTGCTCAGTTACTGCGTAAATGTCGGAGGGCTGTTGCCGCGTTTCCGAGGTTGGAATTCCAGAGTGGTAGAGTGAGAGGTGTTGAGTTGGCTCCCGTTCTTGGCGATCTCGGTATGGGAATTGGCACAGTAACCGAGCGTGCCCGTGCATCTGAGCTTACTCTGGTATTGAGCTAGCTCAGATACAGAGCCAGCTCAATCCTATATGGGAACTCAGTATCTGTGTTAGGTCAGATGACGGACGAGGACGACGCCGGCGATGCCGGTGGGGTCGACGATAGGGAGCACAGCGACCTTCTCGCCTTCCTCAACAAGCGTGGGGCGGTTGAATTGCTTGGGACGGTCAATATGGACGGCGTGCGCTACGGCTACCTCGAGGAGTCGCTTGGCATCAGCCACGACACCGTGTCGAAGTACTTGGCGCAGGCTGAGGAGTTGGACTTGATCGAGCCCGAGAGCGTCCGCGGCGAGCGGGGCGTGACGCACAAGTACGTGCTGACGCCGCTTGGCGCTCGCCTTCATCGCAAGTTGAAGCAGATGGGTGCGGTGGACGACTTCAATCTCCTCCAGATGTATCGGCGACGCGTCCCCGAGTACGAGGAGGAACTCAAGGAGTGGGTGCGCGAGCGAGAAGAGGAAGGCGACCTGCACGACCGGAAGCGCAACCGCGACTCCTACGAGTATCTGAAGCGGGACTTCGGCGGTGCCGGCGACTCGGAGGAGAGCAAATGAGGGGACAGATGACGCACGCCTGCGATAAAACCCGGAAACACCACCCTTCCAACTAAGTGCCCGCGCCGAGACGCGTGCCGGCAAATGATCGCGGACGCACGCCCGCTCCAGCCCGAGTTCGTGCCCGGCGACGTGAGACACAGGGACGGCGAAATCGACGCGCTCACCAGTACCCTCCGCCCCGTACTCGACGGCCAACACGCCGAACCGATTCTCCTCCACGGCCCCAGCGGCACCGGGAAGACCTGCATTGCCCGCCACGCCGTCGACCGCCTCCGCAGCGAGGTCGTCGACCTCCACACCCAGTACGTCAACTGCTGGCAGGACTATACCCGCTTCAAGACGCTCTACCGCCTACTGGAGGGAATCGACCGCGCCATCGATGTCCACCGCCAGTCGACGCCACGCGATGAGCTGGTCGATCGGCTGCGCGACGGGCTCGACGACCCCTACGTCGCCATCCTCGACGAGGTCGACCAGTTGACCGAGAAGGAGGTGCTGTACGACCTCCACCGTGTGAGGGGCCTCTCCGTCGTCCTCATCGCCAACGCAGAGGAGGAACTGTTCTCGGTGCTGGAGGGACGGGTCGCTAGTCGGTTCAAGACCGCGACCCGCATCCACTTCGACCGCTACGGCACCCGCGAGCTGGTCGGCATCCTCGAGGATCGCGTCCGGTGGGGTCTCCACGAGGACGCCATTACTGACGACCAGCTCCGATGGATTGCCGACGCAGCCGGCGGGGACGCACGTATCGCCATCGCCACTCTCCGTGCCGCCGCGCAAGAGGCCGACCGCCGAGGTCTCGACCGACTGACCACCGACGCGATCGAGGCGGCGGCCCCGAAGGCAAAGGCGGAAATTCGGCGGAAGAACCTCGAGAAGCTCACCGACGATCAGCGCACCCTCTACGACATCATCGAGGAACAGGAGGAGATTGCGCCGGACGCACTGTACGAGGCCTATCGAGAGGAGGTCGCCGAAGCGAAGTCGCGGCGGATGGTGCGTAACTACCTCCGGAAGATGCGCCGCTACAACCTCGTCACTGCCGAAGGCGAGGGGCGAGCCCGGACGTACCAACTCGTCTCCTGACCGAACGCGGAATCCGGAAACAGCCCTCCGTTGCCTATCCTTCTCGGCGACCGCGTTCTATGCAGAGATGCACGAGAAGTCAGACCGCGGCCACGTTGCGTGGGACATCGAGACGACCGGCTTCGGCTGGTCGGAGGAGATCACCGTCAGTGGATTCTGGTTCCCGGGCGGGCACGCGACGCTCCTCGTCAACGCCGGCCCGCACACCGCTGATGCGGAAGCGTTCGAGAGGCGGTTGGCGGAGGCCTGCGGTGCTCCGGTATCCGTGACCGTCGCCGACGACGAGGCTGCTCTCCTCAAGGGAATGCGACGGGTGGTATTCGAGCGGTTCGAGCGCGACTACGACCGTCTCGTCGCGTACAACGCCGAGTCGTGGAAGGGCGGGTTCGACCTTCCCTTCGTCCGCACCCGCTGCATTCGGCAGGGGGTGGACTGGCCGTTCGACGGCCTCCTGTTCGCCGATCTCTGGGATCCGGTCAAGAAGCGGCTGAACACGACCACCACGGCGTACGGTGCTTCCGCCGACGCGAACTCGCTGACGGGTGCGTACGACCTCCTGTGCGACCGGAACGAGAGCCTCGGCGACGTGCTGGCGGACGCTGAGGGACACGCGTGGTACCGCGACAGGCCGTACGACCCCTTCGAAGACTCGGGCAGCGCGGCGGCCCACTACCGTGAGGGTGACCTCTTGCCGGTCTTGGAGCACAACCTCGCCGACGTCCACCGCACGTGGGAGTTGGGCGAACTCGTCCGCCGCTTCGTCTCCTCAAAGGACGTTACCGAGAAGAAGCTCTGAACTCCTTGTTGAGACTGTCCTCGTCAGTCGTTTAGTGCCTCGTTCAGTTGATCTCGGAGTTCCTTCGCTTGCTCTTCCGGTGTAAACGACGAGATGTTGACATTCTCGCCCTCCTCTCTGCCGGAAATGAGACTGCTGCCGTCCACGAACAGTAGAGGGCGCGGATGTACGGGCGAAAACTGCGCCAAAGCCGAGAATCGGGAGAATGCGGTTCAGTCGAGTCGGTCAGGCTCGATCCGCGACAGCCGCATCGCGTTGCCCGTGACGCCGAGACTCATCCCCATGTCGCCGACCACGACTGCGAGCGCGACGCTTACCAGCCCCAGCGGCACGCCCAGCGCAAGTAGGAACTTCACGCCGAGGCTCGCCCAGATATTCTGCCGGATGACGCCGTTGGCCGTGTGCGACAGTTCGTAGAGGTACGGCAGCTTCCCGACGTCGTCGCCCATCAGCGCGATGTCCGCGGTTTCGAGCGCGGTGTCCGTGCCGGCCGCGCCCATCGCGATGCCGACCTCCGCGGTGGCGAGTGCGGGCGCGTCGTTGATGCCGTCGCCTACCATCGCCACCTCGCCGTACTCGGCCTGTAGTTCCTCAACCGCATCGACCTTCTCGTCGGGCAGGAGTTCGGCGCGGTACTCGTCGACGCCGACTTCCTCGGCGATGGCCCGCGCGGTACCCTCGTTGTCGCCAGTCAGCATCACGACGCGTTCGACGCCCAACTCGTGCAGGCGCTCGACGGCCCGCTTCGAGGCGGGACGCACCTCGTCGGCGATGGCGATGGCACCCAGCAGTTTCGATTCCGTTCCGACGATCACGACCGTCTTGCCTTCCTGCTCCAGCGCGGCGAGCGCGTCATCGGCGAACGCCTCGTCGTCGGACTCGTCCGTCTCCTCTGCCACGACGCCACCGTCTGTCTCGCGGCGTGCCCGCGAGAGGTCGAAGCCCATCTCCTCGAAGAGCGCGGGCTTGCCCGCGTAGTACGTCTCGCCGTCGATCTCCCCGCGGATGCCCTTGCCCGTCAGGCTCTCGAAGCCCTCGGGTTCGGGCACATCGCCGACGCCTGTTTCGTCGGCGTGGGCGAGAATCGCCGCGGCGATGGGATGCTCGCTGCGTCGCTCCAGTCCGGCGGCGTGACGGAGCAGCGTCGCCTCGTCGGCGTCGCCGACCGGGACGACGTCGGTGACGGCGAGTTCGCCCTTCGTGAGCGTGCCCGTCTTGTCGATGGCGACGGCGTCGACCTCGCCCATCGCCTCGAGGTAGTTGCCGCCCTTGATGAGGACGCCGTTCTTTGCGGCGCTGGTGATGCCTGACACTACCGAGACGGGCGTCGAGATGACGAACGCGCAGGGGCAGGCGATCACCAGTAGGGTGAGTCCGCGGATGAACCACGTCTGCCAGTCGCCAGCGAAGCTGACCCCGTACCCGGCCACGTCCACCGACACGGGATCGGCAATGAGCAGCGGCGGGATGGCGGCGGTCAGGATCGCCAGCACGACCACGAGCGGCGTGTAGTACCCCGAGAACCGGTCGACGAACTGCTCGGTCTCGGTCTTGTTCGCCTGTGCCCCCTGCACCATCTCGATGATCCGCGAGAGCGTCGAGTCGCCCGCCGTCGACGTGACCTCCACCTCGAGGTAGCCCTCCTCGTTGATGGCACCGGCGTACACCTCGTCGCCAGCGGTCTTGTCGACGGGGACGCTCTCGCCGGTGATCGGCGACTGGTCGACCGCACTCTCGCCCTCAACGACCGTGCCGTCGAGCGGGATCTTGTCACCGGGGCGAACAACCACGGTCTCGCCCACCTCCACCTCGTCAGCGGGCACCGTCACTTCCTCACCGTCGCGCTTGACGATGGCCTCGTCGGGCGACAGCTCCATCAACTCGCGCAGAGAGTCCCGCGCTCTGTCCATCGCGTAGTCTTCCAGTAATTCGGCGATGCTGAACAGGACGGCCAGCGTCGCGGCCTCGACGAAGTAGCCGATGCCGGTCGCGGCGATGATCGCCGTCCCCATCAGCAGGTCGATGTCCAGACTCCGGTTCTTCGCGGAGTAGTAGCCGCCGCGGACGACGGGGATGCCGCTGGCGGCGACTGCGCCGAGGAACAGCACATCCGCTACGTGGAGCGGGTAGTCGAGGACGCTCGCCACCGCGACGTTCTGACTCGTGAGGAGGAATTCGAAGAGGAGTCCGAGGGTGACGAACGCCGCGCCAAGCCACGTCTTCTTCGCGCGAGGACTCGTCCAGACCTCCGACGGCGGCGCGATGTCCACGCCGTCATCCGCCTCGGGTCGCTCATCGTCACCGTCGGTGTCCGAGCCACCGACGACCTCGTAGCCGGCGGCCTCGATCGCCTCAACTACGCCGGCTTCGCTGATACGGTCGGGGTCGTACGTGACGTTGGCCGTGCCGGTGGTCGGCTGGAGCGTGGCGTCGAGAACGCCGTCGACGCGCTGAAGGCTCTTGTCGACCTTCTGGGCACAGGATGGGCAGTCCATCTCGGGGACGGCGAGGCGGGCAGTCAGCTCTTGTCGCTGACCGTCCCCGCTCGCCCGCCCGGCCGCGTTTGATTCATCAGTCATCACCCTGACGTAGGGGCCTCAGTTCGATAAGCCTTAGTTGGAATATTCCAAGTCGGAGGTGTCAGAGCGATGCCGACGGCTCGTCTGGCACTGTTTCGCCGGCGACGTGCTGCTTCGCCAAGTGTTCCTCGGCCCGCCGGAGTCGATAGGTGAGCGTCGAGCGGGGCACGTCGAGGTGGTCGGCGAGGTCACCGACGTCAACCTTGCGCGGTGACTCGTAGTAGCCGTGTTCGACGGCGGCTCGGAGGGCGGCCTCCTGCTCGGGCGACAGCCCACCCGTGTTCTCACTGCCGTTGTTTGCCGTCGTCACGGTGTCTGCGGTTCGGAGCATCTCTGTCTGGGCGCACTCCCCGACGGCCGCCTCGAGGTCGTCGAAGAACGCACCCACGTCGCCCTCGCCGGAGTGGATGATGCGCCACGTGTAGTGACGGCCCTCGTGGCGGGTCTCGAACAGCACGCCGTCGCCGAGGTGGTCGCGGGCGATGTGGGGGACGGACGCACAGTCCGGGGTGCGCGTCCAGTCGGAGTAGAGGACGAGCGTGTCGTCTGCGCGGTCGAGGATGCGCGTGGTCTGGGTAGCACCGCAGTCCTCGGTCGCGAGACAGTCGGCGTAGTAGTCGCTGGTGAGGAACGCGTCCTCGATGGCGTCGAGCGCGTCCGGGGTGCCGGTGGCGTGGTCGACCCGCCAAAGGTGCTCGGCGGTGGCGTGCAGCGACAGCGAGCGGATCCGGGCGTCCGGATGGTCGGCGAGGGCGTCCGCCACCCTGTTGCACCCGGGCTCGTACTCGAGGGCGAAGACGAGTTCGCGCATACCCGTCGATAGGCGGCGTGCGGACATAACACGTCTGCCCGATGCTGCTGCCTCGGGCGGGTGGTCAGATCACGTCGTCGGGGTCGTGGATGTCCTGCATTCGCTGTGCCTCTGCGGCGTACTGTTCTTGGAGGTCGGCGTCGTCGACTGTGCCGAGATTGTCCGGGTTGGCGTCGACGGCGGCGGTGGTGTCCCGAACGTCGGTGAAGGAGGTGAGTGCCCGTTCTTTGCGGAAGTACTGTTCGCCGTCGGGGGTCGCGTAGGTGAGGATGATGAGGTTTTGCTCGTCGTCGGAGTACGTCCGCTCAACCAGCCAGACGCGAACGCCGTCGTCGGGGTCGTCAGCCATGTCGTCGTCTACGGGAACCAGTCGGAAATGGGTTGGCGACTCCACTGAAGGTGATGGCGGTGGTGGAGTTCGATATGTCATCGAACGTCTGATTTGTAGCAATCCAAACTGCGAAGGTCTGGAGCTCCCCCGGATCAAAGGGTGACTTTCTGTAAACGGGCATTCAGTAGTCATTCCTGTTCCCTAGTTACTGTGAACCGTGGGAAGAGTCTCTTTACAACTATGCTATACTGTTTCTGTGTCGAATCTCAGCGCAAAGGGTTCTCTGACGGCGAGATGAGTTATATGGGACGCTCTTGCGTAGGAGATTGTTGATACTGCTGAGCGAAAGCTGTGGAGTCGAAGAGGACAAGGGCACCGCGTTAGCGGTGCCCGACACGAATGATTCCGATCGATGTGTTTGGATCGGAATCGGTTGCAGCGGGCCTGTTGCAGCAGGTTCGCTGACGTGACGGTGTTTCCTGTCCCCGTTACCGTTCTGACTGAACGGTCAGAAACGGCAGCTACAGAGAATTTCAGCGATATCTCTGTAAGAATTGCGACCACACGTTCAACGACAAGACTGGCACGATCTTCGCTCATTCGAAGATTGCACTCCGTCGGTGGTTGTTCTCAATCTACGCGTTTCTCCGGTTTAACACGAGTCTGCGCTAACTCCAGTGAGAAATCGGGTAACACACAAGTCGATCAACCGGCGCATCGAGCGCTTCGTCAGAGAGCTTGATGCGCCTTCACTCGAACTCGTTGGGCCAGTCGAAATCGACCAAGTGTACGTCTCTGCCGGGAAGAAAGGCCGCGAACGCGACTGGGAGTCGCGCTCACGTGGTCTGTCCACGCACGGGCGTGGTTCGTATAGCGGTGACAAGCCACCCGTCTTCATCATCGCCGATCGTGGCACCGGACAGCGGTACGTGATCCCAGCGAAAGCCGCAGACGAATCGACGATTCGACTCCTGCTGGCGGTCTGCCAGCAGGAGTCGAACCGTCTATACTGACGGCTTTCGAGCGTACGAACCGCTCGAAGAAGACAACGAATTCGACCGGGAATACGTCGTTCACGGTGACGGCGAATACGCCGATGACAAGGTCCACGTCAACACCTGCGAGAGCCACGCGTCGCAGGTGTGACGCTGGCTCTCGCCCCATCAAGGAATCTCTAAGGACGAGTTGACGCAGTCTCTCAGAGCGTTCCAACTACGCCGAGAGTTGTATCGAAAACCGGGACGAGACGCACTCAAACACGCTGTCCAAGCTACACTCTGAAATCAACAATCTGCTACGGATGAGCGTCCTAATATTCAGAGAGGAGTTGCTTAGGCGCAATCGAGTGGAGTAATACCTGCCCCATCCCTCTCATTGAGGACGCAACCAGTTCTTCTGGCGAGGCAAACTCTAAGAGACTCTCTTCATCGTATTGTTCATTGAATTCGATATACATAGAAACACTATATAATGCTACAGCAATAACATATCGTTCTTGAACGAATTCTTTCCCAGATTCTCGTAAATTGCGGTTTTGTAAGAAACGTCGTACAGGCGCAGAATGCATATTAACGTAAATATCCATATCACTCACACTGTCCCCTGCGATGGCTAACTCAACCACATCATGTTCATCGAATCCATGTTTATCCCAGTCATTTTCTTCTACCCTATTGATATTTGGGAGACTTAGCCCTGCAGATCCTTGAGGTTCAGTCTTCTTTTTATTGTTAGTTGAGGTTGTTTCCGCTTCGTCTGCAAACTCTATCTGGACGCGCTGAGATAAAGGAGAATCACCAGGTCTTGTTACATTAAAAATTCCTGTTAGGACATCACCAGGTACATTTCCTTCTGGAGCAGTCAACCCGATAGTCAATATCCCTTTATTCAAATTTGACCATTGCACAACATCTGTCGTCGGATTGACTCTCAATTCTCCCTTTCCGTCCTCTGTTAGATAATCATTTGGTGCATTCAGATAGAATCTAACCTGTCGCGTTCTGTTTACTGGTAATTCTAATTCATATGTCCCATCTTCATCGGAGTTATAGAATTCATGGGCTCCGTCAGGATCATATGTTTCAATAATATTGAAAGTATCTGGGATTTTCGGGGGGCTATACGATGAGAGATCATCAGATGGCACATCAGTCGTTGACTTATCACCGCTTTCGAAGAAGCGTTGAAGATCGGGGTCTTCCTCAAGGATACTTTGAAGGGACTCATCAAGAATTTCATCAGACTCCTCATTCGCTAGCTTCTGTCGCCGACGGTCTTCCTCAGCAATTAACCAGTCATCATTCTCAAGAGCATCTTTTACACCTTTACGGAGGGTATTGCCAATAGCAGAGTTCTTTATTCTATCTCTAGTTGGTTGGAACAAATCAACCATATCGGTCCCTGCAAGGTCAGAAAAGTCAATAATAATGAGTGTATCCTTTCCAACTCGTGGCTTATTACAGCGATTCGTAATAAACGTCGCTCCTTCATTCCCATGAGTTTGGCCATTCACCGTGTAGAGGACTGCCATATCTCTATGGTCAGGTCCACCGACGAATCGATTCTTGTTTCGAACTGTGATTTCGTTTTCTTCTAATAACTGATCTATCTCATCATCATCCTTGAATGTGAATACCTCGATACTCCGCACATCTAATCTTTCATTCTCAAAATTATACTGGATAGAATATTCTTCTTCTAGTAAGTCATCATACTTCTCTATTCGGCTTCGGAGACCACCAGTCTCTCTCTCTGAAAATCCATCACTGTATCGAGTGTCATGCAGTTTAAGTGGTACTGGTGGATCAACTAAATATCGCTCAAGCCGCTTTTGGAATCGCTTATCACCAGCAATCGTTGTCTTACCTACATTGAGTTGATAATCATAGACCTTCACTAATGTACCATGTGATCTACTATCGATAGTTCCCTCAAACGTCGGGATGTCCCCATCGATAGTCAAGTACTCGTACCGCCCTTTCTTACGGTTCTGCTTAATTAGCGACCAGCTCCACTTGCCGGTCTCTGAAGCAGCAGCAGAACAGATAAATTTGAAGCTCTTCCCTCCACAAAATTGCAACACACCAGTTGATCCCATACCATATTGCCCCTGCAGAAACGGATAATCTTGCTTGTATTTCCCAGGTTCTAGCAGTCCTAAGAAAGTGTCCTCAAATCGGGATGGTGGCTGTCCACATCCATTATCTACTACCGTAAAATTGACTAAATCCTTATTATTTGGTTTGAATCCATCTGCCCGTAGTTCCACATGTTCCTCATCTGGCTTTAAGAGGTCTCCCCGAGCATCTTTTTGATTATCAAAGTTAGGCAGGTCTTGCGAATGTGGGTCTGGATCTGTTGTTCCTACATGTTCATGGAACCTTTTCATTAGAACTGCATCGTACGAGTTTATTATTACTTCTACTAATGCGGGAACAGGTGCACCAGCTTGATTCTCTACCACTCCATAATTATTCTCCATTCGGCCTAACGCCTTCCAATCCTCTTCACTAAAAAAATCAGATTCCAGAATCTCTTCTACTTCTTCGGGGGATTGCGCATCTTTCAACTCGATCGCGGCTTCCTGTGCAGAGCCCACTCGCTCTTCCCTAGATTGCGCCATAACTGCTATTTTCACCGACAGTATATAACACCCATGATAAATTACTTTTCAGAATCTACTTCCCATAAGAATGTATTTCCAACGGGGGAACAAGTTATTTTACCATCCTTTTCTAGTTCTGAAAGTTTAGAGTGAGCTGTCGTCCTGTGGCAATCTAACTCGTCAGCCACTTCGATTGTCGCCATGCGCGTACCTCTGAGTAGGTCAATAATCTCGTCGTCAGAGTAAACCTCATCATACTGTCCAGTATTCTCGTCTCGTCTGCGTGGCACTATTACCTGAGCGTACTCTCCACGGGGCGTTAAATCCCTTGACAGATCAGCTCAAAACCCAAACATTTTGTACCCATACTACGTTGCGTAGGATGGTAGCAGATACGGGAATATTGTTGGTGTACTGACGCTGGAAAAACGAAGAACCAAGAACTAAGCCATGTCACTTACAACAAGCGAGCCAGACCGTGATAGACTGATGAGCGAGGATACTGCCGTTACCAAACTGTTGAGTTCTGAGGCGGAATACAATACAGAACTCGGAGCAGCCTATCAAGGAGATAGTCGAGAGCTTCTGGAGGAACTGCCCGATAATAGTATTGATCTAATTGTTACTTCTCCTCCGTTTGCGCTTCAGCACCAGAAAGAGTACGGGAACGAGGACCAGCAAGGATATAATGACTGGTTCATGTCCTTCATCCCTGAAATCCGTCGAGTGCTTCAACCACATGGAAGCTTCGTGGTTGAGATCGGGGGTGCTTTCAAACGAGGGTACCCTGAGCGTTCCACGTATCAGTTCGAGCTTTTGAATCGGCTCGTGGATGAAGACGAGGGACAGATGCGCCTTGCTCAGGACTTCTATTGGTATAACCCTGCAAAATTACCGAGTCCTATCGAGTGGGTCAATGTTCGTAAAATCCGTGTGACAGATGCCGTTACTCATATCTGGTGGCTTACTCCCGAAATCAACAAAGACTCGGCTGTCGAGGAAGGAGAGCATCCTCACCCCGAAGTGAGCAACCAAAGGGTTCTCCAGGAGTACTCTGATTCACAAAAAGAATTAATCGAGACAGGGGAGTTCAACGACGGAGAGCGAGGCTCTGGCTGGAATATTGATTCAGAGTCCTTTGCGAACGATAACGATGGCTCCATCCCAGATAACTTCATCGAGGGTCACGAGGCTGGACCGATCCTTGATCGTCTGGATGAAGTGAGTGCAGAGGAATTCATTTCGTGGATTACTGATGGAGAGAGCATCGAAGATCTGTCCGCAGGGGAGCTATGCAGGATTCTTGGGATGGGAGACACTACACCTGATAACGTAATCGAGGCATCCAACACAGCCAGCAATACCCATTACCTCCAGATGTGCCGAGAGTTTGACGTGGACTCTCATCCTGCCCGATTCCCTCGGCAAATTCCAGAGTTCTTCATTGACTTCCTTACTCCCAATCCGCCATACGATGATTGGGACCGAAGTTATCTGGATAAGCCAATCGTCCTAGACATCTTCGGCGGGAGCAACCTCACAGGACTCACTGCCGAAAAGAAGGGCCGTCACTGGCTCGCATTTGAGCGCGAGCAAAAATACATTGACTCGTCTCAATTCCGCTTCTTGACGGAGGAGGAAATCCGTAAGAGCATGAGCGAAGACCAAAGCGACCTTGGTGACTTCCCCGCAATTAGTAAGAATGACTAAACAACTACCATCAGAGCTCGAAGGGGCAGTGGAGAAGTGCTTCGAGACCTGGGACCTCGCTGTAGATGGGGAAATCACCGCTGAGAAAGAAGGTAACGGATACGAAGCATCAGTTCCCTTCTCTGGCGAGCTTCTAGTCGAGGAAGCACTAAGAGACGGTCACAGAGATCTCCTCTATAACAAAGAGGCTGAAATCCTATTCAAGGGCGTCCGAGATGGAAAGCTGCTCTTGACAATTAAAGAGAACTGAGCTAACTGCTATTCCTCGTCGTCATCGTCGTTGTTGAAATCATCGAGCGAGCCTTGTGATTCGTCGTCTTCTTCCTCAAGTTCGGCAAGTTCATCCTCAAACTTCTCAAGTGCCTGTTCCTCTCGTTCGACTAGCTCACCTTCCTCATCCGATTCGACTTCTTGCTGGCTGAGTTTTTTGATATTGTGGATTCGACGGGCTTCGCTTCTGAGGACCGTTAGAAGGTGGTCTGCTTCCTCGTCCAGCCGTTCGATATCCTCACCAGTCAGGAACATAATGGAGATGTTCTCTTGGCGCATGACACGGTTTGCGTACTGCCGAGCATCAGAGGACACACCACCTCGTGCAATCATTAATATAGTGTTAGTTTGGAGAATCCGAGCAATCCCTACTTCACGAGCGACGTACTTCGATTCCAACTGCTTCTTGATGTTCTTGCACTGGATTTGCCAACGATTGAACGTCGTTCTGGTTTCGTCCATCACCACGTCTACTTCACTCCCGCCCGTCTTGCGACCACGGACACGCCAGCCCACAAAGTCCAGACCAAGCAGCCTCCCTATCTTGACCGATAAGGTTTCCAGGGCCACACCTTTCTCATATGTCCCATCCGCGTCGAGATCTTCCATGACCTCTTCGAATGATAGTCGAATCACGTGGCGTGGGACCCCTGTCCTCTCGGAGAGGTCGTCGAGGACTGGTTTGAGGATTTCAGAATCGAACTTATCAGTTGTTTCTATGAGGTTTGGTTTCCCAGAGACGTGTTCCCACTCAATATAGTCCGCTTCTTGAATTGGGTCGAGCGTCCGCCGACTAATCCCACTTTGCTTAATATCGACGCCATACGCCTCTTCAGCAATTTGTTTCACTGTGCGACTCTTCACCTGTCCACTGGGAGCAATCAATGTGAGTGCTCTCAGGAAGGCCTGCTGATGTTCTTCCAAACCATCCAGTTCAACGATATCCTCAGAGTCTACACCGATAAGTTCCTCAATCCGAACACGGTCGATATCGTAGTGATGGGTTCCTCTGTTTACAACACCAGATTTGGACATCCAAGCTCTCATCTGAGACCAGTGGTTTGAAGTCTCATCGACGTGGAAATCATACTGACGACGGAATTCCTCCTTGACGTTCGCGTTGACCGTTCTTTTCCCCTGTGCTTCCAAATCCTCGACGATCTCGATACCTTTGAGACCATGTAGATTACGGAGGATATGCTGCGTGAACCTATCATAGAGAGCATCAGGATCATCACGAAGTTTATACAACTCATCCCCTAGATCAGTAAAGTAGAAGTCGTTGTCTGTGATTCCATATCCTCGTTCCTTTAGTCCGAGACGGACGTTCTTCGACCTCGTGGTATCAGCATGGTCTGGGAAGAACTTCTTCCGCATTACCTCGTCAAATTCGTCTTCCTGACCTTCGTACTCCTTCGCTTTCTCGAGAATATATGCGAGTTCAGGAGGTTCCCCTTCATCCGTGTAAAGTTGTTCTGGAGAAAAGGCATCCCCAAAAGGTAGGTCCGTGTCGTGTCGAGCCATTTTATATTTCGAGCTGCTGCTAGATCATCGTATTTACTTATAGCTTTTGATGGGTCAGCGGGCCACTAAAGATGAGTTAAAAGCCAAGAGCTTAGCAGATAGTACTATCAGAGGGGGAAGCCAGAAGATGTAGTTTAAGTACTACGCTCATCCGTAGGAGATTGTTGATACTGCTGAGCGGGAACTGTGAAGTCGAAGAGGACAAGGGCACCGCATCAGCGGTGCCCGACACGGATGATTCCGCTGGATGTGTTTGGGTCGGAATCGGTCGCAGCGGACCTGTTAGTGCAGGTCCACTAGCGCGACGGTGTGACTTATCCTCGTTGTCGTTCTGACCGGACGGTCAGAAACGGCAGCTACAGAGAGTTTCAACACTATCTCTATAAGCATTGTGACCGCACGTTCAACGACAAGACTGGCACGATCTTCGCTCATTCGAAGATTGCACTCCGGCGGTGATTGTTCTCGATCTACGTGTTTCTCCGGTTTAACACGAGTCTCCAGCAGTTACAGTGCGAAATTGAAGTCACTCACAAAACGGTTCAGCGGCGCATCGAGCGCTTCGCCAGAGCACTCGATTCGCCTTCTCTCGATCTCGTTGGCCCAGTCGAAATTGACGAAGTGTACGTCTTTTCCGAGAAGAAAGGCTGCGAGCGCGACCAAGAGTCGCGCTCGCGTGGCCTGTCTAGGCGTGGGCGTGGTTCGTATAGCGGCGACAAGCCACCCATCTTCATCATCACTGATCGAGGAACCGGACAGCGGTACGTAATCCCGGCGAAAGCCGCCGACGAATCGACAATTCGACTCCTGCTGACCGACCGCAAAGAGGAGTCGTTCACGGACTATACCGACGGCTTTCGGGCGTACGAACCACTCGAAGAGGACGACGCATTCGACCGGGAATACGTCGGCCACGATGACGGCGAATACGCCGACGATGTAGTCTTAGCTCTTGACCAGTGGAATGTAAGATCACTGTCTAGTTATGCGCTTCTGTCGGAGACAGCGTTTCAGCAACTATTGTGGCACTACAGATGGAATAGTAGATACTCACGCTTTGTGAGGTACGCACTGACGCGGCTGACTGTGTGCTGCTCACAGACGCGTATCTCGTTGTATCAGGGTTTCTATGGTGGTTTTACCGACGCTACCGCAACTGTAGTGTGCCGCCGTCTTGCGGTTACCTTTATCTAGAACCCATTCATCGAGCACCTCGAGAGCCCGATCAATGTTGTTCGCGACCGTTGAGACGATCATCCGAAGCGTCGAGTAGTTAACTCGCTCGTCGCGATCGGCAAACTGTTCCCACGCCTCGTCGAAATCGATCTCTTCAGGATCGATATCACGGTCATCAACACCAGCCTGATCCTCGAGTTGACGCTCGCGTTTTCGGCGGGTCGCTTCGTAGTCCCAGGCGGAACCAGCCCAGCCCTACTTACGGTCACGGAATCGTTTAATCGTCCCGTTGGCGAACAGGAACCTACACGAGGTTCCGTGCCTCTGAGAGTGACAATCTAGTTGATTTGCTCATGTGCGTGTTTGATGGGTTGTTGAGTCAGTGAACGAACGATCCTCGACGAGAGAGCACACGGCGGGAAGACCGTGGACAGATGGCGGCCACGGGATTACCTCCGAGTCGGTCCGTGGAGTAGACCGTCGACGGACCGATCGAGCGGTATACGAGCTAGTAGCGGTACGTTGCTTACAACCGCGTGCTGTGTGCATTGTGTTAGGTTCGGTTGATGGCTGAGGGCTTACGCCCAGTCTGCTAGATCGGGGACAGGGTCACTCGTGGACACCAACTGTCTCTTCCTCATTCCTATCGTGGCTGGTTTCGCCGGGGATCTCGGTTCCTTCCATAATCTTGACTCGGCGTTCCTTGCTAGTCACGCCGCTCCGGCCACTCTTGGTCTTGTCAACCTTGATTCGATCCTTCGTAAGATCCTTCATGGCGCCGATCGTTCGGGAGACGAGTTTCTTCGCGTAGGCATCGTCGACGGCACCCCGACCAAGTTCACGGCGGATCCAGTGTTTCATCTCACTGGCGTCGATGTACGCTCGGACACCCTTGCAGCCGTTCTTCCAGGGATTGTCGATCTCGCTATCGCGTGCCTGCCAGAGTTTCGCTGCGAGGTAGTCGCCCTTCGTCTTGGCCGTCCGATCGAGCATCTCGTCGTCCATCTGGGCCAGCTGCTGGATCGGGAGGAGATCAGCGTGCGCCAGGTTCGTCGAGCCGCCTCGAGCAAGCGGATCCTCGCTTTCGGGTAGGCGGTAGTACTCGCCACTGTCCTTCTGAATCTTCTCGAGGCGACCCTCCTTGATCGGGAGGTCGAACTCGACAACGATCCCCGCGGGCAGGTGCGCGCCCTTCTCGAGTTCGCGAGCCATCAATTCGTTCAGTCGATCGTCGTTGAGGTCGGTCGCAGCGTCGAAACGGGCGTGCTTCCGATCCTGTTCATCGGCAACCTCGTCCAGCTGCTCCTCGAGCTCGGAGATCCGGTCGTCCTTCTGCTCGATGACGTTCTGTTGTTCCTCGACAGTCGCCTCGAGGTCATCGACGCGCTCGCGGAGCTGCTGCAGTTCGGCGGCAAGTTGTTCGTTCGTCGGTGCGGTCGTTGTATCCGGTTGAATTGACATCCTGTTTTCGAATTCCTGTGATCAGTTCCCTCGCAATACCTCTCCGAAATACAGAGTCACCTCTCGAGGGGTAGTAGAAGGCCGCGCAGGACAGAGCCGCGGCTCCTCGAGAGGCGAACTTTTATATCGATCCGGGTCGCAGGAATAGGTGTCCAACCATGGGGCATCGGTTCGCCCCATTCTTCCTGCGAACCACACCGATGAGCGGTGGGTGTGTTTCTCCTATCGTGTTGCCTAACCGGTAGACGCGGATGGTACTTAAAACCGGCAGTCCCGTCTGACAGAACGCTCATAGCGACCCTCCATAGGGAGTGACGAGATCGAACATGTCCCGCACTCGAGCGCGGACTACGACGACATGGACTATGTCGACGACCGAGGTATCCGTATCTTCGACCGCTACTGGACGTGTCCCAACTGCAGCAACAATGGCGAGTTGATGTTTCGACCTGGCTCGAAGAACACGTGCGCGACATGTTTCTGGGTAATCGGCGGGCGGAACGACGACTATGTCCTCGAGGACTGGCCGCTGAAGTATCGTGACGCGCAGCGTCTCCTCGCCGATCTCGGCGACGACTGGCACGGAACTCCCAGGACCGTCGCAACCCGGCTCCGGAAGCATTTCGACCAGCGGAAGAGGCCGAGGCTACGTTTCGGGAACTGTTAGGAGAATCATCGATCGGGGGTGACGGCAGCACGACAACGCTGGGTGATTTTGCATGAACACACAAACACACGAGCTACCGTGACCCGATGGCTACGATCGCACCGACCCGGACGACCGCGAACCGGACCCTGGTGTCCTCTCGGTCAGCCACAGACAGGCGTTCGAGTCGATTGTCGAGGAACTCGAGCGCTGGGGAAGATCGACGTCAGGATCGAGACAGCTGCACAGCACTACGCGGACAATCCGAACATCCCGCACAAGTTCGTGGATCCCGATGACGTCGGCGTCGTCGCGTACTACCGCGACCTTGAGGCGCACTCGAGCGAACAATTGGCGATCGCGTGCGATCAGTGGGAGACCCAGTGCGAGAACGCCCGCTCGATAGCACTTTGGGTGCGTCGTGTCCGCCTCGCCGATCGGTGCGGCGTCGAGACCGCCTGGGATATCGACGAGGTTGCCCAACTGCCGCCGGCCGGGCCTCGAGGGCGGCAGAAGGCGAAGATACGGCAGAGGATGAGAACGGTAACGGTCTCGATGAGTAACAACGCCGAGAGTCGCGAATAACCACCTGAGGATCCGTTCGAGCAACTCGAGGGCTATCTCAGTCCTCCTAGAAGACGTCAAAGAACGCGTTGGCCGGTATATCGACCCATTGACTGGCGAGCGGGCCAATATCGGTATAGCAATCTTGTCCTCCTTGCTGAACTCCATCTCTTCGAGGACCAACTCGGTCGCGTCCCCACAAGTACTGATCTCAAAGGACATAGCAAGATCTCGCTCGGCGTTTATCGAGACCGATTCGGGTCGTATCCTCGGCCCCTCGAAGCTGCCGGCTTTGAACCAGAATTCGTCAGCGCACAAGAGAAGGCTCGCTACCTACGAGAGTACGAAGAATTAGTCTATCTAGATGGATTTCTCTACAGCCTGCTTGCTTAGGCTACCTAATTAGGCTATCCGGTTAGGCCATGGGAGATAACTCCGGTATGGCGCGAGGCAGGATAGATAGACAACTGATTAGATCGGTCGATTAGGCTAACCAATTAGGTTAGTCGATACGTCTGACGGGGTACTATAACTGATTAGTCCATCTGAACAATCATGCTTACGTACACAACGTACTCTGAAGCCGGCGGCGTCGGAAAGACGACGATCGCCGCGAGCTTAGCCGACGAGCACGCACGCGCCGGCCAGGACGTCCTGATGGTTGACCTCGACCCGCAATACGGATCGCTCACCCACCTTCTCGGCGTCGATGCACCGCGAAACGACGGTAGCGCCGACAACCTCACTCGGCACTTGATCGACCGGCCGAAGGGAGACTTTGAGGAACTCATCCTCGAGACCCGGTATGACTTCGATCTCGTTCCGAGCCACAACATGATGGAACGGCTAGGTGACCTGCTCGCTCGTGCGGAGCAGATGGCGCAGGATCTCGACGAGGAGTTCGACCCAAACGACCAGCTGCGTCAGGTTCTCCTTGAGGCGGGGATCCCGAAGCAGTATGACACGCTAGTCGTCGATCCGCCGGCGACTGCGGGCCCACATCTCTACAACGCGGTGAACGCGACGCGGTCGCTGGTCATCCCGATCGAGCCGACAGGGAAAGGGATGCAAAGCGTCCTCGGCCTTGAGGAACTCGTTGACGGCCTCGAGGAGCAGATCGAGGCCGAGGTCGGCGTCCTGGCAGCGGTCCCGAACGGCGTCGGTCGGACGTCAGACCAGCAGGAGTACCTCGAGGAGATCCGCGACCGTGGTTATCCCGCGCCGGTCGCGCTCCGGCGCCGGGCGTCGCTGTTCGAGGGCTGCTGGAAGGAGCAGTGCACGCCTCGCTACTACGTTGCTCACCACCGTGACCGGAAGCGCGATCACGAGATGGAAACGCTCGAGAAACTCTCTCAGCTGGCCGAGTCGATAACCGAGGTGGCTGGGGCATGAAGGAAGGCGCTGGCGACGATCCCTTTGCGGACGCAGCGCCCGAGCCAAATGAGGCGGATGAAGAGGTCGACGATTACGACGAAGACCAGGAGGATGACGTCGAAGATCTCGAGACAGTCGGTGTGAGCTCGAGCAACGAACTGGAGGCGATCAGCGACTCGGACAGTGTTGCCCCCACGTTGCCGCAGAACGGTCGCGACGACTCCGGTGTTCCGTGGGTCTACACGCGGTCGAACGTCAAGGACAGCCGCGACATGGTTCAGTTCTATCTTCGGGAGGCCGTCCAAAACGCTGAGGGCGATCTCGTCGACGTGGCTAGCGATCACCTCAGGGCCGATGTCTCGAAGACGGACGTCCGCGAGGCCGCGTACGTCGCAGCGATGCGTCGGCCGGAGATCGTTGTCGAGGAACTTGAGCGGTGGGGATTCGAGGCTAGCGAGTAGCCTCCGATTCGAGAATCAACTCTATCGCGCTGCTGGATTAGAAGGTCCAGTCCCGTGTTGTCGTTACTCGGCGGATCCTCAGCAAGCGTGTACGTAGTAGTTCCGCTCAACTGCTTCTCCACGTAACCGGTAGTGTCTAGTCAACGAGCGAGCAGTTCTTGGAGTTGGCTGTCATGCACACCAAGAACCGCTCACCGTTACGCTCGAACCCGATCCGCTTGACTATTGGGCTGAGGAAAGCACCGCGAGCGCTCTGAGGGCGCTCGCGGTACGGCTTCATGCGTCAGGACTTTCGCTTCGTGAGACGGTTGCTGCTCTCGAAACGTTTGGCGTCACTCGGTCACATCAAGCGGTGTTTCAGTGGGTGCATCGGGTTGCAGAGGAGACCCCGAACCCGCCGACGGCGAAGCCGTCGCGGGTCGCCGTCGACGAAACGACAGTAACAATCGGAACCGAGCGACATGGCTGTACGCCGCGATCGACGTCGAAACGAAACTCCTGCTGGATATCTGGATTTTCCCTCGACGAGGAACGGATCCAGCGGCCGAGTTTCTCGGCCGACTGGCCGAGAAACACGACCTCTCGGGGGCGACCTTGTCGGCGGAATGGGTTATCTGACCGCGCTCGCGCGGCGTGATCTACGCGGTCACCTGGATTACGTCGAACGAAATTTGATCGAGAAATAGTTCCAGACACTGGTGATGCGAATCGACCGGTTCCATCAGATGTGGATGGGGCGAGCCAGCGCTCAGCGCTGGCTCACCGCCTTCGTCTACTATTACAATACACAGCGACCGAATCAGGCGCTCGATAACCGCACTCCCGCCAAGGAAGTGATAAACGGATGGCTAGACACTACCGTGCCGGAAAAGTTATAATATCTCTCTCACCACATATTTGCAGATGAATTGGAATCCAAGCAGGGATCGCTATAACTACGAGCACCGAAGCGACTCAGCGTTCCAAGTTGGCGAGTCAATGCCAGGGACCGTCGGAGATTCAAAAGGAACCGTTCATGACCGGCAAGGTGACCAGCCTGCTATTGACCTCAACAAAGTTGAGAAGGTGAGCGTCCCTGGTGGCAAAGCTAAGCACAAAGTGAAAGCGGAGGAAACGGAATCACCTTCGGACCTCCTTGGTGAATGTCTCAGCGTCAAAATCGAGGGTAAACAGAATGGAACACCGTACGCAGTTTGCAACGATCACCAGATCCTAGTTCCAAACAGCACAGTTGGTAATACTGTCATGGTCACCGTCAAAGAACAGAACGGCCAACTGACCGGCCAGAAATTCCAACTCAAACTCTAAGCGACCACGAACTATTCATCCTTCAGTACCCCTTCCCCTCCACGAGATTGATATCCACTCACCTTTAGGGGTTCAATCCCATTTACCGTCTTATAACCAGATACAACAATAATCCATAATGACAGACCTTCTGTACCACGCTATCAAGGCACACGAACCCAAACATTCCCAACTTACCGCCTACAACCGTCTGGAGTTCCTGCTACCAGACAGCACCGAATCGTACGACATCGATGGGAGTGAAATCATAGAAAAGATAAAAGAACTCACTGAGGAAACGTCAGGTCCTCTCAAAATCCCCCTCCATGAACCCAATAGCGCGGAATTATCTGGGGAGCACGTCGAGTTGGAGGAAGCTCTGATGGGTGACTTCCTCGTTTACAGGAACCCGTCGCGAGGAAAGGGAACGTCGCAAGGAAAAGCCCGCGAATCGGTACGAACCATCTACAAGACACGGATTGGACAACGTCTTCGCTTCTGGTCAGACAACTACGAACCGCCATCCACGCCGAGTTATGCCATCGAACCTTCCACGATCATTGACGAAGATAGTCCTCCTCAAGCGACCCCAGTAAGTCCTCACTCCAAAGAGAAGGAAAACAAGTGGTTTAGAGAACTGGAAGACTTCGTGAACACACTTGAAAGTCAAAGCCGTGAAGAGAATAAGGAGGCATACCGGAGACAGCAGTTCTATCAATACGCAGATAAACACGGCGGAATACCAGAAGCCGTCTCGCTAGGCCGTCACGACCACCCAGATATCGGTGAAGTCTACGAGTTCGTCATCCCAGCTGAAGACGAAGACGATCCTGAGCCTATTGACCCTGTTGATGAGTTCGACCTATATCCTGAGATGGAGGTGTTGATTGATCCACTGGGTGAATCCCAGCAGGGTAGTGAATTGGCCTCGGCGATACGAGCCAAATTCGAATACTGGGACACAGATGACCGAATGATTGCATTCTCGACATTTGATACTGGCTCTAAGAGTACAGACTATGTTCTAACCGATGATTCAGAAGTCTTTCAGATCGTAGGCCTACTCAATCGAGTCCCATTTAACCGTGAGAGAGAAGCTATCAAGACCAGTCAACAGGATTCTAGACGAAACAACATTCTGCTAGGGAAAACTACTCTGGACTTCACTTCCAAGTATTCCCTCAAAGTCCAAAACCTGACAGTCTGTGACGAGGACAGCGACGGTGAGACGACTCGTGAGCGATTCTATGACCCAGGAAGTGATGATCCTGTTGTTGGTGGTGTGAAACTCAATGAATTCCAAGCTGAAGCTGCTGAACGTGCTCTCCGAGCAAAGCACGTCTACTGTATCCACGGTCCACCGGGGACAGGGAAAACTCGTACACTGAATGCGATTACGCGACAAGTCGTCGCCGAAGGTGGAAGAGTTCTCGTCTGCGCTCACAGTAATTCAGCCGTCGATAATCTTCTCGTTGGGGATTCCACTCTCGAGAGCATAGAAACTGGGAGCCTTCACGAACTGGCACAAGATCCAACATGGAACCTTGATGTTTCAATCGCCCGGGCCGGGTCTGGATGTGAGAACAAAGTTGTGGACAAGCACTATGTGGGGGAAAAGCCAGGGAATGCGAATATCGTTGCCACAACTGCAAGCGCCGCTGCAGACTTCGATAAAGACGAGTTCGATATCGCGATCATTGACGAAGCAACTCAGGCAAATATTCCATCGTCATTGATCCCATACGTCTGTTCAGAGAAGATAGTCCTCGCAGGCGATCACAAGCAACTTCCCCCATACAAAAGTACCGAGGCTGAAGAACGCCCGATCCGGGTATCGCTGTTCGAGCATTTCCTCGCTATCTACGATTCGGGCGTTCGAACAATGCTCCGGCGTCAATACCGGATGAATGAAGAAATCGCTGAGTTCCCCTCTACGACTTTCTACGGTGGGGAATTGCAGACTGATGAAATAAATAGAATGTGGACAGTACCTGATGAACCACCTCTGATGGGCATCAACGTGAACGGAGAAGAAGAAGATGCAGGAGTAAGCAAAAAGAACTCTCGGGAAGCTAAGGTTGTAGCAAAGCGTGTGAAAGATCTCCGTGAAAAGGGAGTTCCAATGGGATGTATTGGAATCATCACAACTTACCGAGGTCAAATTGACACTATTCAAGATATCCTTGACGAGTATATTGAGGAGTCCACTCGCTTCGTAACCATCGATACTATAGACTCGTTCCAAGGAAGTGAGAGAGAAGCTATCATTGTATCATTTGTCCGGTCAAATGATACGGGAGAAAGCGGATTCCTAACGTTTCCTGAAGAGGGGCCTCGTCGATTGAACGTAGCGTTGACCCGTGCGAAGAAACACCTCACGCTAGTAGGTGATTTTGAGACCCTTGGAAAAACCCCGCACTACAAAAACGCGGATAATGATTGTAGTGATGTCTACCTTGCACTTGCAGAGTCACTCCGTAACCGTGAGATGATGGTCGAGCCATCGAAGCAAGTGAAGTCAGATTGATTACCTAGTAGGTACGTCCTTCCGGTTTCTGGAGCCAGAACGAGCTGAGATGGGCCCAGTTTTCTACTCTCACCGACCAATCCTTCGCGCTCTTCGATCTTAAATCAAGATAAACGCTCAATACTGCAGGATAAAGATAGGTGTCGAAGGTAATCGCCTGAGTTTGAACGTGCCGGCTACATCGCTAATTCGGATGCGAGCGTTTCAAACTGGTCGCGCTGGAGCTGCCGCTTCTCCTCAGAGTCGGGATATTCGATGACGGATCCTGAATAATAAAGGTAGGATGAGCGAGGTCAGAAGCCCATCCTTCGGCTTTTGCCCTATAAGCAGACAAGTGCCCGCTTACAGGGTCAGACCCTCCTACTGCTCACCGCACTCCCCCTCGGAAATGCACGTTGCACGCGCTCGAGCGACCTCTTCGAGTTGGGCCTGAATCCGCTCTTCTGGCCATTCGTCTGTTCGCCCGGACATTATTCGTCACCGTACGCGCATCCGCCTCGGTGGCTCGCGAAGTCCTTACGACCAGAGAGGATCTCTCGGCCGCAGTCTTGGCAGCGGACGTAAGAGGAGCCCGTGAGGGTTCCGTACTTGTCGTACTCAGGGAACGGGCCTTCCCACTTATCGCTCGTTTCGATAACCTCACAGTCACCAGCGGCTTCTTTGACGGTAATCTCGCTCTGTTCTTCGAAATCGTCTTTAACGTCAGTCGTGTAGGTCGACATGGTTGTTCTGTCCAAGACAGCCGACCGCCGCGGTGTCACAAGCACCGGGGCGATTCTCAGCCATGATAATCATCCTGAGCGGCCGGTCTGTCCTTACTCAATACAATAAGACCTAATCACTTAAACTTACCGTAAGAAGTAAGTCATACTCAATACAGTAAGACATAAGCCACTGGACGTTACCATATAAAGTATGAGTGTGGACAGTAAAGCGGCGTCCATGACCGAAGGTCGAGGACTGCTTACCGAAGCAGAACGCGAAGCGATCGCCGGCGAGCGGTCTGATTCGTACCGCTACAAGACTCGTGCGTACTTGCGGAATCGGCTTGAGGAAGTAGAGAAAGATGTCGACGTCCTCGAGGAACACGCTCCCGAGCTACTCGAGGATCTTCGCGAAGCCGTCTGCGAAGGTGACGACGAATGAGCGACTGGATTTGTCCCGCATGTGGTGGTGGGTTCCCTGACGATCGGCTCGTAAACGGAAGTGCCTGTCCGTGGTGCCGCAAAGACTTCAAAAATCAAGGCTCGAGTTCGGGGAACGCCGAGTGCGATATTGAAACCGATGATCAAACGGCTGCGCTCTTGACGCTGGCAGCTGCTTTCTATCAATACAACCTACCAGACGACTGGGGCCGAATATCTGGAAGAGATGAAGCGATCGATATGGTTCACGATATACAAGCACGTATCCGTTCGGGCGAAGACGGTCTGTAACCGTCTGACGCGCGTCTGACCCACACTCATGGGTAATGAGCACGCAATCGCTGCGCATGGGCCGCGTCAACGCTACCGTACGTGACGAACATCTTGCGCAACTCGAGCAAGTCAAAGAATCGGCAGACAGCGATATCTCAGACGCCGAAGCCGTCCGACGTATCTTCGACACTGCGCAACGAGTGGACGAACTTGAGCGAGAGTTACGCAACGTTCAGGCAACCCATGAGTAAGAGATGGAAGAACTGTGCAACGAGTACGAGGACCGTATCGCAGAACTCGAGACTGAAGTCGAACGATTGCGCAACGAAAAGCGCACGCTCATCAACGACCGCGAAGAACGGACTGAACTCGTCGAATACGTCCAAGAAGAACGGAGTCTCTCGAAGCAGAAGGCCCAGGCTGGGATCATCACACGCGCAAAGTGGTTCTTGACTGGGATGCCAGCCAAGGAGGCGGAGTAACTATGCCCGAATGTGAAGAGTGCGGAGGGTTCGTCACTCAAGACTTTATTCGAGTGTTCGGCATTGGCGGCGAGGTACACGGCTGTCCCTACTGTATGACCAATCGAGAATTAGGGGACGGTGAGGCAACCTCGAGGACCGAGTGACCGACAACGATTGCGACACCGGAGGGCTCAAGTAAATATTAATACTATTATATATCCTCGGAAGTTATCGGTGTGCATGATTTTCAATAATATTCTGGTAGACTTTCAGTCATACCGTCATATTTATCGTGGTGGGGAGAGTAAATACTGATACCGATAAAGCCGTGAGAGGTCAATGACCTCGCAGAGATGTGAAAAGCATCTCGTCTACTGGGTCCTCGAATTTCGATAGTAAGTCCGGCGATCCAGTGGGCAAGCGGGTGGGAGGCCAATCACGGTTCGGCATTTTTACTCCTGAGAGGCATCATCGATCGTAGTTGTAGAGATCGTTCTCTAATTGAACCAGTGATGTCTCGCTACACGCAACAACGCGATCTCTGTCGATCGTATCAAGCCAGTTTGTATCGCTTTTGTGATCTTCTGCGACGGCCCCAGCAAAGCAATCAGCCGCTTGAATCCCCAGACTGTTGTGAGAACTGTTGTATTTCGGTTTTGATCCCGGAACGAACTCTTCGATATGGCTGACAATATCGTCTGACTGCTTCTGTGAAGCGACGTGATCGAATTCAAATGATATTCGGTGTTCATCGTGAGCTCCGTTTTCAAACAATATCTCTCCGTACGCGTATCCCGTAAGTGCAAGATCCCAATCAGGCGGGAAGCAAACATCTTGATAGAGCAAATACTGATTCTCGAGCGTCTGCATCTGTTCCCGGGTGAATTTGGCATATCCAAACTCGACATCGTCGTTTCCAGCAATACAGTCTATGAACCGTCGCTTTTGGGTATCTGTGAGATCGCTCCACTTCGCTTCATCCACGTTAGATATCTTCCGGACCGTCTTCTTGGCACACCGTCCGGCTTGTATGAGATCACCGAACACGACTCCTACAACGACAACATCACAATGACCTTGGATCATACTGCGAAAATGGCCAGAAACATCACCGAATCCCTGCATTTAGTCACACGGGTAATCACACCAGGCTGATATAAACCTGCCGGGGATGGTTTTATCACCATACTCAATTACCGGATTGCCAGCGATCTGGGGTGACGTTCCTCCAGATCGCCACAAACGCCCATTGAATCGCACAACCACAACCTGTCTCGTTGTGTTTGCGAGGAGGATGAGGAGGCCTGTCACCGGGTTTTCGGGGAAAGCCTGGCAACGACAAGTACGACGAGAGTAGGGAATGGTAGTCTCAGGGGCTGCTCGAACGCCATGTCGGGGATGGCTACTACCCCCTTTGCTTCCACCATTGGACGAAGTCAGCGGAGGAGTTTGACGTGGCGATCGACGAGTACGAGATGCCGATCCCACTCGAGGGTTGTCCCGTCAGCGGTCAGGACTAACAGCGATATCTGTTATTCTTCATCACTCTCTTGCTCCAGCGAGCTAAACTGTGAGAGGTGTACTTCTATACCGGGTTCATCATCGGACAATTCTGCATCCAATTCTTCGAGACCACCATCACGCGCTTCCAGGAGATACTTCATAAGAACCTCAGGAGCCAATTCACCAGACTCGAGTTGGTTGACTGCCTCACTAAGGGTTAGGTCGTCAAGCTCGTCGTAGGTTGGAAGTTCGCCTGCCAGCTCAACATCAACTGTAACAGTGGCATCGGAGACCATCATCCCTCGCTCAGTATACATTGATCGCACAGCACTCTCAACAAAGTGCTCAACAACCTCTTCATCTGATGGGCCTCTATTCTTGTCTGTTAGTCCAAGAAATAGGAATGTGAGTGCATCAGTGAGATTATTGTATACCGAATATCGCTCCTCAAGAGGGACATCCTCAGGATAATCATCACTAAATACCTCTTGGCGGAGTTCCTGAGGCAACTGTGACTTTAGTACAGATAGGTCAACTACTGCGTTCCGAGTTCGCTCTATAATCGCTTCTTTTCGCTTATGCTGCGCAGGCGCTGAACGATCATCTGGATTTTCGAGGTAGTCACGATCTGCGGTTGAAAGGATTCCCCGTGGCCGATCTTTAACCATCGTGGTTAAATACAACACCAGAATGGTTAAGTAGCTTGCTATCTATGTATCGAAGTGAGAGATGAGCACGGCTACCAAGAGTCGGATTCCCTGCAGTCGGGACACGCGACGGGAACTCAAGTCACTCAAACGAGGCGGTGAGCGATACGAGGATCTTCTTCAGAAGATGATCGATTAGTATCAACCTCGTCGGCACGATTAAGTTCCCGCATCCAAGACTATGCAGATAGTTGAATCGAACGACGCCGGGAGCGCGAAAGTCTGCCAGGACCTCGCTCCGTTCGGCGTCGAAAGGCGGGTTAAGCGAAGGCGCGGGATAGGCCTTCTATCTGGACATAGAACGTCCGGGTTGAAGACTCTTACTCCCTGTGTGTTCGCTTCGGTTTGCCCACGTTATGGGCCATGAACGCCATAAATGGACGGCACGGGCACGATAGGCAGCAAGCATAGCGCGGATAGCAGCGGCCTTGAGCTATCCGAACAACCACCGGTCGATGCCAACGTAATCGTTCGGCCAGACACGTGGACTGTCTCGAGTATTCACACCGAGCTATTCGAATCAGCCAATGTGAACGCGTCACTTCTCAAGGCGATCCGAGAGGTAGCAATGGGACTGACGCCACGGGAGTTCAACGACTACCTCAAGGAGATTGGAGTCACGGCACTTCGAGGTGCCTACCGATCGTTCTGTATCGAAGTAGCAGACGGCAGCGTAAATGCAGAACTCCACCTTCCAGAATATACTCGCCAACTCGGTACGGGACACTCCCCGCTTGGACCGGGCTTCTCGTCTGAAGAAGAAGATATCCGTGGTGGAGCACTCCCGATTCTTCGCGAGGCCGATGAGACGCTGACTGTGGCCGTCGTGATCGACGGGGACTTCACCGATCCCGATGAGACGAAGGCGAGTTATCGGAACGAGGTTATCTCGTTCATCGTCGACCTCGCGAGTGCGTGTGATGTGACGCTGGTTGCAGAGAGCCAGATCGTCCGGACGTTCTTGTGGAAGTACCACCGCGACCAACTCCCGGCCAGCGTTGAATCTCAATACAATCCCTCCCGTCGGGATAGGCTATCGTCTGCCGAGATAGATGAGAAGGTGACCGCCGCGGTGGACGAACTCGGCGAAGACAGTAAGCCGGTGAAGTACCTCCGGATGCTCAACGATGAGGCGTCCCAGACCCTCACATACGACGATTTCGTCCGTGAGACTCGAGTATCACGTGAGACCGTTCGCTACCACGTGTCACAGAAGCTCGTCCCTCTTGGACTCGTTGACCGGACTGAGTGGTATGGAGAGGCAGCGATCACGCTAACCCACGTTGGAGAGGAGTATCTGGACGTAATCACCCGACAGAGTCGACTTACGGAGTGCGTTGAATCAACCCCAAATAGTAGTCTACAGGGCGTGTGCACCCAGCCGCCTCAAGATTGTGGTGAGAAGGCGGCACCTTATCGAACTGAGTACTACAGCCGGGCCAAACACGCCGCTGCGGCAGCCAGCGCAACAGAGAACGGCATTAGCTTGGTGAAGGAGCCGGCGGACTGGGGCAAGAACGACCGAATTAGATGGGTTAGCTACGACGAAGACAAGGACGAAGCAGTGGTTGCTGTACGAGCCACCGGAGAGTACGAGTACCTGGTGGGGACCGCATTAGCGTTGAGCCACCCGAAGTTGTTGAACAAGGCACTCACGGTTAACCGTCTCGAGGAGATCGTTGAGGAAGTTCCTGACGGTATCCTTCGGGACGCTCGTAACCTTGGTATCTCTGATGAGGCACTCGATAATCCGAGTGAATTCCGGGACGCTATTGTCGCACGTGGTGAGGAGATCGAGGACCTCACGACGAAAGCAGAGAACAGCGAGCAGCGTTCGGCGATCCGTGGGAAGATCATGCGCTGGTCGCACGGTCTTGCCAGTGCAGTAGTCCATCTCCTGGATCTCGCCGGCGTTGACTTAGTCCGTGAGATCCATCTGCCAGAAAAACTCGACGCTGGCCGTCACTACGAACCACTTGCTGAATCCATTGCGCGTTCGGCGGCAATCCAGTCGACGTACGCGGATCATTACGTCGGCTACCGCCAGCTGTACGAGGATCGTGACGAGAAGCGCCAGCGTGCTATCATGCCAGAGATCGATGCAAGTACTCCCGTTGGCTCGCTCATCGGTTCATTTGTCATCCGAGGGAAGGACGTCCACCGGTTCGCGCCAGTCCTTAAGCAGCGTCTCGAGAGGCCTGTTGAACTCCACGAAGACGCACCTGAGTTCAACATCGAGATTCCTGTTCGGGAAGAGTGTGGACGTGAGGCCTTCGAGGACGTCACTGCACGGATCCTCTGGCAGAAAGGGATGCATCCAACTCAATCGGTCGTCTCGCTACTCCACGGACTTGTGGGAAGTCCCTACGACGCTGCTCAAGCACTCTCCAAACTCGGCAACGAGGACGCCACTCGAGAGATTCGTCCCGATGAACTCCGATACGGCTTGGCGACGCTTGGGCCTGTGCGAATCCTCCCGGATATGGCTCCGTCCGTCTCGTCGATCGTCTACACGCTGCTATGTGCGGAGAAGCGTCTCCCGCAGAAGGAGTTAGCAGAACGCGCTGATGTATCCGCACAGACGATTCGGAACCACCGGGACAAACTCGAGGCGCTTGGACTACTCCACGCTGGCGAGGACGGCTACAGGCTACTCCTGTCGTTCCGGACTCGCGAAGAGCGACAGAGTCCAGTCACGCCGGAGTTCGTTGACATGGAGTTCATGGTCGCGATCGACGCACTCCTGGAGGGAACACTCCCACCAGGACGTTACGGCGACCCGGATGATCCGATAGGTGGCGTCCTGTTCTGGCCTCCAGAAACGTGGATGTTGCTGAACAATGACCGTCTATGTGAGTGGACGAAACTCGCAGCGGCACTCACGGGCACGGAGATTTCGGAGCTTGTGGAGACGGTGACGATGGGGCCGGAGATTGAACAGACAGCGATCACTGAACCAACAGAGGCGATTGCATGAGCACGGACCAAGCGACGTTGGATGCGTTTGACGACCTCGAGGACTGAGTGACTGAGTTGTGACTGTCGAGCGTGAGAGACGGGAGAATAACTCCCCGGCATAGCTACACATATATATCATTGGATAAAAACCCGTATCCCCCGTTTTCGGGCGGCTTAGGCTTTTTACCCTGATCACCACCATCGTTACCGGCAGCGGTGTGGGTGTTGTTGATGACGCAACTTGCGGAATCTCGGTCTAAAGCCCCTAATGTGGACTCGAAGATTGTTTTGTCAAATGAGATTTAGGTACAGTGTCCGATGAAACACACGCATGACACCCACAACGGGGATCATGATGGCGATGGTACAGAACGTCATTTACGACGTACTAAAGAGCTGCGCTAGTCTTGCTTGGACCCATCTTGGTCGGTCGCTTTCAAATCCCCCTCGGTGGCTTGAGGACAGCGCATGTGCATATACTCACCAACTCCTCGAGTCAGATTGCACCTCGTCGGCGCTTGGTACGCTGAAACGCTGGGCGAAAATCAAGTATTCCGGCAGTGTCATTAGCTGGTCGGATGACCATCCCATTCTCACCGTTTCGATCGACGACCCTGAGCAGGTTGATCCAAACGGCATTGAGGAGTATTTCGAGCAGAAGGAGATTCAAGTCAATGTCTACGGCGATTATGACACCCATCTGTGGACAGTCTTTGTGATGGGGGACATCGACGATGTCCGGTCAGTCAATAGGCACATCAGTCACGCCGTTGAACGGAACCGTCTCCGATCAGGGCAAACAGGAGTCACTCAACAAAACCTCTCTGCCAATCTGGCAGATTAGACAAATATAACGCTATCTGTGCTGTAATTTGGAGATTTGCTCGAGTTTGGAGATTTGCTCGAGTTTGGAGATTTGCTCGAGTTTGGAGATTTGCTCGAGTTTGGAGATTTGCTCGAGTT
>NZ_RQWN01000009.1 GCF_003977755.1 Haloterrigena salifodinae
GTGAATCTCAACGAGGATCCGATGCCGCTGGCCGAACAGGCCGGCGTGATGAAAGACCGCCTCGAGGCGCTGCCCCTCGGGGAGTACGAACACGCCACCCGCATTGTCTCGGAAGTCGAGTGCAACTGGAAGGTGTTCGCGAGCAACTACTCGGAGTGTGACCACTGCCAGGCTAACCACCAGGACTGGATCAAGGGCATCTCGCTCAACGATTCCGAACTCGAGGTCAACGATTACCACTGGGTGCTCCACTACACGCACGCCCAGGACGTCGAGGACGAGATGCGGATCCACGACGAGCACGAGGCCCAGTTCCACTACTTCTGGCCGAACTTCACGGTCAATATGTACGGCACCGCCGACGGCTACGGCACCTACATCATCGACCCGATCGACACCGACCGCTTCCAGCTCATCGCGGACTACTACTTCCGCGATAGCGAACTCTCCGAGGAAGAGCGCGAGTTCGTCCGGACGAGCCGCCAGCTCCAGGAAGAAGACTTTGAGCTGGTCGAACGCCAGTGGGAAGGCCTCAGAACGGGCGCGCTCGCTCAGGCCCAGCTGGGCCCCAACGAACACACTGTCCACCGCTTCCACCAGCTCGCCCAGGAAGCCTACGACTCGTGATCGCACCGTTCACCGACCAGCACTCGCCAGCACCCGAAACGGAATCCGAAATTCGATACCTATGAGCACGCAAGATCAGGCATCGTACGTCGCGTCCTGTCCGGAGTGCGACGTCGATCTACGAACCGAGACGCCGAACGAGATCGTCGAGTTCTACCGCCGTCACTATCGCGTGACGGGCCACGACGTAGAGTTCGAACGCGCACAGTTGGATTTAGACGAGGACGTCACGAGCGACGATCTCAAGGACGTCGTCTGGCAGCTCCAAGAGCACTACGAGAACGGCGTCCCGATCGGCGTCGTCGCGGCGGCGATGTCCGACCGCGGACTATCGATCGGCGAGACGATCGACGAGATCCATGAAGTACGGATGACCGGCGGCCTGTACGAACCACAGGACGATCATCTAGGCGCGTTCTGACCGACCGTTTTCGTTCGTCCCCCGGCTCACTGACTCGCGTTCGATTCGAAACGCCGGACGGCTCCCGCTCACCGCCGTCGCTCGTCGCAACGGTCACTCCTCGCGATCGGTCGCGTCCGTCTTGGGCCACTTCTCGTCAGGATCGATCGGTTCCACCGCGCGAACGAGTTCGTCTTCGGTGTAGTCGCGGTCCTCGAGTCGCATGCTCCGGATCCGCCACTGGCGGCTCAGTTCCGGTTCGCCCTCGGGCCCGACTCGCCCGCCGTGGGTTCTGAAGAACGCTCCGCCGCGACCGAGCCGCTTCCCCTCGTAGGTGTGTTGGTCGAAGACGGCGTCGTACGTCCCGCCGGGCTCGAGTTCGTCGACTGGATGGTCGTAGCGGGGCTCGCGGCCCTCCTCGCATGCGGCAGCGCGTTCGTCGGAGAGTTCGCCGAAGTAATCGTCGGCGTGTGCGGCCTCGCGAGACGACGGTGCTCGAGCGGCCGCCAGGGCCGCGTGGACCGCACAGAGCCGCCCGCGCCAGGACTCTTCCGACCAGCGTTCGCGGGCCAGTTCCTCGTAGCGGGCCACCGTGAGCGCGACCTCGTGTCCGGCGCGCAGGTCCTCGACGACGTAGAGGTTAATTCGGTCCCAGAAGTTCCAGGCGTAGCCCGAACGGACCAGTTCCCACGCGGCCCACGCCGCGACCTCCTCGTCGGATCGCCGAACCGCCTTCTGGAGAAGGCTCGAGACGACGTACCGATTCGCCCCGGACTTGGTCGCGTTTTCACCGAGTTCGTCGCCGAAGTCGTCGCGCTCGGGTCCGGAGTCGGAATCGTCGTCGGTCGCGTCCGTCTCGTCGGTCCGGAGCTCGCCTTCGGTGCCGAACGTGGCCTGTTTCCTGTCGTCCATACTCGATTCTCGCTCCCGTCAACGGAAATAGCTGACTGCTCCGATCAACGGGCGGGCGAATCACGCCGACTGACCGTACTCGAGATCGGGATCGTCACTCCGCTCCGAGGGACGGGTGGTACCCACACTGCTCGCAGAGCCGTTCAACTCGAACTCCCGGAAACCAGTCGCGGTTCGGCTACGCGACGTGTCTGTCGGTGCGCTAACGGTAATGGTGGTTCGTGAGACTGTCCACTGTATGGGACGTCCGATACTGCTCGCGTTAGTAACGATGATCGCGTGGGGCCTGTAGGCGGTCTTCGCCAGGCTCGCAACGGACTCCATCCTTCCGGAGACGGCGATGGGGATCTCCTACGCGGTGGGGACGCTCGTCGTCGTTACCTATATCGTTGTCACGCGGACGATCCCGACGGCCGTGGTCTACGACGGCTTGTTCTACGCCACGCTCGCCGGTGTCGCGTCGGCGGCCGGTAGAATTGCCCTGTACGCGGCGCTCGCGAGGGGTGACGCCGCGATCGTCACGACCATCAGCGCCCTCTATTTCATCGTCGCGGTGGTTATCGCGGTCGTCTTTCTGGAAGAACCCTTGCAGATGACTGATACTGCGGGAATCCTCCTAGCCGGTATCGCTATCGCGTTGATCGCGAACCGATCGAACTCGCGGACGAGTCGAGCGGATCGCGTTCGCTCGCGAAACACATCGTGATCGGTTCGTTACTGCTCGAGTTCGCGCACGCCGCCAAGCAGTCACCGGTCTCCGGTCGCAGTCTCGATGACGCCTCGCTTTCCCCTTCGAACCGACGCGCTAGTCATCGTCGTCCTGCCCCTGTGGGTGGGAGGAATCGGTGTTCGCAGACGTGATCAACGTGTCCTCGTTTGCTAGCGTGGACTCTCCCTGATAGTATTCGCGAGCGGTAACGTAACTTGCATAGACGATCGCCAGGAGGAAGAGCGTGAACGGGAGCGCGAGCACCGGGGGAAACGCTTGCATCGCGTCGAACACCGGAAGTTCGAGCGTCATCACGCCGAGGAAGGAGAGCAGGACTCCCCACCACGCCCGGTTTCGAGCGTTCGGCTCCTCCGTGCCAAGCGTTATCGAGGAGAGGATGTACACGGCCGAGTCCAAGGACGTCACGACGTACCCGGCGATCACCAATATGAGCAACACTCCCAGCAGGGGTGCGAACGGCGTGAGAGTGACCGCAGTCGCGATCGAGGCGGGGATACCGCCGCTGGCAAACGCGTCACTGACCGGCCCGACGTATCCCGGTGCGAGCACCCAGCCGCCGACGATGGAGTGCTGTATCCAGAGCAACACGCCAGGAATAACGACCAGGCAGACGAACGTCTCGCGGATGGTTCGGCCCTTCGACACGCGGGCGACGAAACTGCCGACGAACAGACCCCATGCGGCCCACCACGCCCACCAGAAACTCGTCCATTGTTGGGGCCAATTGCCCGCAGCCGTCGGAGCGGAGTACAGCGAGAGGCGGAACATGTTATTCAGCCAGACGCCGCCGGCGTCGAGTCCGAGGTTGATCGTAAAGAGCGTCGGTCCGACCGTGAGGAGCAGCGCGAATGTGACCAACATGAGGACGACGGTGATCCGAGCGGCGTTGCGAATCCCGCTTCGCAGCCCCAACCAGACGTCCCCGAGGAAGACCAGTCCGAGAACGCCGAACAGCCCGTACGTGAACAGCGTCGGGGGAACGCCGAACACCGTATCCAGCAGGGCGGAGAACACCTGCGCGGAGAATCCGATAGCCGCCGCGACGCCGCCGATGATGGCGATCAGCGCCGCCAAGTCGACGGTCCAGTAGAGGAGCTTGTACCGATCGTCGTCAAGGAACACCTTTAGCATCGAACTGAACTTGTACGAATCCGTACCGCGCGTGTAGATGATCAGTCCGAACGCCAACGCGAACGGCGGATACCACATGGCGAGTCCCGGGAAGACCTCGTGGATGAACATAAACGCGAGCGCGAGCGATTCGATTGAGGCCCCCGTGACCGGAAGCGGCTCCGGAGGCGGACTGTTCACGATGGAGATGGGTTCGCCGACCCCCCAAATGATGATCGAGCCGCTGTACCCGACCGTGAACACCATGGCGAGCCACGAGAACAGATCGAACTCTGGCTCGGCGTCCTGTCCGCCGATCCGAATGTGACCGTATCGCGAGAAGACCATGTACGTCGAGAAGACGAGCAATACCATCCCGAGTAACATGAACCACCAACCGAAGTAGGTCAACACCCATCCGAAGGCCTCGTTGAACGTATCGTTGAGGACCTGTGGACTCCGGATACCGATCGCTGCTAACGCCAGCAACGCCCCTCCCGTGATGAAGAACAGGAGTTTCTCATCGGCGTCTGCGCTTTCCAGGCCGAATATGTGCCAGAAGTTCATTGTTTTTCGATGATGAAACTACACGTCTCCGTAATCGATCCCCAGTCCGATGCGTGACTCATGTTATGTATTACCAGTGCATCTGCTATCCCAACGGAACGGTACTTATACCTTTCGGACATATCGACGATTCGGTCGAAAAACTCGGACGGTACATCGAAACGAGAACCGTCGTCGCACACGATTTCGGCGCGAACGACGGAGAATTCGGTCCCGTACACTATCTCTCGTATTCGGGATCGCTTGAGTGCGTCTCCGTTACCTTCGGTCAGCGGTAACGGAGGCGGTCGTCCCGACTACGTCGCGATACCACTATCTCGTCAGTCGTGACGATTCCACCTCTCCGAATCCTCCCGTCAGAGTTCCGGCTCATCGAGATTGACGTAGACCGATTTCGTCTGCTGGTAGTGGTCGAGCACCTCCGTGCCCAGGTCTTTTCCGATACCCGACTCCTTGAAGCCGCCATACGGAGCCTGCGGCAGGATCGGACCGTACTCGTTGACGTACACGAGCCCCGCTTCGATGTCCGCCGCCGCGTTGTGGACGACGGACGTCCGCTCGGTCGCGATGCCCGCTGCAAGTCCGAACTCGGTGTCGTTCGCGAGTTCGATCGCCTCGTCGTAGCTCGAGAACGTGTTGATCGTCTGTACGGGCCCGAAGATTTCCTCCCGAGCGATGCGCATATCGTTCTCCACGTCGTCGAACACCGTCGGTTCGACGAACCAGCCGTTCCGGAGGTCGGAATCGTCTGGCGGTCCGCCACCCGTGAGCAGGGTGGCGCCTTCGTTCTCGCCGACGTCGATGTATTCTGTGACCGTCTCGTACTGGGACTCGGTAGTGAGCGGCCCCATCGTCGTCTCTTCGTCGAGCGGATCGCCGAGCGTGTAGGATTCGGCTTTCTCGACGAACCGGTCGACGAACTCCTCGTGGACGCTCTCGTGAACGATCGCTCGAGAGAACGCGTCGCAGATCTCTCCCGTGCTGTAAAAGATACCGTCAGCGACGGCGGAAACCGCCTTTTCCAGGTCGGCGTCGGGAAACACGATAAACGGCGACTTCCCGCCGAGTTCTAACGTAACCGGGGCGACGTTTTCGGCGGCCGCCTGCATCACTCGCTGTCCAACGCCGACGCTGCCAGTGAACGAGATTTTGCGGACCTGATCGTGTTCTGTCAGTGCGCCGCCGACCTCCGATCCGGTCCCGGTGACGACGTTAAGCACGCCGTCCGGGAAGATACCCTCGGACAGTTCGGCGATGCGGATCGTCGTCAGCGGGGCCTCAGCCGACGGCTTCAGCACGGTCGCGTTCCCCGTCCCAAGCGCGGGCCCGAGCTTCCACGCGGCCGCCCAGATCGGGAAGTTCCACGGCGTGATCTGTCCGACCACGCCGTAGGGCTCTTTTCGCGTGTAGAGGTGCAGATCCTCGGACGTCGACACCTGTCTCCCGTCCTGACTCTGGCCCCGGCAGATCGACGCGTAGTATTCTAAGGTTCCAATCGCCCCTTCGACCTCCCCTCGAGCCTGCGACATCGGCTTCCCGGTGTCTATGCACTCCAGGAACGCCAGTTCGTCGACGTGATCGCGGAGTACGTTGATCCAGTCGAGCATGAGTCGAGATCGTTCGGCAGGGGTCGTCTCCGACCACTCCTCGTCGAACGCGCTCCACGCGGCGTCGACTGCCGTATCGACCTCCGCCGAGCCGCAGCGCGGAATCGCGGTGATTGGTTCACCGACGACGGGGTCGACGGTCTCGACGACCTCGTCCGTCTCGTATCGAGACCCGTCTAGCCACGAGTCGAACGTGCTGATATTCTCGACTCGTTCTCTCGCTTCCACGTGATTCTCCCGTAACTGGCCGCTAACAGTCTCTGATGCCATTTACAGGAAGTGGTTTGTTACCATCCTTCATATATTTTAGCATAGACCCGTCGATGCTAGAGCTTCGAGTTCGAAAATCGGTGCCGCGAACGAAACTTCCTGCTACACTGTTCCCGATGATCGATGAGACTACCGATGACTGACGTCCGCGACGGAGGGGTGAGGCCGACGCGGTCGCGTCCGTTCGGAACTGCCCGTCTCTTCCGTCGAAACTAACACACTACCGGTCGGCTGTCGCTCTTTCGAGTCTCCGGCTCCGAACGTTCACCGTCCGCTAGAAGGCGACGGAAACGGAATCTCTCCGACGGTATCGGAACGGATGTGCTCGGTCGAGTCGATGGGTGACCGGGGTCAACTCCCTCGATTGGCTGCGTTTCGCGATCGGCGACGATCAGTACGCGTCCCGAGCGACTTCCAAGAGGTCGTCGGCGTCCGCGTCTCGGGGGTTGTCGTGAATCTCGATCGTGTCTAACGACTTCTCCGCGATCGCGGGGAGATCGTCCTCCGCGACGCCGAGTTCGCGGAGACTCGAGGGGAGGTCGACCCTGTCGATGAGTTCCTCCACGGCGTCCACCGCTTCCCTCGCGGCCTCCTCGTCGGATAACCCGGACACGTCCACGCCCATCGTTTCCGCGACTTCGGCGTATCGACCGGGAACGGCTTCGATGTTGTATCGCATCACGGCGGGCGTGTACGCGGCGATGGCCTCGCCGTGTGGGATTTCGGGATACATTCCGCCGGTCGTTTCGGCCAGGGAGTGGATCGCTCCGAATCCGGCGAAGTTCTCGCAGATCCCCGCCACGTGAGAGCCGAACATCATCTGTTCGCGCGCCTCCATCTCGCCGTCCTCGTAGGCGGCGGGGAGGTGCTCCGAGACGAGTCCCATCACGTGTTTGGTCAGCGGTTCGACGAGGGGCGGACGGGCGGACGACACGTGATTCTCGAGCGCGTGGGAGAAGGCGTCGAAGCCGGTCGCGGCGGTCTGTCTCGGCGGTAGCGTCTCTGTCAGGGCGGGATCGACCAGCGAAATTTCGGCGCCCAGGTACGGTCCGCCCGGGTACAGCGGCGATTGGCCGAGGGCCATCTTGAACTCGCGTTCTTCGTCGGTGATAACGGCCCAGTAATCGACCTCGCTGCCGGTTCCGGCGGTTGTCGGTACCGTCACCAGCGGAAGGGGGTGATTCTCGATCGGTTCCTCCATCACCTCCTCGGCCGACGTCACTTCGTAATCGGCGATCTCTCCCGGGTTGGTCGCCATCAGCGACGCTCCCTTTCCGACGTCGATCGAACTTCCGCCGCCGACGGAGACGATGAAGTCACATCCCTCTTGCTCCAGCATCTCGGTCGCTTCGTCGACCATTCCGGCCGTCGGGTTGGGCTCGACGCCGTCGTAGGTAGCGTACTCAATGCCTTCGGCAGTGAGCGACGTTCGGATCCCGTCGACTAGGCCAGCGTCGAGGATCCCCTGATCCGTGACGATCAGCGCCTTCTCCCAGCCCTGCGAATCGACGATCGATCCGATGTTCTCGCTGGATCCGTTCCCGAATTCGACCCAGATCGGAAAGGTGAGCGTGTAGTCGCCGAGGCTCATCGGCGCTCACCCTCGCGTTTCGCGTCGAGAATGCCGGGTGATTCCGTAGCCGTACTATCTATGGACGTCTCTCGGCCCGCATGAGTGTCTTTCTCTCGCATTCCAACCGAGGATTCCATATTCCAGTATATAAATCTTAGTGTTAGGTCACACCGCCGCGGTTTCGCGAACGACGTGTCTGCGTCCGTGTGACCGGCTGGGCCCCGATCGCGGCGGATCGGTCCGCCGTCCGCACTATTCGGTCCCCTGCTCGCTTGGGGAGGAACTCTCGGCTCCGACCTTCTCGTTAGCCACCCAAACAATTGATATCTGGTAACTGAACAGTGACCGTTCTGATGCGTTTCGAATGTGGAAACGGACCTCGAGTATCGTCGATCATCGACTTCGCGAGCCGATCGTCTCGGGAGAGGTGTTGCGTTCGATCCGTCGGAGAACGCCGGCGCCTTTCCGATGCGCCACGTTCGGTCCGCTACGGACCGTCACTACGGTCGTTCGCCAACCGTCGTTCGAACGATTCGACGGTCCGCTCGAGCACCGAAACGATATTCTGCTCGATCACCTCATCGGTAATGCGATAGCTCGGTCCCGAGACGCTCATGGCACCGATGGGAGGACTGTCCGGTCGATCAACCGCCATCCCGACGCCGCGCAATCCGTCGGTAAATTCCTCGTCGTCGATCGCGTATCCCCGATCGTCGACACGCTCGAGTTCCTCGAAGAAGGCCTGTCGATCGGTGATCGTGTTATCCGTGTTCGCCGGTAGTCCCCACCGGTCGAGGATTGCTTCGGTACGTTCCCGGGGCAATTCGGCGAGAATCGCTTTCCCGGATGCGGTAGCGTGCATGTGGTAATATGTCCCCATTCGAGCACGGTAGCGGTTCGAATCGCTCTCGTCCGGGTATTTCACCCATTTGTGGTACGATTCCGAGATCGTGACGACGCAACCGTGGTCCTCGATCACGAAATCGACCTCTTCGTCGGTCGCGTCCGTCAGCTCTCTTACGGCGTCGTCCGCGAACTGGTAACCTACCTTTCGACTCCGAGCATGTTCGCCGAGGTCGAGGAATTTCGGACCGATGTGGTATTCGTCGCCCTCTTTTACCAAATAGCCGCATTCGTACAGGGTGATCACGTGCTTGTATACCGTACTTTTGGCGAGCGATAGATCTTCGGCGAGCTGGGAGAGGTTCGCGCCGCCGCGTTCCCGTATTCGGTCGATCAGCGCCAGCGAGCGAGCGGGCGTTTTCAATGTCGGATTCTTCGGTTGGCCCATCATATGTGATGTCAATCCATGCCATTCCAATTAAGCATTTCGCACATCGAAACACTAGTTCGAATTTCGCTTCTCAGAACAACCATCGGCGGATCTGGGACTGTCATCTCCCCATTTCGCCGATCCACAATCTGTAGGGGGTTATACCATTTGTCTATTCGAAACCGTCCGCCGTTCGTTCGCAGTTGGCGAGATGACGTCACGATCGCCCGAAAGCACCCTGATAACGCCACGTATGGGATGACTCTCGGTCCCGAGACTTGCTCGCCACTCACAGCGTTGAGTCGAGCGTCGAGGAGCGGGCGAACGGTCGGCAGACGACACTGCACTCTTCTCCCGGGTTCCGTTTTGGATCCGTTACCCGGCCTCCTATTCGGTTGTCTCTCCCGTTCGACTACGGTACGTCGGCTCACTTCGCCAAGTCCATTACACTCGTACTGATGTAATCACCTGCGTTTACGCCCGCCGTCTCAATGTCGAGACCGATTATACACGGTCCGACCGAAACCCGATCGGTAGCTCGACGTTCGAACGATTCGCCTGTTCTCATCGGTCGGCAGACCTGCTCTCTCTCATCGGTGCGGTGGGCTATTATCTTCCGCTGACTCCCGGCATCGCCTACTGAGCTGCAGCGGCCGAAAGAAGTCTCCGAGGTCATAGTAGCCTGCTAGTCGCGGCGACTTGTGACACTGAAACTGCGACCCCACCGTCCGCTTTTACGCATTCGAAAAGTACGGGTGATACTACGTCTTTCACTCGCGATCGTACGCATCCGGCAGCAGTTCTATTTCCGCCTCTTTCACACTGAAGTCGTAGTTCCGTTCGAAAACGTAGTCCAGAGAGATCGTGCCCCATCCACGAAAGGTACTATTTCTAAGGTTTTGTGTTTCACGATTTCGTTTCGCGAGACTCTCGCGTAAATACGGCGGTACCGATCGGATACGACGGTAGCCAGGCGATTCTCTTCATCCCTCATTCCGGGCGGACTGAAAGGCGATAGTATCAGTGACTGTCACTTGTCGCCACCTCATCTCTTCCGGCGTGATTCGGACTTCCATCAGGAATCGGTTGCTAATTACGCATCCACACGCAGTGGTGGCTGTTTTCCGAAAAACAGCTACGGTCACCGCGAGCCGATCGTCAATCCGCTCCGAGGGACGGCACGTTCCCGCAGTGATCGCACATCGGCGTGGATCGTTCGTACGGTTCGACCATCGTCTGTTCGCAGTTCGGACATGGCATCTCACGTCTTGTGCCAACGTAGCATATGACATTCTTGGAGTGCTAAATGACGGGCCGTTATACCAGATTGTGGACATCTTCAAAGGCGGAAACGGGTCGATCAGTTCTGCTGATCTTCTGCTCGGTTCCGCCGACGCGGAACCGATTCAGTGTACTGATGATTCGGCCCCTATCATGTTCGACTTCTCGTTGTCGGGTATCGCAGCGCTTCAAGCGCGTAAAGTGGCGAGTCGCTGGCTCGAGACAGTCGAATCGATGTCGCAGCATGATCCGATATCCGGATCTGGAAACCGGACATATAATGGGATTCTATATAACTGGTTAACGCTTTTTCGTAATGCCCTCAATTGTGCTACTGTATGACGCAATGGAACCAAAGCCAGACCGAGGCAGTAAGCGCAGACATCACGGAGAAGACGAACGCGCTGCCGGCCCGGTACTTCACCGATGACGACGTCTTCGAGATGGAGAAAGAGAAAGTGTTCGGCCAGTACTGGGTGTACGCCGGCCACGCCAATAGCATCAGTGATCCCGGCCAGTACTTCACGCGAACCATCGGCGGGCGTGATCTAATCGTCGCTCGAGACGACGACGGTGACGTCCGCGCCGTGGAGAACTTCTCCGCTCGCGACGGTAACGCGCTTCTCGAGGACGCGCCGATGACCGATCCCGGGCGTGTCGATCCGGACGAGCTCGCTGATGCGGAGTCGGTGCACGCCGACAGCATCGGTCCGCTGCTGTTCGTCAACCTGCGCGAGGATCCGATGCCGCTGGCCGAGCAGGCCGGCGTGATGAAGGATCGTCTCGAGGCGTTGCCCCTTGAGGAGTACGAACTCGCCACCCGGATCAGTTCGGAGGTCGAGTGCAACTGGAAGGTGTTCGCGAGCAACTACTCGGAGTGCGACCACTGCCAGGCTAACCACCAGGACTGGATCAAGGGCATCTCGCTCAACGACTCCGAACTCGAGGTCAACGACTACCACTGGGTACTCCACTACACGCACGCTCAGGACGTCGACGATGAGATGCGGATCCACGACGAGCACGAAGCCCAGTTTCACTACTTCTGGCCGAACTTCACGGTCAATATGTACGGCACTGCCGACGGCTACGGCACCTACATCATCGACCCGATCGATACCGATCGCTTCAGGCTGATCGCGGACTACTACTTCCGCGACAGCGAACTCTCCGACGAAGAGCGCGAGTTCGTTCGCACGAGCCGCCAGCTCCAGGAAGAGGACTTCGAACTGGTCGAACGCCAGTGGAAGGGACTTAGAACGGGCGCGCTCGCTCAGGCCCAACTCGGCCCCAACGAACACACCGTCCACCGCTTCCACCAGCTCGCCCAGGAGGCCTATAACTCATAACTGATCTAAAACGTAAGCGCAGACTCATCCGATCAAGTATGTAGTTCCGTTTTTCGGAACACCGAGATTCGTTATCTGGAATTGCTGCGACGACACTCTCCGATCTGGAGTCGTGTTTCGTACCTCCTCTGCGCCGATTGGCTGCGTCTTGATAAAGTGTAACTCTCCGCCGACGAGTTGCGTCTCACGCTTTACGAGCATCGTGGTGTTTACGAAAGTGTGTGGTGAGATCCCCCTATGATTACCGACTCGATGAGCAATCTAGCGGACGGGACTCTGGACGGTGTCGTCACCGACGTGTAAAAACGAGACAAGGACTCATCCACACCCTCGCGACCGAGCCTGACTTCGAAGCGGGAGATGCTGTCACGGGTCGCATTGACGAAGAGTTCCGGACCTACTGCACGCGAGCGCATACGGCGAGTCATTCGGTGTACGGCGTGGAACGAAATCTGTTTGAGGACCCTGGGTACAGCGGGTTTGATATCGGATCGGAGAAAGTTCGCCTGGGCTTCGAAACTGACCGCGACCCCGGCGATGGAAACGCTATCACGCTCGAGAAATGGGAAACGAAGTCGGAAACGCTCAGGACATCACATGGGAAGGGCCTTTAGACGCGGAACAACCGCAGCAGCGAGTATTTAAACACCAGTCATAATGAACATGGCTTTTCTCTAAATAGAGTCACGAAGCACTCACTAATGGGATTTATAGGAATGGATTCGGGAATTTTGTTCGGCTTAATTACAATGACGTCGTGGGGGATTTGGATAATCTTAGGCAACGGTGCATCAGAGTCCATCGATCCGAGGACTGCCGCCGCGATTACGTATCTCGTAGCGGGTCTTCTCGCACTTGGGTCGATCGTCGTTTCAGATGCCTCGATCGCCGTTACTGCGAGAGGAGGGTTGCTTGCTGGCGCGGCTGGATTGTTCGCTGGAATCGGCCTCATTTCGATGTATATCGGATTCTCCCAAGCGTCAACGACACTGGTCTCTACTCTCGGTGCCATGTACTTCGTCGTCGCGGCTGTCCTCGGTATCGTCGTTCTCGGAGACGAGGTTACGATAACGAGATTTGCTGGAATCGCGTTCGCATGTCTCAGTATCGTCTTAATCACTCGATAGAGTGGATTGATTCGATGGTCGCGCGTGAGTCAGTACGACCGGTACGCAGGGCGGCGGATTGCACGAGGAACCGGCGACCGTCGTCGAGTACCTGCAGAAGCAGGCGTAATTGCTCAGAGGCGACGAGAGCGTGAATTCTCCCCCCGTATTGAGCTAGACGAAACGGCATGTTTTCCCGTTCTTTTCAACAAATCAAATATATTATCTGTTGTGGGCGGTGCGAACTAAGTCTATAGCGCACGTGTCCCCGTTCCGACTCGATGCCAGCCGCGAACACAGAACTGCGATAACGGTCCCTGTATCGCCGCTATTGGAGCGGATGACGAACTATCACTCTCGGCGGTGACGGGAGATTCATTACACGTCGACACGAGATGCCATACGGAATGGTCACGTCTTCATCGGAGATTCCGATCACCGTTATCAGTGGACCGCTGGGTGCGGGTAAAACGACGCTGGTCAACCGACTGCTGAACAACCCCGGCGAGAGGCGAATCGCCGTCATCGTCAACGACATGGGCGAGGTCAACGTCGACGCGGAGTTGATCGCTGACGAGACGGAAGAAGGTGTCGTCGACCTCTCGAACGGGTGTATCTGCTGTCGGCTCCAGGACGACCTCGTCGCTCAAGCGACGCGGTTGGCTGAGGAGCGTTCGTTCGACTACCTCGTCGTCGAGGCGTCGGGAATCAGCGAACCGGTTCCCATCGCTCGTGCGCTCACGGAGGGGACAAACGAAGACAGCCTTCCGGACCGGTTCCGCCTCGATACGACAGTTTCGGTCGTCGACGCTTACGGGTTCTGGAAAGCGTTCGATTCCGAAGAATCCCTCCCGGATGCTGCCCCGGACCCGGAGCGCCCGCTAACCGAGGTGTTAGTAGACCAGATCGAGTTCTGCGACGTGTTGCTGCTGAACAAATGCGATATGGTTCCCGATGATGCGCGGGAGTCTATCGAGACTGCCATCCGTAAACTCCAGCCGCGTGCGACGCTTCATCGAACGACGTACAGCGATGTCGACCCGAGTGCCGTTCTTAATACTGGATCGTTCGACTTCGAAGCGGCACGGCGGCAACAAGGCTGGAAGCGAGCGCTGTCCGGAGAAGCAGCAAACGAGCATCCGGGTCACGACCACGGTGACGATGCCGTTTCGGCGGCTGAGGCACACGGCGTCGAGTCGTTCGTCTATCGGCGAGAGCGTCCCTTCCATCCCGAGCGGTTCGACGCGTGGCTCGACGACTGGGACGGCAAGATTATCCGCGCGAAAGGGTTCGCGTGGGTCGCGAGTCGCCCGGAGACGGTTCTCGGGGTGAGTCAGGCCGGTCCGTCCGTCCAGGCTGGCCCGATCGGCGAGTGGGGAGACGACGACCCGGCGACACGGTTAGTGTTCATCGGTAGCGACCTCGACGAAGCGGCCGTGACCGACGAACTCGACGACTGTCTAGCTGCGTCCGACGAACAGACCGAAGCGTACGCTACCGATCCCTTCCCCCGCGGATCTGCTTGATCTCCGCTGGGTCTGATCTCTTCGCTGGTCGTTCCAGCGCCCGCAGACTCCCCGCAGCCGACGGTGATCGATCACCGGTGCTGCCCGGTTCGCATCGTACTCAGGTACTCGTCGCGTCTCGTACTCGGTCCCTCGCGTCCGGCCGTCTAGGGACGAAGAATCCTGTGCGGGTAGCGTATACCAGAACGTAGAGCGACGTAGTCACGCCAAAAACGGAGGCGTCTGATCGCGCGAGGGTTACGGTTCCAGCAGGACCTTCGTGACGCCTTCCTCACGGTTGTCGAATTTCTCGTACATCTCCGGTGCGTCCTCTAGGCCGACGCGGTGGGAGACGACCCAGCTGGGATCGGCGCGCCCTTCGATGATCATGTCGCGGAGTTCGCGGTTGTACTCCTTGACGTTGCACTGGCCGGTACCGAGCGCCTGCCCCTTCTCGAAGAGGAGGCCAAAGTCGATGCCGAGACGTCCCTGTGCGGCCATGTCGTCCGGTGCACCGGGGTCATCGGGGACGTACAGTCCCGGAATCCCAAGTTCACCGGTCGGGCGGACCGTCCGGATGAGATTGTTGATGACAACAGCCGGGTTCTCGCGAGCGGGGTCGTACGCGCCGTCGCCTTCCTTATCCGGGTCGATAGCCTGGTATCCGACGGCGTCGACGCCCTTATCGACGCCCCCGCCATGGACGTCCTTGATCTGTTCGACCGGATCTCCCTCCTCGAAGTTGATCGGCGTCGCGTCGCAGTGTTCCTCAGCTAATTCGAGGCGGCTGGGAACGCGGTCGACGACGTAAATCTCCGCGGCACCCTTGAGCTTCGCGCTGTAGGCCGCCATCAGGCCCACCGGCCCGGCACCGTAGATTGCGACGGAGTCACCGGACTGGAGGTTGGCGAGCTCCGTGCCGTGCCAGCCGGTCGGGAAGATGTCCGCGAGCAGTGCAAACGAGTCCTCGTGTTCGTCTCCGTCGGGCAGTTTGAGCGCGTTGAAGTCCGCGTACGGAATGCGGAGTTGCTCAGCCTGACCGCCCTGGTACGGCCCCATCGCGACGTACCCGTACGCGCCGCCGGCGAATCCGGGATTGACGTTCGTACAGAAGCCCGTGTAGCCGTTCTCGCAGTTCTCACAGAAGCCACAGGCGACGTTGAACGGCGCGACGACGCGGTCGCCCACCTCGAGGGAACTCACCGCGTCGCCGACCTCGGTCACGACCCCCATGTTCTCGTGCCCGAACACGATCCCCGACTCTGCGGCCGTCCGCCCTTCGTACATGTGGAGGTCGGACCCGCAGATGCACGTCGTCGTGATGTCGATCACGACGTCGTTCGGGTGTTCGATCTGGGGTTGCTCGACTTCTTCGACCGCAACCTCGCGTTCGCCTTTGTAAACGACGGCATTCATGGACATTGATCGATATCTCCACTATCATCCACGAGCGGATCATATTTATATTCGGTGTTTATTTAGACGGTTAAAACTCAACTTGTAAAATTAACAACCTTTAGTGGCGAAGATCCGTTCTACATGTTTGCCGTTTCATCCGGTGTTTTTCATCCCGGCAGCGATTCCTTTGACCGTCAACCGAAGCGTCCGCTCCTCGAGCTCCGTGCGATGGGTCTGCTCGAGGTTCTCACCGAGCCAGTCGCGGGGATGGAGTTCGTCGCGTCGGCCGATCTCGCCCAGTCGGCGCTGGTTCTTATACAATGACCAGTTGGCCGCGAGGAAACCGTTCTCCTTGTTCGAGTCCGAGTAGCCCAGCATGATCTCCTGGGTCCGGCCGCGGACCTCGAGGGCCTGACCGGAGGCTTCGTTCTCGAACAGCGTGCCCATGATCCGGCGGGCTCCCGAGAGGGCGTACTCGGTTTCCAGAAGCGGGACGATGTTGATGCCCGCGTGTTCGGGCAGCGAGACGATGCCGGCTTGATCCGCCAGAAACAGCACCTCGAGGACATGGCTCGGCTCGTCGGTCATCTAGATGCAGTAGGTGTCGATGGCCTCGATGCCGTACTCGGTCTGCCAGTCGGCGAGGCTGTCGAAGAGTTCGAAAACGCGCGCCGAGTCCGCCGAGAGCTCGTCGGTTTCGCTCTGGTCGAGTACGGGCTCGTCCTGTAACACGGCGTCGGTCAGGAACGTGTCGCGCTCCTCCTCTGAGAGATCGTAGTGGTCGATCCCCCCGCTCTCGAGGGCCTCGGCGATGGCGTCAGTATGCTTCTGCTGATGTTCTCGCAGGTCCAGGCTGGCCAGCGAGAAGCCGAAGGTGGTGACCTGGAGCCGGATCGGGTCGACGTGGGCCTCGACGACGTTTTCGGCCGCATTGTTACGGAGGCTTTGCGCGATGACTTCGAGGTCGTCGAGGAGTTCGTCGACGGTCAAGCGCGTCGAGCAGAAGCTGCTCCTCGAGTCACGGAGAACAGAGTGACTTCGATGGACGGAACGTGCCTCGAGACCGTCGGCGGATCGGACGAGGTTCGATGCAAGCGCTAACCGAGCGATCGGGCGTCGGCCCTACTCGAGGGCGTCGTCCGGTTCGCCGGACGTCGGTCTCGGACAGTGACCGCGATCGGTCGTTTTCTTCCGGTTCGAATCGATTGTCCCTTTCATGTCGACATTTGGAGGAGTCAAACGAATGGGGTTCGATACGTAGCGGTGACTCGTTGGAGTCGATACGGAAGACCGATCGAATCGGTCGGCTTTGACCGCAGGCGAACGTGACCGGACAAAATACGATAATCCGACAGTTCGTCGTCCCCGTCCCCAAACCGCCTTCATCGTCGCGACCTAATTTCCGATGACGGTTCACAGAGGCTGGGCCATCGCGTCCAGTTGCTCGACGAAATCGTCGATGACTCCGCTCGTGGCCGCGGTCTCGTTTTCGGTATCGCTGTTATTGTGAACTGGGGGCTCGTAGACGGTGATCTCCGCACGCTCGAGGGCGGTTAGATCACCCTTGTGGCACTCGAGGTTGAGAATCGCGCCGGCAAAGATAACGATCACCCGATGGTCGTGGACGTCGAGGAACTGGATTTCGAGTCGGTCTAAGACTGCGGTGACGTCGATCGCCGTCGGGAACGCACATTGCTGCGAGACGTCGGCAGCCTTACTCATTACGATCTACGTCGAGATGCGATATAATAGTTCTTCGGGCACCGTCTGGTGAAGCGCTTCTGGCACGGAGCAGTGGCTTACCGCCTGTTACGAGACTACAGGAGAGAACAGAAATAATCACTGTTCGGGAGTGTCTGCTGAGTCGGTCGACTTTCGCCGCTGATGGAACAGAACCTCGTTATGTCTCGATGGTATGTTCACAGCGGCACTCTCTAGTTTAGCACCTCCGCTGGCGTTTGTCCACTGAGTGATTGGTGTGGTCGTTGTGTATTGTAATTGTGTCCGAACTGTTCAAGACACCCTGACGCTCGTCCGACTGCCTACCCACGAGTTCTGGAAGCGGTCAGCCCAAATTTCGAGGGGATGAAACCACTTCCCGATCAGACATCTCACGACGTAGTCAAGCTGACCGCTTAGTCCTAATCGAGAGAGGACAGCAAGATATCTGTAGTCATCGACGAGAAACACCGTGTCGTCGAGATCGTGATTCTCGGTCAGTTGATGCAGGAACGCAACGGCTGGACCGGTGCCTCGCCGTCCGAATACTGCGGCAGCGAGACTGAGTTGTGAGTCTCTGTCTATTGCAGCGTAGGACCAAGGCCAGTCGCCGTTAATCTTGGCAGCGGTTCATCAATAGCGACCTGTGACGGCACACCCGTCGGCGGATCTGGGTGTTGACAGCTAGCTGCTGTACTCTGGTCCAGATTGCTTGACGAGAATGTTCAACGCCGATCAAGCGGAGCGTCGACGAGTTCGATAGAAGGTGTTCGAGGTCGCGCTCGCGAGGACTTCGCGAATGGCGTTCGAGACTGCGAGAAACCTGTCGGTCGTTTCGTCAGTCGTCGGACAGAATCGCTGCTCCGCTTCCGCCGTCGCTGATACCGGTACCGGGACCGATCTCGATTTCGAGGTCGTCGAGTTTCTCGTCGGGGACGACGCCGTCAACCCAGCCGCGGTGGTCGTAGTACTCGTCTTTCATCTCCTCGAGTTCGCAGTACTCGCCCTCCGAAGCGCCCTGACCCGGCGTCTCGCCTTCTTCGAGGAACACCTCGGGCAGCGAGTCGTCGTCGCCGTCGAAGCCGACGAGGTTGTTGTAGTAGCGCTCGAGGTTATAGATTCGTTCGCCGCACTCGAGCAGGTCTTCCTCGGTGTACTCTAGCCCGGTCATCCCGTTGAACTGGGTAACGTACTCTTCGATGCCTTCGGCGAACGCGTTGAACTTGCAGATGTCGAACGAGTCGCTGATCGCGTGGAGGTCCTGGAACTGAGCGGTGAGTTCGCCTTTCCCTTCGTACTCGTAGGGATCGACCTTCTCGGGGATGCCCAGGATCTCCGCGGCGGGCGTGTAGCCCCGCAGGTGACAAGCTCCGCGGTTCGAGGTCGCGTAGCCGATCCCCATCCCCTTCATACAGCGGGGGTCGTACGCGGCGATGGACTGGCCTTTCACGTCGAGTCGGCAGTCGTGAGCGTCGATTTCGTCGGCCATCCGCGCTTGGCCTCGCGCAAGGAGGTCGGCGAGGTCGTCCTCGCGACGAGCGACCCGTTTGATCATCTCGATCATCGTCTCTGCATCGCCCCAGTCGAGTCCGTCGTCTACGTCGTCGAGATAGCCCTTTTCGGTCGCGTCCATAGCCATCGCCATGATGTTGCCTATCTCGATGGTGTCGAGGCCCATGTCGTTACAGCGATCGATCATCACGGCGATCCTGTCTCGATCGTCGTTGGCGGAGTTCGTCCCGAGCGCCCAGGCGGACTCGTACTCGAAGGACTCCATCCGGACGTTCAGCTCTTCTCCCTTGTGCATCACGTCGACTTCGACCTCCTTCTTGCAGGCGACCGGGCAGGAGTGACAGGTGGGTTCGTCGACGAGGATATTCTCGCGGACGTTCTCGCCGCTGATACGCTCGGCGTCGAGATCCTTCGGTCGGTCCGTCTCGTGGTCGTTGTACGAGATCGCGGAGGTGTATCGGCCGTTCTTGGTCGGATGGCCATCCATCTCTTCAGTGAGGTTCATGAGGACGTTGGTCCCGTACATCGAGAGACCACCCTCGTTGGGCGCAGTGACGTCCGACTCGGTGATCGCCTTCATCGCCTGTTGGTGTCCCTCGCGGAACGTTTCCGAATCCGCGGGCTGTGGCATCTCGGTACTCGACTTGATGACGATCGCCTTCAGCCGTTTGTTGCCCATCACGCAACCGGTACCACCGCGACCAGAGGCTCGGTCGTCTTCGTTCATGATACAGGCGTATCGGACCTCGTTCTCGCCCCCGGGACCGATCGCCATGATCGAGAGATTCTTGCCATAGGCGCCCTCGACCTCGTCCTCGATCGTTTCGCAGGTCTCGTGGACTCCTTTCCCCCAGAGGTGGGAGGCGTCTCGGAGCTCGATCGTGCCGTCTTCGATGTAGGCGTAGACGGGGTCGTCGGCCTGCCCTTCGAACAGAAGCCCGTCGAAGCCGGCCCACTTCAGGCGAGCGCCCGACCAGCCGCCGTGGTGACTGTCGGTAACGGTACCGGTCAGGGGCGACTTCGTACAGACGGCGATTCGGCCGCTCATCGTCACCTGCGTCCCCGACAGTGGGCCGTTCATGAACGCCAGTAGATTGTCGGGACCGAGCGGATCGACGTCCGGTCCCTGTTCGAAGACGTATTTCACACCGAGGCCGCGCGCTCCGATGTACTTCTTCGCGTCCTCCTCGTCGATCCCTTCGTACGCGATGTTGTCGTTTCCGAGATCGATCCGTGCAACGTGATCCTGAAAGCCGCCGATATCAGTCATTGTCGTGATATGCGAGGGGAGTCAGCTCTTCTTGATAAGAATCTGTCCAGTGCTCTGCACGAGAACGGTGTAGCCGTAGTAGGAGAAGGTGATACACCCGGCCTTACCGGCGTTCCCGTCGGTGGATTCAAATGCCGAATCGATCGCCTCTGGATTAATACTGCCGCTCAGCGGCGGGAGATCCTCCGGATGCTCGTTTTCGTACTCCGCAATCGCCTGCACGATACGATCACTCGCCCACTCCTCCCCGGACCAGTCGTGGTGTAAGTGATGCGTCGGTCGGTCGGCCGCCGAGTCTACGGCACTACTCATAGGTTAATGATTGACAATCACCAAAATGATCTTTAATGAGTAATATTCCTACTCTTTAAATACCCTCTATATGATGGAGTCCGTTCCGCCTACCGCTGTATGGTGGTGATTCGTGGGCCGCTCGAACTCTATCGAATCAGTAATGTATAAGTGGAGTTATACACTCACTCGACGGTCATTATTGGTTAGTCGGGATGGCAAAACAAAACTATTATGAGTTTTATAAACATCGCAATTTGGGCATTTGGGGCTTTAAAGGGGCATATTACGCCAATCCCTATTAGAAACACTCTTTACATTTACTATAGAATATGATGTGTGGCTAAAGTTATATGACAGAGAACAAGTATTATTGGGGCCGTCAGTCGAGATCTTCGTCCATCAACGTCGCGGAGATCAGGTTCCGCATCCCGCGTCGAAGCCGACCGCTCATCGCGGTCGAGGAGACGCCGACTTCGTCGGCAACACCGCTGAGGGCCGTGTCTCGTGGCTCGTTGAAATATCCGCACTTGTACGCCGTTTGCAGTGCTTCGATCTGTTCGTCCGTCAGTCCGAACAAAACGTCCTCTTTGGCCCCCGTGCTCCCGTGTATCTCGATGATTTCGAACATCATCCCACACTCTTCGGCAAACTTCCAGATCGTATTGAGCGCTTCTCGGTCCGGGAGCTGTAACTGGACAAACCATCCGCGGCGTCTGGTTTCCGTCCGTAACATGAACCCGTTCACTTCCGTGAGGATCGGACTCAGTAATATCGTTCCGTCCGGATGTTCGATATAGTAGATGAACGTGTCGTCGTTCGCATCGATGAGTTCGTAACTGTCGACGGTCGGATCAGAATCGAGGTGACGCTCCAGTTCGTCGCGGTCGTCGTACCTGATGAGAAACGGAAAAACGTCCGAATCCGGGTCGGTGTTCGCCTGCGTTATTACTTCGATCTCGATACCATCTACACTCCGTAATGTCGGGACCAGAGCGAGTTCGTCGTGTTCGGCGTAGGCTTTTACGGTGATAGGCATCTCTTCAGTAGTGGTCCGTCTTAGTTACCGAGCGGTCTCGATCGTCGGTTCGATATCGACTCGCCGATCGCGTATCGTCCGTCTGCACGGTACTCTCTCGTTGCTTCGGGCAGCATATAAGAGTATGCTCGAGTCAGTCGGATAACGGTTCGCGGCGGCGACACAGCGGGAAGAAAATAAATGGTGTTCCACACACGCAATATATACGATGGCGAACGACACCGGAGGCTGTAAGATCGATCGGGTTGCCCGAGAGCGGAAACTCGACGACCTCGATCAGCGACTCCTCGAGCGCCGGGACGCGGGAGCCAGTCTCCGCGACCTCGAAACGTATCACAATCGGCAAGTGCTCGAAGCGGCGGTGAACGAATCGGACATGGAGACGCTGGAGGGTGAAGTCGAGAACCTCTACCGCCTGCTTACCGACGATGACGTGAGCGTCGGAACGCGAGTCGAAGCGCGGTCTCGACTCGAACGGAACGGCATCGATCCGGACGCAGTCACGGACGACTTCGTTAGTTACCAGACCGTTCGGACGCATCTCAACGACTGTCTCGACGTCGACACCGAGCGAACCACGCGAATCGATCGGACCAACGCAAAGAACGTCGTCTTCAAATTACTGTCCCGAACCGAGTCGATCACCATGCGAACGATCGATCGACTCCGCTCGAGCGGTCTCCTAACGATCGGCGACCCGGAAGTCACGCTGAGTCTGCGCGTCGCATGTACGGAATGCGGTGAGGAGTACACGTTTGCCCGCCTCGTGGATCGGGGACGCTGTTCGTGCCGAGAGGACGGTCGAACCGCTGTTCGGGACGATGAGACCGACGCGTGATCGTCGTGCGGCATCACGAGTACGGAGCGGGTTTCGACGTCGGCGGTCGGCCGACGATAGCGGATCGTTGTACATACGGTTCTCCGCTATCGTGAACGTATTATTCGGCCAAACGATTATATAGGATACGGTCATCATCTACCGTCGCGCGGCCTAATCAACCCGCTGTGCCCTACCGATGCATCGGTCGTTCGCCCATCCATGTTTGTAAACAGCCCTGAATCGGAGTCGGAAAGCGAGTTCGAGGAATTACACATCACCGTCCAGAACGTTGGTGGAATTACCGACGGCGAACTGACGCTCTCACCTGGAGTGACGCTGCTCTCGGGGGAGAATGCATCGAACAAGTCGTCGTTCCTTCGCGGACTGGCTGCCGTACTCGGCGGACCCACGCCGCCGATAAAGAGCGACGCAGATCGCGGACGTGTGACACTTCGAACGGACGAGAACGAGTACTTCCTGGAGTTGTCGAACGAAAACGGCGATCCGATCGTCACCGACGCGGAGCGGTTCTCCGATCGGACTGACCTCTGTGAACTGTTCGTTGCACTTGGAGAAACGAATCCGATCAGGCAGCGACTCCTCACGGACGGGGACCTGTACGAACTCCTGATGCGGCCCGTCGATACCGCGGAAATCGAGGCCGATATCGAGCGGCTGAAAGAGCGAAAGGATCGGCTCGACGAGCGACTCGTGGAGTTAGATCGGTCCGAGGACCGACTCCCGACGCTGCGGACGCGAGCGACGACCCTGCGCGAGGACCGCGAGGAGATCGAGACGGCCCTCCGCGAGAAGCGCGAGGCGATCGACGAGCGGGACGCGGAGACCGACGGCAACGACGTCCTCGACGACCTCAAGGAGAAGCGATCGGAGCGCGAGTCCGTTCGCGATCGGATCGAAACGCAACGAGAGGCGATCCGCTCGCTGGAGGACGAGCTCGAGGCTGTCCGCGAGCAGCGCGACGAACCTGGAACGGCGGAGTCGTCGCGGGACGTCGATGCGATCGAGAGCGAAATCGAGGGCCTCCACCATCAGAAACAGCAGTTGACGAGTACGATCAACGCGTTGAGCCCGATCGTCGAGATGAACGACCAGCTGCTGGACGACGAGCGAGAGATCCCCGAGGAGATGAAATCGGACGAGATCGTCGCCGAACTCGATCCCGCGTCGCGGACGATCACCTGTTGGACGTGTGGTTCCACCGTCGAACGGGAAGAGATCGCCGAGCAAGTGCGGGTGGTCCAGGAGATCATCCGAGAAAAGCGACAGCAACGCGAAACGATCACAGAGCGGATACGATCGCTCGAGGAGGAGAAACGCCAGCTCGAACGACAGCGTGACGACCGCGAGCGACTCGCCGAGAAAGAGCGGTCGATCGAAGCCGAGATCGACCGGCGAGAAGAAACGCTGAGCGAGCTACGGGACGAGAAAGCGGCGCTCGATGACGAGATCGAATCGCTTCAAGCGGACGCCGAAACGCTCGACGAACGGGACGACGAACTGCTCGAACTCCATGGCGAGGTGAGCGACCTCGAGTACGAACGCGGGCAGCTCGAGAACGAGTTGACCGAACTCGAACGGGAGATCGAGGAGCTCGAGGCGGAACTCGAGAACCGCGACGATCTCGAGGCGGAGCGCGAGTCGGTCGCGACGCGGCTGCGAGAGCAGCGAGAGCAGATCGAGACGCTCGAGCGCGACCTCGTCACGACGTTCAACGAATCGATGCAGCAGGTCCTCGACGTACTGGACTACGAGAACGTCGAGCGCGTCTGGATCGAACGGCTCGCGGGAGATGGTGACGCACCGTCGGCGACCGACTTCGAGTTGCATATCGTTCGCTCGAACGAGAGCGGCGCCGCGTACGAAGACACGGTCGACAGCCTGAGCAAGAGCGAGCGCGAGGTGATCGGGCTCGTCGTCGCCTTCGCGGGCTATCTCGTTCACGACGTCGCGAGCGAACTACCGGTGGTCGTCATCGACGCCGTCGAAATGCTCGACGCGGACCGGATCCGCGGTCTGCTGGACTACTTCGAGGATCACACCGAGTACGTCGTCGCCGCCGTCCTTCCCGAGGAGGCGAGGGAACTCGAGGAGACGTATCCGACGATATCGACCGCTACCTTCGCTGCCCGTTCGTGATCGTGTTCACGTAAGCTTACTTCTGCTTCCGGCTTCAGCTGCGAGGGCTAGTATCGAGCGTCCGCCGTGCGGACCGTCCGAACCGCGGCGACGTTTTCGGGGACGTCGTGAACCCTGACGATGTCGGCGCCGCGTTCGGCTGCCATGGTCGTCACCGCGAGCGTTGGCGGTAATCGCTCGCCGGACGGGCAGCCGACGCGGTCGAACATCGATTTCCGGGAGTGGCCCACCATGACCGGACACCCCAGCGCGCGCAACTCGTCGGTCCTGGCGGCCAACTCGAAGCTCTCGGCGGGGTCCTTTCCGAAGCCGAGTCCGGGGTCGACGACGATCTGATCCCGGTCGAGTCCCGCGCGTTCCGCGAGTAACACCGTCTCCGAGAGTTCGTGCAGGACGTCTTCGACGACGTCGTCGTAGGTGGCGGTTCGGTCGGGATCGACGGGCGTCTCGAGGCTGTGCATGACGACGAGCGACGCGTCGTGGTCGGCCGCGACGAAGCGCATCTCCGGATCCTCGAGTCCGGAGACGTCGTTGACGATGTCTGCGCCTGCCTCGAGGGCGGCGTCGGCGACCGCGGCTTTCCGCGTGTCGACCGAGATCGGGACGTCCAGGTCCTCGATGCGTTCGATGACCGGGACGACGCGGTCGATTTCCTCGGCGACCGAGACCGGCTCGGCGCCGGGGCGGGTGCTCTCACCGCCGATATCGACGATATCCGCGCCGGCGGCGACCATCTCTCGGGCTCGCCGGACCGCGTCCGGCACGCGGTCGTACTCTCCTCCGTCGTAGAAACTGTCTGGCGTGACGTTCAGGATGCCCATGACTGCGGGGGTTTGATCCCACGGATACCGATCGCGATCGGCTCGGTCGTCGACGCGATCGTCGATCGTTTGCCGGAGCTGGGCGGCGACGTGGGCGAGTCCGCGGTCGGCGTCGGTCAGTTCCGCAAGCAGGTCCCGGAACTGCGACGACGTCCCGGAGAGGACCGTCGCGACGCGGCGACCGGCCGTCTCGGCGTCCGAACGGACGCACGTTCCGCCGATCGCCTCGAACGCCCGTTCGACGCGCTCGGCCTGCGGACCGCGCAGATAGGTCTTGATCGTTCGATGGACGGTCTCGTCCGCGACGGACTCGGCAGTCTCCGCGTCGACGGCCGCGCTTGTGAGGACGTTCCGCGCCTGCTCCGTCGCGGCCGTTCGCTTCGGGATCTGAAGCCGCGTCCACCGGTCGCGCGCTTCGGCGACTGCGTATAGCGAGCCGGTGACGAGGACGCAGTCGTCTTCGTCGGCCGCCGACAGCGCCCGCTCGGTCGCCTCGAGAACGGACCCGGCGCGGTCGATCGTCGCCGCCCGATCGTCGAACGCGGATGCAAGGGCGGCCGTATCCTCGGCACGAGGCACGTCCGGTTCACAGAGGTAGAGCGCATCCGGGGACGGCAACGCCGTCGCCATGCCCCGGTGGTCTTTCTCCCGCATCGCGCCGAAGACGAGATGGAGGTCGTCGAACGAGTATCGGTCGACGAGCGAGGCGAGCGTCTCGCAGGCGCCCGGATTGTGCGCGCCGTCGAGGATCGCGAGCGGCGCCGTCGACATGACTTCGAACCGGCCTGGCCAGTAGGCGTCGCGGAGACCGCGCGCGATCGATTCCGGATCGACGCCGGCGACCTGATCGGCCAGCGTCGCCGCGACACCGGCGTTGGTCGCCTGATGGGAGCCCACGAGCGGCAGCCGCGTCTCGAGCGACCACTTCGGTCCCGCGATCGAAACCTCGCTCTCGATCGGCGATGCCAGCCCGTGCTCGCGGGTGATCACGTCCGCATCGTCGCTTCCAACGGTAATCACGTCCGTCTCCGAACGGATCGCCTCGAGGGCCGCCTCCGACGCGCCGGTCACCAGCGGCGCATCAGCTGGCGCGACCTGCGCCTTGTCGCGGGCGATCTCCTCGATCGTGTCGCCGAGGATGTCGGTGTGTTCCAGCGAGACGCTGGTCACGGCGCTCGCGACGGGATCGACGGCGCTCGTCGCGTCGTATCGGCCGCCGATGCCGACCTCGAGGACGGCGACGTCGACGTCCTCGGCGGCGAAGTGGTGGAGCGCAAGCGCTGTGAGAACCTCGAAGTAGGTCGGCGTGTCGTCCGCCTCGCGGAGCCGTTCGATGCAGTCGTCGATTTCGGCGACGAATTCCCGGACCCGCTGTTTCGGAATTTTCCGGCCGTTGATCTGAATCCGTTCGCGCAGATCGTTTAGATCAGGCGACGTATAGAGGCCGACATCGAGTCCGGCGTCGCGAAGAATCCGTTCGAGCATGCATCCGGTGCTTCCCTTCCCGTTCGATCCGGCGATCTGGACACAGTCGAGGTCCTCGTGCGGACGATCGAGATACGTGAGCAACGCGGCGGTCGTTTCCGTTCCGAGCTTGGGTCGACGCCGCTGTAGCGACTCGAGGTAGTCGACCGACTCGTGATACTCCATACCACACGTGCCACCGGCGACTTCATTAATGTGTCGCCGCACCGGCGCCTCCGCACGGTTTATAACGATGTGTGCCGACAGTCGGCACAATGGCTTCCGAATCGAGAGACAATCGCGCACCGGACGAGCCGTACGTGACGGAGTTCGAGGCGGCGGTGCGGTCCGTCGACGGGACCGACGTTCGGCTCGAGGAGACGTACTTCTACGCCGAAGGCGGCGGCCAACCGGCCGATCGCGGGACGCTGAACGGGATCGATGTCGTCGACGTGCAGATGCGCGACGGCGAGACCGTCCACACGCTGGCGACGGCGCCCGACTTCGAGACGGGCGACGACGTGTCCGGCTCGATCGACGAGGAGTTCCGGACCTACTGTATGCGAGCGCACACCGCCAGTCACGCGCTATACGGTGCCGGTCGCGAACTGTTCGACGACCACGGCTACGGCGGCTTCGACATCGACGCGGAGAAGGGCCGCATCGACTTCGAGACCAATCGCGACCCGGACGAGGTGAACGCGCTCACCCTCCAGCGGATGGTCAACGAGGTCGTCTGGGAGTCGAGAGACGTTTCCTGGCGGGAGATGGACGCAGCGCAGGCGCGGGACCGCGACGAGATCGTCTTCAACGAAACCGGCGCGGCCGAGACGACCGATACCGTCCGCATCGTCGAGATCGACGACTGGGACATCGCCGCCTGCGGCGGGACGCACGTCGAAAACACCGTCGAGATCGGCCCCGTCAAGGTCCTCGAGGTATCGAACCCCGGATCGGGCCTCGTACGCGTCGAGTACGCGGTCGGCCCAACCGCCGTTCGCGCGCAACTCGACGAGACGCGAGCCGCGACTCGCGCCGCCCGGACGCTGGAGACGAGCGTCGAGGAACTTCCGGAGCGAGCGACCGCCGTCGTCGAAGAGAACGCGACCCTCGAGGCGGAGGTCGACACCCTGCGCGACCGCCTGCTCGAGGAACGCCTCGAGTCGTTGGGCGACGACACCGTCTCGAAGGACGGCGAGGAGTGGATCGTCGGCGAGCTCGATATCGACGGCATCGGTCCCAACGACGTGTCAGAACGCGTACGGGCGCTCGCGGGCGATATCGGTGACGTGGTCGCGCTGACCGGCGTGAACGGAAGCGCGTTCGTGGTCGTCGGCACGACCGGCGAGACGGACGCGAGCGAACTCGTCGACGACGTCACGGCGACGTTCGGCGGCGGTGGCGGCGGCGGACCGACGTTCGCACAGGGTGGCGGTCTCGAAGACGACCCGGCCGCCGTCGTCGACTACCTCCGAACGGAGGCCTGATCTCCTTCGGCCCCGATCGGAGCCGGTTGCTGATCGATCCGAACGCTGCTTTTCAGAGTGTCTGTTTGCTGACTGGAAGAGCGGTCGGCAAACACGACGTATTCTCCCGATATCAGGAGAACCAAGGTTCATTAACGGTGATCGGGAAGAGGTGAGTGGATGTCACTAGCACAGTATGCGTCGTCCGCCGCGGCGACGGACCGGGTAGACCGATCAGTACGCGCCACCGGGATCGACCGAGCGCAGTCGACGACCGCGACCGAGGACGGGTCTCGGAGGTGGGAACGATGACCCGCGAGCGGACCGAGATCACGATCGTCGGCGACGACGACTCGGAGATCATCGCCGACGTGACGTCGTTGCTGTTCGAACGCGACGTCGACATCGTCGACCTGGATCAGGCCGTACGGGAGGGAACGTTTCGGATGGGTATGCAGGTCGACGCGTCCGAGATGTCGGTCTCGCGGGACCAACTCCGCGAGGACCTCGACGCGCTCGGCGACGAGTTCGGCGTCGACGTCACGGTGCGATTCCCGTCTAACTGCGAGGACCGGTCCATCGCCGTCCTCGTCACCAAGGAGAGCCACTGCCTGGAGGCCCTGCTCGAGCGCTGGGAGAACGACGAACTCGGTGCGGACATCGGGGTCGTCATCGGAAACCACGACACGCTCCGCCCGCTCGCGGCCGAATACGACGTTCCGTTCCACGACATCGGCGACGAGAACGGCACGCCCGACGAGGACGAACTTCTCGACCTCCTTGCGGAGTACGAGATCGACCTCATCGCGCTGGCCCGCTACATTCGGATTCTCTCGCCGGAGGTCGTCTTCCGCTACGAGGACCGCATCATCAACGTCCATCCCTCGCTGCTGCCGGCGTTCCCCGGTGCGGCCGCCTACCGGCAGGCCCTCGAGGAGGGCGTCCGGATCGCCGGCGTCACCGCCCACTACGTGACGACGGATCTCGATCAGGGGCCGATCATCACGCAACGGGCGTTCAACGTCCCCGCCGACGCGACCGAAGCGGACCTCAAGGAGCGCGGCCAGCCGCTCGAGGCGGACGCCCTCGCGGAAGCGATCCGGTTGCACCTCGAGGACGAGATCACGACTGAGGGCGGACAGACGAGAGTCGTCGATCCGAACGCGACCGACGCTCGACTCGGTGCCGCGACGGAACTGGACCAGGCGAATCCCAGCGAGCCGGTCGACAGCCGCGAGGAACTCACCGCCGAAGGCGATGACACGACGGCCGTTGCGGACGACTGATGGGTTCCGCCCCGCGATAGCGTTCTCTTCGGTTCCGTCGAACGTCCGCGAGTCACGGGACCGGTTCCGGTGTCCCCGAGACGAATCGCCATCGGATACCGTTTCGACGGTGACGGGTCTCGAGCCTCGAGCCGCGGTCGACCGGTAGATAACACTGATACCGCTGTGAAGCACGCGGGACCGATTCAACGTATACTTCGCGTATCAGTTCGTCTGAAAGCCGTCCGCGAAAGCGCGGTGAACTACCTGCTGAGAACGATCTGTTCGGGATCGAACCGGTACCAGACAGTGGATGGTCCGTACGTCGCGAACGCGCCCTTCGGCGGGCCGGACACGTGGTTCTTCGTGTGGATCTACCTCGTCGGCCCGATCACCGGCGCGGTGACGTACCGACGAATCGTACCGGCACCCGCGAGGACTCGACGGCCTGCAGACGAAGAGGTCCCGGCGAACGAGCCCGACGACGACCGACGTCTCGAGCGGCGATCGGCCGGACGCGTCAGTCGCGCGAGCCCGCCGCGATGAGTCGTCCGTCCCTGACGACGATCGCATTCGTTCTACGAATTCGAGAGACGCGAGGTCGGAGCGCAGCGATTGAACCGTCCGCATCACCCGGACACTGTCCGGCCGCGAATACGGACGCTCGAGCGGTCGCATTTCTTGGCCTCGCCGAGCCGACCGCGATCGACGGAACGAAAAGGTGGGACAGACGGATCGATTTCGGACCGGTGCTCGCCGCGGTCGCCTATTCGACGGCCGCGATCGCTTCGATCTCGATCGCCGCGCCCTTGGGGACGCGACCGACCTCGACCGCGCTCCTGGCGGGCGGCTCCTCGTCGAAGAACTCGCTGTAGACCTCGTTGAACTCCTCGAAGTCGTCGATATCGTTGAGGAAGACGGTCGTCTTGAGGACGTCGTCCATCGACAGGCCTTCCGCCTCGAGGATCGCCGCGACGTTTTCCAGACACTGCCGCGTCTGGTCGCCGACTGATTCGTCGTCTAACAGCTCGCCATCCGCCGTCAGCGGGAGCTGGCCCGCGGTGATGAGGACGTCGTCGGTTCTGGTCGCCTGACTGTACGCTCCAACGGCTGCCGGTGCGTCGTCGGTGCTAACGGTTCGCATCACACTGGCATACCAGTTCGCGTCTCTTAAATTTCGGCTCCGTTCCACGTCCGGTTAGCGGAGTTACGTTTCGTGGTGGGGTGTGTTACACGCACGCAAGATACTCACTCGCATCCGTTCCACGTAGCGTATGGCCTTCGAACAGCCACTCGACCGGATAGCGCCGAGCGTGTCCGAGTCCGTCTCGCTCGAACGCGAGCGGCAGGAATCGACCCTCGGGATGATCGCTTCGGAGAACCACGTCTCGAAAGCCGTCCTCGAGGCGCAGGGGAGCGTGTTGACGAACAAGTACGCGGAAGGATATCCCGGTAGCCGGTACTACGGCGGGTGCCAGCACGTCGATACGGTGGAGGAACTCGCCATCGAGCACGCGAAAGCACTCTTCGAGATGGACCACGCTAACGTCCAGCCGCACAGCGGGACGCAGGCGAACATGGGCGTCTACTTCGCGGTCCTCGAGCCGGGAGACACGATCCTCTCGCTGTCGCTGTCACACGGCGGCCACCTCTCGCACGGTCACAACGTGAACTTCTCGGGTCAGCTCTACGACGTCGAGCAGTACGAGGTCGACCCCGAGACGGGGTACATCGACTACGACGAGGTCGCACGACAGGCCCGCGAGATCGAGCCGGACATGATCGTCAGCGGCTCCTCGGCCTATCCGCGCGAGTTCGAGTACGACCGTATCGGCGAGATCGCGGACGCGGTCGACGCTTACCATCTCGCGGACATCGCCCACGTGACCGGCCTCATCGCGGCCGGCGTTCACTCGTCGCCGGCCGAGCACGCGGACTTCGTTACCGGGAGTACCCACAAGACGATTCGCGCCGGCCGCGGCGGACTCATCATGTGCGACGAGGAGCACGCCGACGACGTCGACTCCGCCGTGTTCCCCGGCGCGCAGGGCGGTCCGCTGATGCACAACGTCGCCGGCAAGGCGGTCGGCTTCGCAGAGGCCCGGACCGACGAGTTCGAAGCGTACGCCGAACGGATCGTCGCCGGCGCGAAGCGCCTCGGCGAGGTGTTCGACGAACGGGGGCTCTCGCTGGTCAGCGGCGGGACCGACAAACACCTCCTGCTCGTCGATCTGCGCGACTCCCACCCCGATCTGACGGGGACGGAAGCCGAGGAAGCGCTGAGCGACGTCGGCATCATCGTCAACAAGAACACCGTCCCCGGCGAGACGCGGTCGCCCATGGTGACCAGCGGGATCCGCGTCGGTACCCCCGCGCTCGCGACCCGCGGCCTCGGGGAAGCCGAGATGGAGACCGTCGCCGACCTCATCGTCGACGTGCTCGACGCGCCGGACGACGACGCGGTCGCCGATCGCGTTTCGTCGCGGGTCGACGACCTCTGCGAGGAATTCCCGATCTACGAGTGAGGCTCGCGATACCGGCGTAACGCCGACAACTGATTTCTACCGCCGACTGGCTGCATCGCGGGCTCGCCGTCGCTACTTCGTGTAGCCGTCCAGTCGACCCGAACGGATAGCTACCGGAACCAGAAGTGATGAAGCGAGCCGATCGTCGACGGTACTATCGCCGCTCCCGGCCGACGGTCACCCCGCCGGACGAACGCCGAGACGGCGTCCGGCACCGGAATCGAAATCGACCGCGAGGAATCGAGCGGCCGAACAGCGGTCGGTCAGTCGTCGGACGGATCGGCGTCGGCAGCCTCGCGGTCGGACGTCTCGAGCTCGAGAGACGTGAGCGAGACGTTGTCCTCCTCGCGGAGGAACAGCGGCCGATGGCTGCTGAACGTGACGATCATCGCCGCGACGGCCAGTAACGCGATGATCGCGAACGGCCCGCCGGTGATGATCGCGGCCTGCTGTAGGGCGTCAACGCCGCCGGTGACCATCAGCAGCGACGCGAGCGCGCCGATGAGGAATCCCCAGATGACGCGGTTGATCGTCGAGGGATTTTCGTTCCCGCCGGTCGTGAGCATTCCCAGCGCCAGCGTCGAGGAGTCGGCCGACGTGACGAGGAACGTCGTCACGAGCACGAGGAACAGACCCGTCAACACGCCGCCGAGTGGCAACGCCTCGAACAGCGGGTATCCGGAGCCGGCCTCACCGAGTTCGCTGATGATGGTGAGAATGTCGGCGCGACCGTTCTCCTGCAGGAAGATCGCGGTGCCGCCCATCGTGGCGAACCACGGAATCGTGATTCCCGTCGAGGCGATGACGCCCGTGACGACGACCTGTCTCACCGTCCGACCGCGCGAGATGCGCGCGATGAACAGCCCGACGAACGGCGTCCAGGAGAACCACCACGCCCAGTAGAAGACCGTCCAGCCGCCGACCCAGCCGCTGACGCCGCCGCCGACGCTCTCGGCGGCGCCGGTGTAGAAGCTCATCGTGACAAAGTCGTTGATGTACGCGCCGAGCGCCTCCGTGCCGACGGTCATGATGTACGTCGTCGGACCGAGGACGAACGTCGCGACGGTCACCACGGCGAATAGGGCCATGTTGAAGTACGAGAGGCGGCGGATTCCCTTCTCTACGCCGAGCGCGACCGAGATCGTGAACGCGACGGTCAGTCCGGTAATCACGACGACCGTCCCGAGGTCACCGACGCTCGCACCGGTGATCCACTCGACGCCAACGAGAAACTGGCTCCCGACCAGTCCCAGCGTCGTCGCGACACCGCCGATCGTCGCGAACACGGCGAGGATATCGATGACCTTCGCGATCGGACGGTCGAGGTTTTCAATGCCCACCCACGGTGCGATCACCGTCGAGATGCGCAGCGGCGCGTCGTATCGGTAGGCGAAGTACGCGATCGGGAGCGCCATGATCACGTACGCGGTCCACGCGGAGAGGCCCCAGTGGAAGAACGTGTACTGGATCGCCCCAACGGCGGCCCCCGCCGATTGCGCCTCAGCGCCGATGAACGGCGAGACGGTGTCGTAGTGGAAGATTGCCTCGGCAGGGCCCCAGAACACGATCCCGGCGGCGATCCCCGCCGAGTACAGCATCGCGAAGTACGCGAGGAACGTGAACTCCGGCTCTTCGTCCTCGCCGCCGAGCTTGATGTTGCCCCACGGTCCGAATATCAGGAAGCCGGCGAACGCGACCAGGGCGAACATCGCGACCAGGTACCACCAGCCCGCGGCGGTCCACAGGAAGTCGTTCACGCTGGTCATGTACCCCGACGTGGTCTCCGGCCAGAGGACGAACGCGATTACCGCCGCGGCGGCGATGAAGAAGCCGGCTACGAACACCGGCGTGTCGAGTTCCTCGAGGAACCGTCCGACCGGTCCGTTTGATTCAGCTCCCGCCATTGTAGATCACCGTTTCACCGCTGTTCGATCGCCGCGATCGGTGGCGGACGTCCGCCACTCAATCGTCTCATTCGACGGGGCGTCGCGCCCCCGCTCGGTCCATCGGGTTCTCGTACGCTCGTTCTCGCCGATCATTGTTAGTGACTACCTCTCATTGGTTCTCTTCGTTCTTCGGTATAAGCCTACCCTTCAATCTAGTATCGAACACGTTCATCAGGGAATTAACTCTCAAACCGACCGAACCCGCCCTCCTTTCCACAAAACATCATTATATTTTCATTTTCGGTTCACGTCCTCGACGATGTACCCTTCGGCTTCGATCGCGTCGATGATCGTCGCGGCGTGTTCGGCGCCGCTGGTCTCAATTTGAAACACCAGGTACGCCTCGCCGACGGTGAGATCCTCAACCGCGCGGTCGTGCCGGACCGTCTGGATGTTCGCTCCGTGATCGGCGATGACGCCCGAGATGTCGTCCATCTTTCCGGGCATGTCGTCGATCCGGACGCGCAGCCGCAGGATCTGTCCCCGCTCCGTGAGCGCGTGGATGAGGACGGTCTGCAGCATCGTCATGTCCAGGTTCCCGCCGCCGAGGACGGGCATGACGGTTTCACCGCTGACGTCCAACTGATCGCTCAAGACGGCCGCGACCGACGCGGCGGCCGCGCCCTCGACGACCTGTTTCGCGCGCTCGAGCAGCAGTAGGATCGCGTTGGCGATCTCCGCGTCGGAGACGGTGACGACCTCGTCGACGTGGTCCTCGATAAGTCGTAGCGTCAGGTCAGAGATCCCGCCGGTCGCGATCCCGTCGGCGATGGTATCGACTTCGTCGAGCGTGACCGGAATTCCCTTGTCGAGACTCTCGTGGACGGTCGCGGCTCCCTCGGCCTGAACGCCGACGACGCGCGTCTCGGGGGAGAGGTGGTCGAGCGCGGTGGCGACACCGCTGATGAGTCCGCCGCCCCCGATCGGGACGACGACGGTATCGACGTCGGGGCAGTCCTCGTGGATCTCGATGCCGAGCGTCCCCTGTCCGGCGACGATGTGCGGATCGTCGTACGCGTGGACGAACTCGACGTCGTTGTCGGCGGCATAGTCCTGTGCGTACGCCATCGCCTCCTGGAAGTCCTGTCCGACCAGTTCGACCGTCGCGCCGTAGCTCCGCGTCGCGTCGATCTTCGCCTGCGGGGCGTGGGTCGGCATTACGATCGTCGAGTCCGCGCCGCACTTCGTCGCCGCGAGGGCGACGCCCTGTGCGTGGTTGCCCGCGCTCGCGGCGACGAACTCGTCGGCTCCGTCGTCGACTGCCTGTTTGATCTTGTTGTACCCGCCTCGCGTCTTGAACGAGCCGGTCCACTGGAGGTGCTCCATCTTCAGGTACACCTCCGCGTCGACCATCTTGCCGAGCGACGTGCTCCGCTCGACCGGCGTCCGCTTGACGACCGTCTCGTCGTCGAGGCGGTCGCGCGCTCGTTCGATGTCTGCATACTGAACTAATGGTTCTCGTTCCTGAGGTTCACTCATGATTGAATACTGTGGATGTTGGCCGGCGATCGCTACCGGCTATCGGATGATCTTGTCGCGACCGGGATCGAACAGGGGCTCGTCGCGGACCGTCGCGTCGTAGGTCTCCCCTTCGCACTGGATCTGCACCGACGTCCCGGCGTCGGCGTACTCGCTGGGCAGGTACGTGTAGGCGATCGATTCGCCGACGCTGTAGCCGTAGCCGCCGGCCTGAACGTAGCCGACGGCCTCGCCGTCAGCGAGCACCGGCCGGCCGCTCAGCATCGCGTCGGTCGAATCGTCCACCGTCAGACAGGCGACCTCGGTATCGATGCCCTCTTCTTTGGCCTCGACGAGCGCCTCCTTCCCGATGAACTCGGTGTCGAGGTCGACGGCGAAGGGGAGGCCGGCGGCGAACGGATCGACGTCGGTGTCGACGTCCGTTCCCCACAGGCGGAACCCTTTCTCGAGGCGCATCGACTCGAGTGCGCCGCCGCCCATGGGCCTGACGTCGAGATCTTCACCGGCCTCCCAGAGCGTGTTCCAAAGCTTCTGGCCGTACTCGGAGGGTGCCCACAGCTCCCAGCCGAGTTCGCCGACGTACGAGACCCGCAGCGCGATCACGGGGACGTCGCCGACGTAGAGCCGCTTGCAACTGAAGTACGGGAACTCGTCGTTAGAGACGTCGGCATCGGTGACTCGCTGGAGCAGCAATCGAGACTTCGGACCCCACAGTCCGACGGTACACTTCGCGGATTCCTCGATCGTCACGGAGACTGTGTCGGGCGCGTGGTCCTCGATCCAGGAGCCGTGGATACCCGGCGAGTTGCCGCCGCCGGTAGTCACCATGTACTCGTCCTCGTCGAGGCGGGCGACGGTGAGGTCGGCGATGATCGTGCCGCCCTCGTTCAGCATCGTCGTGTACCGAACCTTTCCGACGTCGATCTCCATGTCGTTGCTGCAGATCCGCTGGAGGAACTCGCCGGCGTCCTCGCCCTCGACCATGATCGAACTGAACGTCGTCATGTCGAACATGGACACGTTCTCGCGGGTGTGGAGGTGCTCGGCGCCCTCGATCGGGGAGCGGTTGATCCCCTGCCAGCCGTCCTGTTCGGGGATCTGCTCCTCATACTTCTCGACGAGGTCCGCGTTGGACTCGTACCACTGTGGCGTCTCCCACCCGCCGCTTTGGTAGAACTCGGCGCCCAGTTCCTGCTGTTGCCCGTAGAACGGACTCACGCGCAGCCCGCGGTGGTCGTCGGGCTGCCACCGCGGTTCGACGATGCTGTACACCTGCTCGTACCGTTTGCCGCCGCGGTCCGTGAAGTAGTCCTTGCTCCCGGCGTGGGGTTCGAACCGGTTGACGTGGATGCCGCTCGTGTCGACGGGTCCGGACGGGAGCCGCGGAACGCCGTTCTCCATCCACTCGGCGAGGATCTTCCCGTAGCCGCCGGAGTGGGTCCACCAGATCGCCAGCCCGGTCCAGAGGCCGTCGACCGCCGCCGTCTCGCCGAGCACCGGCATCCCGTCCGGCGTGTAGACGAAGATGCCGTTCTCTGTGACGCGGAAGTCTTTGCCCTCGGTCGCGGGCAGCAGTTCGTCGAATGCCTGCTGGGGCGACTTCTCGCGGTTCGGGTGCGTCGCCTTCGTCCAATGCTTATCGGTGAAACTGTGGACCGATGCCTGGCTGTCCTCGTCGTTTTTCCCCATCTCGTCCGGGTCGACGACTAGCGGCTCGTGGTTGTACGAGCCGAGTCCGTAGCCGTCGCCGTGCGTTCGGAAGTACAGCGAGTTGTCCTGGTCCCGACCGACCGGCCGGTCCGGCGGCTGGGCCATGAACTCCGTGATCTGGCTATCGCCGGGGACCTCAAGGCCGGCGGTGGCGTCGCCGATCACGTCGCCGGAACCGTCGTCGTCGAGTTCCGCGAGCGGATCCGTGACGACGTACTGGTGTTCGACGGGTGTGATCGGCAGTTCGAGGCCCGCCATTTGACCGGTCTGGTACGCCCAGTTGTTCGTCGCGAGGACGCACCGATCGCACTCGATGCGGCCGTTGTCGGTGGCGACCGCCTGGATCTCGCCGCCGTTGGTCTCGATGTCCGTCACCTCGGTGTCGCCGAAGAACCGGGCCGACGACGTCTCGATGTACCACTGCAGCGCGTCGGTCCCGGCGACCTGCCCGTCGGTCGGCGAGTAGTAGCCGCCGAGGATCTCGTCTTCGTCGACGAGCGGAAGATGCTCCGTGACTTCCTCGGGCTCGAGGAGCTCCGGCTCCGGCAGCCCGTACGAGGTGGCCCACTCGACGCGCCGCTGGAGGAAGTCCATCCGTTCCTCGGAGCGGGCGAGTTCGATGCCGCCGACTTCGTTGTAAACGCCCGCGTCCTTCAGCAGTCGGCTCGTGTAGTGGGCCGTCTTGGTCTGGATCTTCGACGGCGACGTCTGGAACATGATTCCCGGTGCGTGCGTCGACGAACCGCCGGTTACCGGAAGCGGTCCCTGATCGACGACGACCACGTCCTCTGCGCCGAGTTCCGTCAGGTGGTAGGCGATACTACAGCCGACAGCCCCGGCGCCGATAATCACTGTCTCGGCTCTCGAAGGCAAGCTTTCGGTGCTCATGTGATACCCACACATGCTACAGTCCCTCTCATAAATATACCGCTGCTTTAAGTGAAACGGGCGATCGAGACCGCTTCACGCGGCGAGTCCCACAACAGGAAAGAAAGTTGATACGTTTTTGCAAACGCGACATCGTCATCGGCTTGACCGGGCGACCGCGTCTCCGTCGCCGGTCACGGGAGCGATACGTCGACGTCAGCTTGTAGACTCGCCGCCTTGATCGTATTGTAGAGAAGCATCGTGATCGTGAGCGGCCCGACGCCGCCGGGGACTGGCGTGATCGCGTCGGCCTTCTCCTTCGCGCTCTCGAACTCGACGTCGCCGACGAGTTCGTACCCCTTCTCGGTGTCCGCATCCACGCGGTTGACGCCGACGTCAATCACGGTCGTTCCCGGCGAGAGCATCGATCCGTCGATCAGTTCCGGAACGCCGGCGGCCGCGACGACGACGTCCGCGTCTCGCGTCTTCGCCGCGAGATCGTCCGTACGCGAGTGACAGACCGTCACCGTCGCGTTCCCAGTGTCGGACTTCTGGACGAGGAGATTCGCCATCGGTTTCCCGACGATGTTCGACCGGCCGACGACGACGACGTCCGCACCCTCAGTCTCGACGCCCTCCGCCTCGAGCAGTTTCTGGATGCCGTGGGGCGTACACGGCTTGAACCGGGGCGTACCGGTGACCAATCGACCGACGTTCTCCGGGTGAAATCCGTCGACGTCCTTCTGCGGATCGATCCGCTCGAGGACGGCTTGCCGGTCGACGTGATCCGGGAGCGGTAACTGTACGAGGATACCGTGGACCGCCGGGTCGTCGTTCAATTCGTCGATCCGATCGAACAGCGCGTCGGCCGGCGCGTCCGGATCGAGTTCGTGGTGGATGCTCTCGATCCCGAGGTCGTTGCAGGCCTGTCGTTTCATCGAGACGTATGTCTCGCTCGCGCCGTCATCGCTCATCAGGACTGTCGCCAGCCCCGGCGTCGTGCCGGCGTCCGCGAGGGTCTCGAGGCACGGTTCCAGGTCTGCCGTGATACGATCCGCGATTTCGTTCCCGTCGATGATCCGTGTCATAGCTGATCTTGTTCCGATCGCTGCGGGCTGCGTCCGCTCGAGGAGACGTGGCGCTACGGCCGGTACCGCGTCGGATACCGGCGCCGTCGTTCGTCGAGACGGACCGCATCGACCCGCAACGATGTCGACTAAAGGGTTTCCGAGGAGGGTAATTAATCCACGTGTCGATTGCTACTCCGCTCCGCAGTCGGGCTCGCCTCAGTAGACGTCCGTCTCCCGAATCGCACGCTGCGATCGATATCACGGTCGGATTCGGCGGGCCGGTTTATACACCCGTAGTATTTGCGGTGGAACCCTATCCGTCTCTGTGCGCTCTCTCCGAACGGCACCGAACTGTGGTGCCGAAACCGGGACGGAAGAGTCTGCAACCGTGACCAGATACCGTCCCAACTCCCGGGCTTCGCCCCGGTCCCGGGTCCTCATCCTCAACCAGATCCCAGACACCCTCTCCAGTTTCGTGCTTCGGCCGTCGAACGACGATGGCGTCGCCTCGAGTTATAATCGATATTTCACGACGAGCGACGCCGAGCGGATCCGATCGCTATTGAGAGACGCGACAGCGGACCATCGGAGAACCGACGGCGTGGTCCGTGGTTCGGTGGCTCCGGAGAACGGGAATCGAGACCCGCTCGGCTATGCGAGCGAGAACGAGTGAGAAGCGACAACGGAGCAGAAGAACGCGCCCCGCAGTGTGGCTCGGCGGAGTCGTCGAACGACCGCCGACGTTACGACAGCACGCGCTCGAGTTCGGAGCTCACCCGCGTACGAGAGCCGGAGCGCGGTGACCGGGACGTTCTTCGCGACCGACGCCGGTGAGCCGCGATTGGCCGAAGAAATAACAGTGATATCAGTGTGAAGAAGCAGGCGTTCGAGGCGGCGGTATCGAGGCGACACCGTCAACGGACGACCGTCTCGTCGAGAGCCGGGGATCGGCCGCGCCGTCGCGGGCGCGGGGTTCAGTCACCGGTGTTCGGGGCGGTCGAGATCCCGGTCAGCGACGGTCTTCAGCAACGCGATTAGCGCGTCGGCCGCTGCGTCGAGCAGCTCCTCGCCCAGCTCCGCGCTCGCCTCGCGCGGATCGCCGACGACGCCGTTCTCGGTGAACTCGGCCGAGTCGAACGCGAGATTGACTTTTCCCTGCCAATCTCCCCAGCGATCGCTCCCGTTCTCGGCGGCCTCCTCGAGGCGGCCCTCACGGACGGCGCCGGGATTCGCGTGCTGCATCAGCGCCGTCTCGAGCGGCCCGCCGTGGCCCATGCGAGAGCTGTGTTCGCCGACCTCGTCGAACCACGTGAACGGCACGGCGTAGGCCTCGTCGCGGCGAGTGACCTGGCCGGCGACCTCCTGGAGGGCGCTCGTATTCCCGCCATGGCCGTTGACGAGAACGATTCGATCGAACCCGTGGTGGGCGAGGCTGCCGGCGATATCGCGGACGTACGCCTTGAACGTCGACTCCGAGGTCCAGAGGGTGCCGGTGAACTGCCGGTGTTCCTCGGCGATACCGACGGGGATCGCGGGCGCGACCGCGACCGTCCCCTCGTACCGCTCCGCGGCCGCGTCCGCGACCGTCTCGGCGTTGAGCGTGTCTGTTCCCAGCGGCGCGTGCGGGCCGTGTTGCTCCGTGCTCCCGACCGGGAGCAGCGCGAGGTCCGTTTCGACTGCGTCTATCTCCGTCCACGTCGCTCGCTCGAGATGCATACGGCCGATCGCTGAACGCGTAGTCGCATAAAACATCACCTCCTCGAGAGACGTGCAAACTTACAAGTTCGAACGAAGGGTTGAACGAGTATGGAGCACGAGACCGTCACCCATACGACCGCCGAACGCCGTCTCGCTCGCTTGCCGTCCGGGACGGATGTCGCGGTGACCGTCCATCGGTACGACGGCGGAGCCGGACCGACCGCCTACGTGCAGGCCGCACAGCACGGCATCGAACTCAACGGAACGGCCGCGCTGCGTCGGTTGCACCGTCACCTGCTGACCGCGGACCTCGCCGGGACGGTGATCGCCGTGCCGGTCGTCAATTCGCTCGCGTTCGATCACGGATTGTACGTCACACCGCAGGCGGTCGACGCGGTCAACTCCAACTGTAATCGCGTCTGGCCGGGCGACGACGCGGGAACCTTGCAGGAACGGATCGTCGCCCAACTGTGGGAACTGATCGAGTCGACCGACGTCGTGATCGATCTGCACACCGGGACCCCGGACATGCTCGAGCACGTCAGATTCCAGCCCGGAAACCGGAAGTCACGGACCCTCGCGGCGACGTTCGGGGCCGACTATCTCCTGACCGACGTGCCGTCCGACAGTGAAACGGACGACAGCACGGGGGACGGCGACGACGCGGACGACGACGAGCCGTATCAGGGCAAACTTCGAACGGCCGCCGCGCGGGCCGGAATTCCGGCGATCGTCCCGGAACTCTCGAACAGCCGTCAGATCGATCACGACGCGGCACATCGCGGGGTCCGCGGGCTCCGAAATGTCCTCGGGGAACTGGGGATGCTCCGCGAGGAACCGGCGCCGACGCCGTCGCAGACGATCCTCCGAAACAACGGGGGACGGATCGGTACCGACGCTTCGGGGCTCTTCGAACCGAATCCGGAGGTCACCGTCGGTGATCGCGTGTCCGCGGGAACCGAACTGGGGACGGTGTACTGTCCCTCGTCGTTCGAGGAGCGCCAGCGCGTGACGACGACCGACGCCGGCGTGATCTACTCGCTCACCCGCGAGTCCGTCGTGACCGCCGGCGAGAAGGTCGCCTGTATCGCGGAGCGAGCGTGACCGGCCGTCGATGGTCCGGTTCAGCCGCGGGCGATCGAGGTACAGAAGTTCTCGACGATGCGTTTCCCCGACTCGGTGAGAATGCTCTCCGGGTGGAACTGGACGCCGACGTGGGGTAACTCGGCGTGGCGAACGCCCATGACGACCCCCCGATCGTCGTCGGTGTGGGCGGTCTCGATCAGTTCCGCCGGCAGGTCGTCGCGCTCGACTGCCAGCGAGTGATACCGACCGACTTCGAAGGGATTCGGCACGCCGTCGTACAGCCCCGTTCCGTCGTGGTTCACCGCAGACGTCTTTCCGTGGACGACGTCGGGCGCGCGTCCGACGGACACCCCGTGAGCGGCACAGAGGGCCTGATGCCCGAGACAGACGCCGAACGTTGGGTACTCGGTCTCGGCGAAGATATCGACGGAGACGCCGGCCTCGGCGGGCGTCCCGGGGCCCGGGGAGACGACGATCCCGTCGGGATCGAGGTCACGGACGCCCTCGAGGTCGATCTCGTCGTTGCGTCGGACGATCACGTCGTCGAACTCGCCGACGTCCTGTGGCGTCGCCGTGGGGCCCGCCGGAGCGATCGACTCGGTAACGTACTGAACGAGGTTGTACGCGAACGAATCGTAGTTGTCGACGACCAGAATCATCCCGCATCACCGACCGCATCGGTCGCGGTCTCGAGGGCGAACGACGCCCGTTCGCCCAAGGCCTCGTCGACCGCCGTTACGAGCGCCCGTGCCTTATCGAGCGTCTCGTCGTACTCCTGATCGGGAACGGAATCGTGGACGACGCCGGCACCGACGCGCAGGTGGTACTCCTCGTCGTGGTGGACCAGCGTCCGGATGACGATGTTCAGCGTCGCCCGATCGTCGAAGCCGAAGATCCCGATGCTCCCGGTGTAGGGACCGCGTCGGGTCGCCTCGAGTTCGTCGATGATCTCCATCGTCCGCGGCTTCGGCGCGCCAGTGATCGTGCCGCCCGGAAACACCGCCGCGACGGCGTCGGCGATGCTCGCGTCGTCTCGCAGGGTTCCCTCGACGAGAGAGACGAGGTGCATGACTTCCGAGTACCGGTCCACGCGGCGATAGTCCGTCACCGACACGGAACCGTACTCGCTGACCTTCCCGAGATCGTTGCGCTCTAGGTCGACGAGCATCGCGTGTTCGGCGCGTTCCTTCTCGTCGTCGCGGAGATCGGCCGCCAGTCGCTCGTCTTCGGCCGTCGTCCGCCCGCGGGGCCTGGTTCCGGCGATCGGTTCGGTGACGAGCGAGCCGTCGCGAACCTCGAGCAGCAGTTCTGGACTCGCGCTGACGAGGTCGACGCCCGGGAACTCGAGCAGTCCCGAGTAGGGAGCCGGATTCACGCGTCGGACTGCGTCGAAGACGTCGACCGGATGGGCGGCCGCCGGGGCGACGAGTCGATGGGAGACGTTCGCCTGAAACGTGTCGCCGTCGCGAACGTATCGCTTGACTCGCCGAACGCGGTCGGCGAACGCCGCCCGACCGCACTCGCTCTCGAACGCGGCCCGAGTCGCGTCGACCGGCTGACTGCGGTCCGCTTCGCTGCCGTCGATCGCCGCCTGCGCCAGGGATCGAGCCCCCGCTCGACCGGTCTCGTAGGCGTCGGCGGGATCGTCGTCGACCACGGGACAGGCGGTCACTCGTAGTTCCGTTTCGCCGTCGTCGTCGCGCGGTTCGCGCCACGCGGCGACCCGATCGAAGACGCCAAGTTGAAGCCGCGGCAACCCGCGTTCGTCGGTCGTCGTCGACGGCAACGACTCGAGTTCTCTGGCGACGTCGTAGGAGAGCCAGCCGAACGCACCGCAGGGATACGGAACCGAGCAGTCTCCGCGTACCAACCGCTCGCGCTCGAGCAGCGCGTCGATCGTTCGGATCGTTGGACTCCCGCCGTCCCGATCGACCGCGTTCGCAGTTACTCGAACCCGTTCGACGGGATCGACACCGAAGTAGCCCCAACCGGACTGCCCGCCGGTCGTCTCGAGGTAGAACCCGTCGGCCTCGTCGGTCCGGGCCCTGCAATAAGCGTCGAACGGATCGGCGACGGAAGCGCGTACTTCGACCGGGACGCGAGCGCCATTCGGCGCGCTCTCGGCAGTCTCTACAAACGATTCGCTGTCGGTTATAACCGTGATCGTGCTCATGGGGATACCCGCTACCGGAACCGACCGCCGTCCCGGAAGCGTTCGTATCAGGAGGGCAAGCGGAGGGTATAAAAATGTTGTGCCGCGAGTAGACAGACCACGATATAACGGGTATCCTGGAGATCGGGGAGTATTACCGCTCTCGGATGGGTTTACCGGGGGACATATAAAGGGGTGGGCTATTCCTCATGTACCCTTATGCCAAATGACCGGATGATTATTAATATCATGGGAGTCAGTGGCTCGATTGAGAAGATCTCTCAAACGATCGAACGATACGAAGCGGCCGGGGGCGAGATCCATCGCGTCGACGCAACGGTTCGAGGGGACGGTGATGAACCGAGCATCGCGGTCGACGTCGTCGTTCCGCTGTGTTCGGCAACGGGAGTGGCGTCCAGCGAGGCCGAGGCGACACCACGAGCGGCGACGGTCGAGGAGAACGGCGGTCTCTGCCTTGAGTTTCCGCCGTCAGTCGTGCCGGAGATCGACGAGTTCGCGCCCGCGGACGCGTCGCTCGTCACGGAGGAAGCGACGGTTACCTCGGAGGGAACCGTCGTCGTCACGTTCGCCCTCGGTCTCGAGGCGAACGCGGAGCCGAGCAGTGAAACGGTAAACGGGAACACCGAGTCCGACGGGAGCGGAAGCGAATCGACCGACTCAATCGAGCGCGACCGCTCGGATCGCGAGACATCGGCCGATTCGCTCGAAGGGGCGGTAACGACCGGCGAGTCAAAGCCGGAATCGGCGACCGAAAGCGAGGACGAACGCGCGCTCGAGTCCCGCGATCGATCTGCCTCGGATTCGGCTCCGAACGCGGTGACGAGCGACGTCGCGATCGACGACGAGACCGAGCGTGCACTCGCGGCCGCACGGAACGAAGACCTGCCGCCGTACGACGACGTCGAGTACCTGGAGTGTCTGTACGACTCCTTCGATACGTTCACCGCGATGGCGGAGGTACTCGAGATGGACGTCGCGTCTGAGACCGTTCGGCGATATATGATCGACGCCGGCATCCACGAGCCGACGTCCTACGAAACGACCGCGCCGGACGAGGACGACGCGACGACCGACGGCTCGGAAACGACGACCGGCCAGCAGGATTGCTCCGTCGCTGAAGAACGGGAGCCGATGACCGACGATTCGGTCGCGTCCGTCCCGGAGAAACAGCTCGTCGCCGACGGGATCGGTCTTCCCGAAGACGTCGAAATCAACGAACTGATGGACGCGATCGAGTCATCTATGACGTTACACGACGTCACCCGGGAGCTTAGCCTCGAGCGAAGTCGGACCCGCGAACTGCTCGAGCAGCTGAACCTGCTCGATCTCGTCGTGAAACGTGTCTACGGCTCGGCCGACCCCGAGCGATCCCCCTCGCGAAACGAGATTGCCGATCGGATTCGCGAGAGCGTCACCCACGGCCAGTAACGCGAGCCACCGTGGGACGACTCCCGAAGCGCCGGCAGTGCGCACCGCCCCCTCTCCCTCTGTTCCCTCCCTCTGGCACTCGCTACATCCATGCGTCGTCGGGACAGACTAGATGCTCGCGACCGAGATATACGACACAGGATACCGGCCGACTCGTCTCGACGGGCCGCAATCGCCATCCTCGATCGCGGCGCGATCGGTCTCGACGACCTTACACGCGACGTCGCGACGTTCGAGGCGATCGAACCCGCGGACGACGCGATCGAATGGGTGGTACTCTCGTTCCGGCACGTCCACCTAGTGATTCTCGAGGACGCGTGTATCGTCCGCTACCTCTCCAAAACGGGACGAGTCGCGTTACTGGAAAACGAACGGAGAACCGTCTCCGAACGTTCCTCTCCGAGTCCCCTCGTTCGTAGTTCTCGCGACGACCGGCATCGGTCGTCGACGTGGTCCGACATCGCCCGGCGGGCGATCGGTCCCGGTGACTGAATCGCTCTCGAGCCGATCTCTCTCCCCAACTCGGTTGTGCACTTATATTCATGTTCAATATCACTGGTCAACAGTTTTTAGGCTATATTGTGTTATTGGTACCGTATGACACAGTGGGACGATTCACAGACGAAATCGGTGAGCGAGGACATCACGGAGGAATCGAACGCGCTGCCGGCTCGCTACTTCACCGACGATGACGTCTTCGAGATGGAGAAAGAGAAGGTGTTCGGCCAGTACTGGGTGTACGCCGGCCACGCCAACAGCATCAGCGATCCCGGCCAGTACTTCACGCGGACGATCGGCGATCGGCAACTGATCGTCGTCCGCGGTCACGACGGCGATATCAAGGCGTTCGACAACGTCTGTGCCCACCGCGGCTCGAAGATGGTCGAGGATACGCCGATGACCGACCCCGGCGATGCAAAGCGAATCAAGTGTCCGTACCACCTCTGGACGTACGACCTCGAGGGAGAACTCAAAAGCACGCCCAAGAGCTTCGACGA
>NZ_RQWN01000010.1 GCF_003977755.1 Haloterrigena salifodinae
ACTACTACTACTACTAGAAAGTAGTAGTGTAGTGTGTACACAGCAGGTACACTCTTTGGGAAAACCTAAGTGCCTGTGTACACACTGTGTACATAGACGATGGGACGTACTAACGGCTCCAAGGTAAAGCGGCATCTTGCACTCCGGAAAGAGGCTTCCGACACTCTCGACGAACTGGCGAAGGACTCGACGATGAACCTCGGAGAGATCGTGAGCGAGGCGATTCTCGAGTATTCAGACCGTGACCGGCTTGCACGAGTCGAAGGAAAGGTCGACAACCTTCTCGAGGAACTGGGGGCATCTCAGGACTCTACCCACGCCTCCGGAGTAACTCCGGTTGAAAAGAAAAAGAACTCGCAGGCGATCTCAGATTTTGATCCACTCGAGTACGATCCCGACGAGTTCGAGGGGACGCTCTCGAAAGACGGGCTCGAGGAGTTGATCCAACTCGAGGAGCCCGAGATCGCACTCGATCACGTGGATACATCCGACCTGCCGGGCAACACTGACGATAAGGCGACAGTGCTGGCGGCAACGCTCCGGCACGAGAATGACAAATTCGTGTTCCAGGACCAGATCGTGGATCGAATCAGCGAAACGCTTGGAAACAGCTACTACTACCACAACACGTACGACGACCTCATCGCGAGCCACTTCGACCAATTCGAGGACATCACACAGGGAGAAGATGGGTTCTATACGCGTGCCTCTGAAGACCGCTACTTCGTCACCGAGGAGGTCAAACTGGCGCACTATCGGACGCGCTTCAACGACACGAGAGAGTCCGCAAGCGGCGAGATAGCGGAGACATCTAGGGCGACAGGACCGCTGATTGACCTTCCACGAGAGAAGCCATATCCGTACTATCTGAAGTGGCTTAACGAGTTCAGTGGCGAGCTGGTGAAACACGATATCGCTACCTCTGACGAGATCGCTACAATCAAGCGAGACCTCGCTTCGAGCTTTTCTGATGTCAGGGACTCGATAGCGGATCTGATCGACTTGGCGAGTCGAAGCCCGCCTCACGATTGGTTTGAGTACGAGGAAGCAGTTGATATGCTCGAGTACAACGACGAACAGGCTCGAGACCTCCTCGAAACACTCGATGAGTGGGCGTATATCGCAGAGAATGCGGACCGGAAGGACCACTGGAAGGTTGTGGCCGGAAACCTTCCCGGAGGTGAACTCTAATGGATAACTCCCCCGACGGTTTCGACCACGGCTACCCCGTTAAGACGGTCAAACTTTCCGCAGAACAGATCCTCGAGCAGTATCGCGTCTGACGTAGCTTTAAGCTCTCCGAGATCTTTGCTCTCTTTGAGGCAGGAGAGCTATATGAGAATCGGAGTTACCAATCAGAAGGGAGGAGCCGGCAAGACGACAACCACGCTGAACGTGGCCGGCGCGTTGAACCAACTCGGGAACGATGTCCTCGTGATCGACTTGGATCCACAGGGCCACGCCACCGAAGGACTCGGATGCGAGGATCTGTACGACGACCGCGAGCGCGACTCGTTGTTCGATGTACTCCCCGACCTGGACCGAATGGACGACCTTGACCAACTGATCATCGAGCACGATGAGGTCGATGCCGTCCCGTCGCACGAGAAGATGATTAATGCCGAGGACGCGCTCGCGAACGTGATGAAACGCGAGGAGCGCCTCGACATGCTCCTCGAGGAGACTGACCAAGACTACGACTACGTGCTGGTCGACTGCCCGCCGAACCTCGGCGTGCTCACGGACAACGCGATCGTCGCGACGGGAAACGTGCTGATCCCGGCACAGGCGAAGACAACGTCGATCCGTGCAATCAAACTCCTGTTCAAGCAACTCCGCTCGATCGAGTCCGCGTTCGGCGATGTCGACGAACTCGCGCTGGTCGCGAACGAGGTCGAGGTCGACGGCGAGGCCGACGAAATGATGGACTGGTTCAGAAATGTCTTTGAGGACAAAGACGGGTGCGAGGTTTTTGAGGTCAGAAAGCGAGTCGCCTTGCAGCGCGCCTGGAACAACGGCGTCTCGATCTTCGAACACGAGGAAGAGTCTGATATGGAAGATGTGTATCTCGATGTCGCCCGGCACCTGGAGGCGTTCGGCGATGAGTGACAAGCGCGATTACGACCCGTGGGACGACCGCTACGACGGGAGAGACAACTCAAAGAGCGAGGAGACGACAGAGACGGCAGATACATCAAAGATGCAACAGAGCACACAGACGGAAGAGAGTTCAGAGAACTCAAAGGGTGAAGGTGGTTCAGAAACAGTCCGCGAGCGCAGGAACGTAAACATGTACTTGCCGGACGACCTCGTCGACGACCTGCAACTGCGGTACTCGGAACTGAACGTCAAGTGGCGACGGGAGCACGGTGACGATCTCCCGAAGAATGGCGAGTTCTATCCAGCGGCGATCCGCGCAGCGCTGAACGAAACGTCGATCGAGGAGGAGCTCGGCCTCGACGACGAGTGACGGGTTCGGGGCGTCCTTTTCTAGCGCGGCATGTGATTCACACCGGTCTCGCGGCATCAACCCTTTCCCTCGAGCCGCCGAGACTGGGGATCCGGACACTGATCACTCGAGACACAATCAGTTGTCGGGGTAGCCGATCGGTCGCGGATCCTCGAGTCGATCTTCGACGAAGTCGTTAGCCGGCCCGAACTCCCGGTCGGTCTCTGCGACGTGCTCGTTGGGATGGTGCCACAGCGTCGGCTCTTCCAGAGCCATCACCTCGACACCGCCGTTCATCTCGAATAGTCGGACACGGACCTGACGGTTCGGGAGCGGATGATCTGGATCGTAGAAGTATAAACGCATGCACTCGTCCTCTCCCTCGAATCTCGATCCAACTGGCCACCCCTGGACAAAGCCCTGCTCAGCGAGGGTCTGTCGGACCTCCTCGAGGGATCGCTCCCTGAAAAACGACGGGTGGTTGGGCTTGGCGACGGTGCCATAGTTACGTCTGACCCAGCGAGCCAGCTCTCGCTTCGCTGCCCAGGGGAGCTTCTTGAGTGGGATTTTGCCGTTGTCGCGGAAGCTCCGGGCACTTTTGATCATCCCGCCGATGAGCATGAGCAGAGCGACGGCTAACTGAGGGTCGATACTGTTGACTAATCGGATGAGTTCTGCGTTGGTCATATCTAATCGTCGTCGCTCTCGAGGCTGACCTTCAAGCCATTTCCGAGGAACAATTCAAGGATGTCCGGAGCGCCCACTGCCAGAATGAAGAGTGCAATCTGATAGCCTTGCATACCCGTCTGAAGGCCAATGTAGGCGATTAGTAGCGACAGTAAGAGGTTCTTGGCTGCTTTGTATATTTCTACACCCATTCCGTATCTACCCCTCAACTCCCGGTCTAACCCGACTGTGAACTCGCCGATTGACTGGTCGTCGTCGTGTCTGATACCCATGACTAATATTGCTCCCTAGGTTTATCGTGGTGTTCGTAAACAGTGCTAGAGCCTCGGGATCTCTCTTGCATGGAGGAATCCCTTGGCCGCCGTAGGGGTTCTCTCCCCTGCGTTTTCGTACCCTCATTCATATGATTAGTTGGATTCAATTCATCCACACGCAGACAGTTTCTTATCGTACTATTCGGTTTGCCGGCTATCTCTCCCGTCCGCCGTCCCCAATGAGCTTCTCTCGAGAGGCATCAACGCTGACGGCATCCGAGAGAACCCACAAAAGGAGCGAGACAGCCGTCAAGATGAGGAAATCCTGCACGATCGGGGTGACTACATATCCTTGTTCAACGAACTTCTTGGCGGATTCTGAGAAGAATAGCAGCGTCAGCCACGGGTTTTCGATTATCTCGCTATAGATGCGTCTCAGGTTGCGGTGTTCAGTCATTATGGAGTGTGTGTGTGGTTGGTTAGTTCGCTATGCTCGAGGGGTCGGACGATTGGTTGGCCTCGCTCTCGGGTCATCGACCTGCCATCTCACATTTCGGGGACGTTATCGTCGACCCAGATCGAGAGGTTCCGCTCGTAGAGATCGTTATCGACCGGCGATCCCCAGTCCCCTCCAAAGTGGTAGTGGCGGCGCCAGTACGGGATCCCTCGGTCGGCGAACTCCTCTTCGAGAAACAGATACTCGTCGTAGTCCCACGCCTTGACGCCATTCACCCACCCCTCGAGCCGCCCGTCTGGCACGCCAGGAGTGTTCAGCGTGATTCGGTAGTCGATTGTGGTCCACTCGCCTTTGCTCCCGCCTTCGGTCCAGCAGTGATGCCACCCGTGCTTGTGTTCGTCAGGGTCAACAGTCGCATCATAGACCTGCGATAAGAACGGCACCTCAGCACCTCCCGAGGCGTCGTGGATGCCACCCTGACACGGCGACCCCATCCGCATCGAGTAAGAGGCACCCTGATTATGATTGCCACCCGCAGCGCCGCCGGGGTCCTCCTCAGTACCACGATGATCGGCCCAACCTGGCAGCTTGGTGCCGCCATTGATACCGTCGTCCCACGTCTGCCAGTCCTCCGGGAAGAACAACTCGAAACGAGCGTGTGCGACTCGAGGCTCGTAGCCGACCGCGTTCTCGAGGTACACTCGCTCGTTGATTCCGAGAATTTCATCCTCCGGATAGAACACCTCGAGCGCTTTCCCGCCACCGCCCGCAGGGTCATCCACGATGTGGCAGCGCTCTGCTCGCGTGGCCTCGACGCCAGTCGCGGAGTGGTAGTCGGGCGTCGGCTCGGATGGCTTCACGCCGCCGAGAGACTCCTGTGGTTGATCCTCTTCGACCGACCGGAGCGGACGGATCTGATTGATGTTGTAGCGGTATCTCGTCGTCTCGGTACCGCCTCCAGTGTAGATTCCGGCTGTCGCGACTAACGCCTCACTTTTGATGGGATACTCGATATGGCTCCGACCACGATCGTAGGGAGCTCTGCCGGCAGCGCAAACGACCTGATAGCCTTTGCCGGCCTCGAGAGGCGTCGTGAACGTGAAGGAGTCCCCCGCCTCGAGAGTATCGATCGACCGCCGCTCGAGGATGTCGCCACCGCCGTCCTTGAGATAGGCCATCACGAGGCCGGACGTCTGCTCAGAGAGTCGACACTCGAGGCCTTCGAGATTTTGCTCTGCACGGATTCGAACTCCGGAGTGGTGGCTCTGTCCGGCCTGTTGCTGGTCGTCAGACTCGAGGTCGAGCGCCTCAAGCGGTTCTGGTTCCTCAGGTTCTTCCGGTTCTGGTTCTGTGTCTGTCCTATTGTCTCGGTCTTGTCCTCTGAGTAGCCACTCAAGGCACTCGAGGATTGCATTCAGTGGGTTCATTCAGAAATTGCCGCGTTCGACGTAGTTGGCCGCCCAATTCGCCGGATCGTCGTAGTGGCCGATCGCACTATTCACTTCGTCGTTGTCAACGAGTCGTAGGGAGCCGCCGTACCCAATCGAGTAGTATTCGATGTCGAGCGAGTTTCGGACGACGTTGACCGTCCCCCCAGTGTCCACCCGGCAGGCGGTCCCACCGCTCAGCTCGGAGATGATATTTGAGTTCTGGATCGTGATCTTCGACCGATCGGTCGATGCTCCGACAACGGCACGATACTGCTCGCCGCCACCATCCTTACAGATGTACGTAATGCCATCGACAACGACGTTATGGACGTTCGAGTCGATCGCACGATTCTCAACGGAGTCGTTCGACACCTCATAGATCATCCCGCCCTCGATTCGGACGGTCCCCTCATTATCCTGGTAGTTGCGGTACTCGTAGTTATCGTCCGCGATAGAGTTCCTGCTCGAGGTGATCCGAATGACCTCATACGGGACCTCGTGGTACACCTCAAGATCTGTAATTCGAAGCGTCTCGACGTTCTGTCGGGCCGCTACAGTAGCGTTGGTACTACTAAGATTGATGAGCTTCGCGCCTTGGACAGACGTTGCGCCGTTCGAATCGCTGATGCTCAGTAGGTTGGGATCCATCTGCGAATCCCAACCATCCGGTCGAGCAGGCCCACTGGAATGGCCGAGATTGAAGATACTTACAGGGTTCTCGACCGTGTCGTTGCGGCCGATCCGGACGTTTGCTTTCGCGTCATTTTTGTACAGTCCTCCGATGACTCTGTTCGACCCAGGGCTCCCGTTCACGAACAGCCCGTAATCACTGAACCCGTGGGCCTCGCAACCGATCCAGTCGATCGTCCCATGGTGACCGGAGTCGGCGCTAAAACCAGTCACTTCGTTGTTCCCGTATCCGTTCGGCACAGAACCATCGCGGAGATGGACGTTCCGAACCGTGCCGTGGCCACTCTCTGAGGCGATCTGGCAAAGTAGTGTGAATCGATCTCCGGTAGCGTCAGTCACTCGGTCTCGCTGGCCGATAAGCTGGACATTCTCTATATCCAGCGAGTCCTCTACTGTGATCCGTCCAATCCCACAGTCATTCGAGTCCCCGGAGATATCTATATCAAGGTTGTAGAGTCCCAGACTCTCGATCGCATTGGATCCGTCATAGTCTCCCGTCACAAACAGCTTGTGGAACCGTCCGTTGACGTTAAGAGTGGCCTTCGGCCGGCCGTCGATCACAAGACGCTCGAGATTTGTGTCACGAACGCTCAACTCGCTCTCGACGTTGTAAGTGCCGTCGGGTAGGACTAGATAGATCCGGTCGTGGTCGACGATAAGGTCCCGGATGTAGTCCATCAGGTCGCCTCCGGACCCATCCCCTGGATATCCCGCGTCGGCGGGGTTGAACATACTCCAGTCTTCGAGATCGTCGTAGGGCAGGGTATCGACGTAGTCTTCCGTCGCGACATCCTGCCCTGCGATCGACAGTGCCTCGAAACTCCCAGTGCCACCGATCACCTCCTGGGCATCGAGCACTCCGATTTCGACGTCGACCCGCTCGATATCATCAGGATTGCCGTCAGCATCGGGGACGTCGACGACCTCGATCGTGATAACCTGATTGCCACGCGGGGCTGACCACTGTTGGTCGCCCTCGAACCGGGCGATGAACACACCGGCGTGGGTACCCGTTCGCGACAGCTGGTCTGCCTCGAGCTGGTAGCTCACTTCGCCGGTCGTTGCGTCCTCGATCGTGGCGACGTCGTTGACGATCGTCTCGTTTCGAGCGGTGTGCACGAGGTAGAACCGAACAGAGAGGGCGTCGCTCAGATCGAGTGGGTCGCCATCATCGATCGGCCTCGAATCTGGTGGTTCTCCGCGAAACGTCTCCTCGATCGGGATGTAGCTATCTCCTCGCTTGCGGATGTGGTCGGGTCGTGGTTTATGTGTGGACATCTCAGCTTATTCTCGCATGATTGTCTACTTTTATCCCCAAATGGTTGTGCACATCTCCCGTTTCTGGTCCGAAATGACAGGTCATTTGATCCTCCCGTATGCTGTTATTGTTGGCGTTCGCAAATCAATCTCCTTCCCACCTTGCGACTTTCTCCTTATTTCCAGATTTATGTCTCCGCTCCCTGAATAAGGTCCGATAGAACTGGAAAACTCGGGATAACTTGCTGGTCCTGAAACCGATTTTGAAGTGATGGTTTCTCTCGATCCCCCCGAAAAAACAAATAGCTCTGTATCGGCCGTTTCGCCGTCAGGAACCGCCCAACTTGCCGAATAACCGAAGCCAATGGCGTCGAATCCTGAAAGACTCGCAAGACTATCAAAGTCTACACGGATACGTCCGTCAAACCCCAGTGTATTCGTATAACTGGTCGAGGTGGTTTTATGATCGCCACTCTCTCGCTGTACCCAGAGGGGCCACCAATCGCCAGAGTCGCCCATTATCCCCGTTACTGGGCCTGTACCCCCGACCGTTATTTCGTCTGCACTTACCGAGTCGGCGTTGACTGTACCGGCCTCCGTGATGTCGTGACCATGTGCCCTGATATCTCCGTTTTCACGCAACTCGAGGAAGTCGGTGGTAGCCGCGTTCGAGTTCTGGAGACGGACACTTCTCCGCCCCGAGTCGTACATGATGTTCGCTACCGGGGAACCGTCATGGTCGAGCCGGAGGTTGATGTTCCCGTCCGATTCAGCTTCGATGATGAAGTCCATGTTACCGTCATGAGAACCGTCCTCCGTCCGGGGCCCAATGTGGTACTGGTCGACTTTGTAGTAATCGGCCTTAGTGACCGGAGATCCACCGGCGATATTGAATCGCTTGACGGGCTGGGCGTCAGTTCCGTCGAAGGGACGGCCTCGAGTATAGATGCCCCAGTGGTTGTGGGCCTTGTCCGCGGCCATGGTAGCGATCCGCTCCCCAGCCTCGGTGAGAAAGTGAGCACCGGTCGCGTAGCCTGCATCTCCCACGGCCGCGCTGTCGTCCCCCATCTGGAAGACGTGCATCCCACGGGCACTGAGCCCCGGCTCACCGCCCCAGAAGCCAACAATTAGATTATCGAGGTTCTTCACCCCGTGGGCTCTCAGAACACTATCAACATCCAGTGGCGACCCGACAGTCACGCCCGATGCCGTATTCGCCCCGATAGAATCGACCTGCAGATTCTCGAGCGAGAGATTCGGGTCGTCGTACTCTCGAACGTCGGCCTGTCGATCGAGGATCTCCCGGACGTGGATCTCTTTCGGAGAGCCGTTCGGGACCGTCTGCGTCCCACCGTCGCTGTAGTTGATAACCCATTCGGCCTCATACGTCCCCGCAAGGGGCCAGCCGCCATCCATCTCGTATTTGACCTCGCTTTCGGGTCGATCCTCGATCGTCGCGACGTCGTTGATGAAGATCTCTCCCTCGGGGTCCTCGACGTAGAGTTGGACAGTGTCGTTTGGGCCGAGCGGGATCGTCGCCCGCCCGCGCGTCAGCTGGTCGCGAATGATCGGTCGGTCGTCTCCTTTTGCGTAGTCTGTGTGCATGTGGTGTACCTCTGGTTAGCTTTCTGGTGGCTCGACGCGCTCAACCTCGTGAATACGCAGTGAGACGTGCTCTCCACTCCGATATCCCCATCTCCCGGGACCATCGTTCGGACCGATCCCATCGATACTGCTCCCGTTATCGTACGGATGGTCCGCAGAATCGATGTACACGATCGCCTCCGACTCGAGCGGATAGTTCGAGTTCGCGTGCCAGACCCCGCCAAGGACCCCGCCGCCGGGCTTGCGGTAGATCCCTACGGCATAGGTCACGCCGGTCGAAAACCAGTCGTAGGTTTGATCGCTCTCGGCGTCGGTCGCAACGTCCACCTTGTTATCGGAGTTGTCCCGGGACTGGATGCGAAACGTCTCGCCGGAGTTGATGAGATGCATCTCGTAGCTTGGGTCGCGATCGCCCTCGTTGCTCGGATCGCCAAAGACTGGGAACCAGATCTGGTCGACGTTCTCCCAGCTGTCGATCGTCATCACGAAGATAATCCATTCGCCGGTGTCCGGGTAGCGCTCGAAACCGGACCCGGGGACCGTCCACATAAAATTGAATCCCTCAAGGCGAAGCCCGCCGGCAGTGTAGTAGCCAGCGTCGTCGACGATCGTCGTCTCGCCGAGAGTCGAACGCTCGTAGTACGCCGCCATCCTGTCTTCATCGAAGTTTTCGAAGAAGGTGCGGTCAACACCGTCGACGAGGCCGCCGGACGATGCCGACAGCCCGCCAGCACTAGCTGGATAGCCGCGCATCAGCGGATCATCTCCTTGGTGCTGCTAAGGTCGGCGTCAACCTCCTCAGTACGCTCAGCAACCGAATACGGACGCTCGATATCGAGCGTCCCGCTCGCCTCTCCGAGGCTCTCCTGGTAGGAGACGCGCTCGAGATCTCGCTCCTCGCCGTAGTACGGGACGTCGACGCGAACCCCTGGCGGCAGCAGCCGCGGGAGGATGTCGACCGAGCCCTCTTGCTGATCCTCCGCGAGCCGATCCTCAAGAGTGCTGTCGGCGATCTGCTGACAGTCCTCGTCGCTCTCGAGATCAGGCTCGGGACCGATCGACTCCTCAAGACGTTCCCCGACACGCGCGATCTCGTCCTCGGCGACGGCCTCGCCGCGATAGCGCCGCCCAAGTTCCTCGGAGTAGGCGCCCTCGACGACGACGGCGTTGCGGTAGTCGCCGACGTCCCAGCGTGGATCGATATCGATCCGCGTCCATCCGCTTGGTCGGACGATCCGTCCTGGCCGGAACGAGATCACGTCGGGGCCGTCCGTTGGGAGCATCGTAAAGTAGAACCGCATCCCGGCGCGGTCGTGGAGCTCTTTGAGGATCGACTTCGGCGTCCCAGAAAGCTCGATCTTCGAAAACGCCTGCGGTTCTTCCGGACTCAACACAAGTGCGTCGAACGGCGTATGGTCGCGCCAGACGCGTTCGATCACTCGATAGAGGTTGACGTTCTGCTCTTCAACCCGAACGTGACCGAAGCGGATCGCCGAGCCGGGCCCGTATCCCTCAAGGACGGTTTCGGCATCCGTGACCGATGGATCGACGCGCTGCAGCGTCCCGGTAAAGAGCGTGTTGCCCTGATATCGGACTTCGACGTCGGCAAAGCGCCACTCGGGAAGCGTTGGATCCTCGGGGACGGTCGCCTGCCAATCCGAGGAGTCCGTGTGCTCGCGGACGACATCGACCGACTCGATATCGGTGAGCGTCCGCGTCTCGCCGGGGTTGCGCTCGAGGTGGATTGAGTACCGCGACGGAACGTCTCCGGGATCGGTCGGGGAGTAGGACTCTGGAGAGCCAGCAACACCCGGCTGCGGCCCGCTGGCAGTCATCGGCGCCGGCCCTCCTGCCGTTCGTCCTGGAGGCGTCTCGGGGAGCGTCACTTAGATCGGCCTCCGGTCGACCGTCACGGCGAGCTGGGCCGACCAGTACTCCTCGTTATCCATGTCGCTGCTCCCGGTGTTGTGCAGTTGGATCCAGTAGGGCTGGATCTCGTCGGGCGACCCGCCGACGGCGATCTGCCAGGCAGGGTTACCACCGGCGAACTCGGATTCGGCGATCGTCGACTGGGCGGCGGTGTCCGGGTCACCGGGCTCCATGATTGAGAGTTCCCAGTTGGTATCCCACGACGCCCTGGATCCCTCGAGAAAACGATACTGTGCGACCGACCAGACGTGGAGCCACGAATCGCCGGGAACCGCCAGCGGCTGGGCGTAGAAGTCGCCGCTCTCGAGATTGACCGTTGGGGTCGTGATGTTGGGTTGCTGCCAGCCCTGTCGGCCGGACGGTGCGGGTTCCCGCCGACGGTCCTCGACGTCGTCGATCCCCGACGACTGTGTTGCGTTAGGCCCGATCGAGACGACAGCCAGGACGACCGCGTCGTTGCTAGCCGTATCGGGTGGCTGGGGTTCCCAGGCGTTCGCGTACCGGTACTCGTTGCCCGAGTCGTCGGTCGGCCACGAGCCAGGATCTCCCTCCTGGACGATGGCCTCGCCAGTCCCGTCGCCGGCGTCTTGGACGAGGACAACGTCGCGCCGAGGATCACCGGACCCGTCCGGGTGAGTGACAGCGGTCGGCGCGAACTCGAGCACGTTGCCGTCGATCTGAACGTAGCCACCGTCGACTTCGGTCTCGACGCTCGAACTCGAGTCGCCCGCCGAGACCTGGCAGCCCTCGAGGACGCCGTCGCCGCGGGTGGCTCGCCTGTTCTGGTTTTGCGTCAGTGCCGTGTGTGCGTGGCCGATTTGGTACTCGTGCATGTGTGGTCAGGTCAGGTCAGAAGGACAGTTCGGCGACGACCTCGTCGCGAGTCTCGTAGTCGTCGGTCGTCGCGAGCATCGTCACGTCGAGCGTGACGGTGAGCCCCGTTTCGGGGAGCGCGTTCGTCTCATCGTAGCCGTCGACGAGCCCCCAGACGCCACCGGCTGGCGTCTCGTAGGCTGGCTGGAGGCCGACGAGCAGTGACGGATTCCCTGGAGGGACCTGCTCTCGGTAGCGTGGCTCGGCCTCGAGGGGCTCGCGGAGAACGTAGCGTCCGGCCCAACGGCCGATCTCGACGACGCGGTCGTAGCGATCCGTGTGCTCGAGCGGATCGTAGCTCCGGGGACCGGCGGGATCGTGGCGGAAATTGAACTGCCACGAGCCGCTCTCGGCGACTGTCCGCGGCGGGATCTCCTCGACGAGGCCGTCTGCGAACGTGACGTACTCCTCGGTGCCGTCATAGAGATAGACATACCATGCGGTCCTCGGGACTGATTTCGGTAGATCTGGCATGAATGTGGATTACGCAGTTCGATTCTTTTCGCGCCGGCGGCGGTTGCGGACGGCCTCGTCGGCCATGTCCTCGAGGTCGCCGATCGAGACGAGGGCGTCCCGCGGGAGATCGCCGAAGTCGATCATGATCGGGCGTGGCTCTCTCCCGCTGTTCTGGTTGCCACCATCGCTCGAGTCGGCCGCATTAGCCAGACTCTCGAGGCGCTGGACCTGATCCGCTTGCATCACCTGCTCGCCCTTGTGAACCACCGCACGACCGGTCTCTCGAATCCGACCACCGACGTCGAGCTGCGGGAGTGAGATTGAGCCACCACTAATGTCTGCTCCCAGTGCATTTGCAGCCGCTACAGCAGCATCAGGGATATCAATACTACTGGGAATGGCCTCGTTGAACGCGCCGCGGAACCCTTCTGCGGCGGCGTCGCCAGCCGCGGAGAATGCTGACGAGAGCGTGCCAGCGATGTCCCAGTCGTTATCGAGCCAATTCGTGAGGTCGCCGAACATCCCCGTTACGTCGCCGTATAGCGTGTCATCGCCGGTCCCGGTCAGCCACTCGGCGGCCGACTCGGCCTTGGAGACGACAGTGTCGATTCCGCCCTCAACTTTCGAGCTCCCTGTATCCGTAATCCAGCTTGCGATACTCGAGAGGCCCGAGGTGACGGAGCCGTAGAGTGAGTTGTCGCCGGTCCCGTAGAACCACTGGAACCCGGTCTTGACGGCGGAGATGTAGCCGTTGATCGCGCCCTTGACGAGCGAGACCGCGGTCGACTTGATATACGCCGCGATATCCTCGAACATATCGGGAATCAGCGAGTTCCCGATCAGGCCCTGGTAGAGCCCCTTGGCAGCAGCCATGATCGCGTCGAACGCGAGTTTCGCGGCTGCCTTGAGGATCCCTGGTCCTTCGTTGATCAGCCATGACCCCGCGTCGATGATCATCGACTTGATAATCGAATCACCGTTCCCGGTAACCGCATTGTAAATATCAAGTGCGATGAACCGGATGCCTTCCCCAATCTTCCTAAAGGCGGATTTGAGAAGAGCGGGCCCGTTCGCCTCCAGCCACGTGGCCGCGTCTGATGCGACGCTCTTCAGCTTCCCGATCGCCTGATTGGCGAACTTGCGAACCACTTCCCTGTTTTCACTCAGAACATAGCCGATTCCGCCGATGGCTGCCACGAGCAAGCCGATCGGGCCGAGGACTCCTACCACAGCAGTACCGAACGTCCCCATTGTCCCAACGAGGCCAGTGAGTGGCGCTAAGAGTCCACTCACCATTGCTGTAAGCGCGCTGAATGGACCGATCACAGTACCGAGGAGTGCGTTGACTGGGCCGAGTACCGCAGTGAGACCTCCGAGCGTACCCACAGCCGTCGAAAGTGGGCCGATAAGCGCACCGAACGCGATGAGCAGCGGGCCGAGCGCCGCAGCAACCCCGCCGACGCCGACGATAACTGTCTGTGTCGTCCTGTCGAGCCCCGAGAACCGGTCTGCAAGATTCGTCGCGAGGTTGGCAGCCTGCCGGATGTACGGCGTCAGTACACTTCCGAACTCGATCGCAAGGTCAGCGACCGACGACTTGAGCATCTCGATCGAGCCGTGCAGCGTGTCTCGCTGCGTCTCGGCGACTTTCTGCGTCTCGCCGTCGAGTTCGGAGAGGGCCTGAGCCTCGTTTCGGAGTGCGTCGCTCCCCTGGTCGACAAGCGCCTGCATGGCCGGTCCAGCCTGGTTCCCGAACAGGGCCATGATGTCGGCTGTCTTGGCGCCACTCTCCTCGAGCTGGCCGATGATCTCGTGGAGGGGGAGCATGTTCCCCTCGGCGTCGTTGACCTTGATGCCGAGGGACTCGATCGTCTCGGCAGCTTTCCCGGTCGGGTTCTGCAGCGACGATAAGGCAGACCGGAGGCCAGTACCCGCCTTTTCCGCCTTGATACCGACGTCGCCCATCATCCCGATCGCGGCCGAGGTCTCCTCGATCGACATCCCGAGACCGGATGCAACCGGCGCAACCTGGCTCATCGCCGAGCCGAGACCCTGCATGGTCTGATTGTGTCGGTTGACCGTACCGGTCATCGTGTCAGTGACCTTGGAGAGTTCCGAAGCCTCCATTCCGAACGCTGACAGTGTATCTGTGGCTACGTCAGTGGCCTCCTGGAGACCCATTTGCCCCGCCTCAGCCATGGCGGCGACTTGTGGCATGGCCTCCATCGATTCGGCCGCGTCCATGCCCGCACTGGCGAGGTAGTAGTACGATTCTGCCGCTTGGTTATGCGACATCGTCGTACTCTTTGCGACGTCCCGCGCCGTCTTCTCGAGTTTATTACGTTCAGCAGTTGACACATCGCCCATTATTGATATGGACTGCTGCATCGACTTTTCAAAGTCAGCAGCAGTCTTTGCTGCGGCGCCGCCCATCGCAGCAAGCGGCGCAGTGACGCCGGCGGTCATGGACTTCCCTGCGGATTGCATCCGCTGGCCGGTCGACTCGAACGACGCGCCCATGTCCTCGGCCTGGCCCTGGACGTCCTCGATCGCGGACTTGGCGCCAGAATGATCTATCTCGATACTGCCGCGTAATTCGCTTAGTGCTCCGATAATTGACACCTCTGTTGAAGACTCCGGATTGCAGGATTCGTGGGCGCGAGCAGCGTGCTCGAGCGTGACCGAACGCTTAACTTACTAGTTGTTATCATTATAACTAGAGTCGCTATGGATACTGAGACCCAGGCGGTCGAACCAACCGAATTGAAAACGTGCGAGCGCTGCGAGGGAGAGTTGCCGAAGGGGACGCGCTGGAAGTGCCCTCACTGCGGGATGCGGCCGTGGCTTGATGCCGTCGTGATGGGCAGCGTCTGTGTGTCGGTCGGGTTGTTCCTGACCGTCACGGTTGTCCTCGCGATTGTCGGCGTTCCGTTGATGGTTCTCGGAGGGCTAATCGTCTTGCTCGCACCGTTGATGCGGCCACACCGCTCCGATCTCATGTCGGGGCAAGAGAGAACGATAACCGGCGACGTCGTCGAGAACTAATCCTCGAGCTCCGAGAGATCGAGCTGCAGCGGGATCCCGTCGGCGATCGCCTCACGCTCGAGTTCGTTCGTCTTGTTCACGATGTCATCAAAAGCGAGGGCGCCGGCACGGTTCCCGTGCTCACGGGCCGCGTCGCGCTGCTCTTTCGCGTACTCCCGGAGCTCGGCGAGCGGGCCAAGCGGGCGGACAACATCGTCGGTCATGCTCCCCTCTCTCCGAAAAAGTATGGCCGGGTCTCGATCGACTCGTAGTCACCACCAACCCAGTGGGCCGTCCCACAGGCGCCGGCATCGAGCTCTCGATCGGGCCCGTAAATCTGGATGTACAGCTCGTCGGCACCCGGCCAGTCAGGATCGTCGATCTGGGCAATCGCCTCGAGGACGGCGTCGGCGATCTCTCGAACGTCGTCGTCCGACGGCGCCGAGTCGACCGCGTCGTCTAGCTGGACAACAACCTCGTAGCAGTACTGTCGACCGTCCGGCGCCGGCGGCAGTTGCTCGGCGTCGACGACGTGAGCAGTGTCCGAACCGGGGAGTAGCGAGCGCATGAGTAGTATGAAAAACGGATACAACTCTACTAGTTGTTCTGGTTGGCTTGCTCGGCCCGCTCACGCTTGGCGGCGGCCTTCGAGCGCACGTACTGCCGGATCGCATAGCGCTCTTTCGGCTCCGTATCCCGACCGAACTCGATCGGCGTTTTCCCGAGCCCTTCGACGACGACCTCCATCCAGGCGACGCCGTAGTAGTCGTCGCGCCCGACGAAGTCGTCGATCGCCTCACGTTCGTCGGGGGTTAGTTTCCCTCGCCCTCGTCGGTCGCCTCGAGGCGCTCGGCGACAACCTGCTGAGAGAGCGTCGATAGCCCCTCCTTGATGACGTTACCGTCGGCGTCGGTCTCGTCCTCGAGCTTGAACCGGCCCCAGCGCTGGGCGCCTCGGGAGAGATCATCGCCCTCGGGGACGGTCTCGTCGCCCATCACGGGGTCGGTACAGAGCTCGGTGATCGTCTCGAGCTGGTGATCGTAGAGCCCGACAACACTCTTGATCGACTCGGGATCGAGGTTCTCCTCGATCGTCTCGTTGACTGCCTCGTCGTCGTCGGGATCAACGTCCTCGAACGTCTCGGGGTCCGACTCGGAGAGGATCTTCATCGTCTGCCGGCGGTGGATCACGCCGGGCTGAGAGAACTCGAACTCACGGCCACGGAACGAGATCGTGTCGACGTCGCGGGTCGTCTCCTGAGTGAGCCAGTCCTCGATCGCCTGGCCGTCGGCAGCGCTCTCGAGTTGTTCTTGTTTCTGCTCTTGGCGCTCGTCTTCGGCAGCCTCGTGCTTTTGCTCGCCACGCTCGAGCTGCTCGTCGACGTTCTCGCCACCGAGGTCCTGGAGGACTTCCTCGCGATCCTCCGGCTCCGGCGGCTTGGTAGGTGCCTGGGACATGAGTGATCAGCTCCCGTCGTTGAGTGCTGCGGCGCCGTCGAACCAGTACTTGCCCTCGATGAACAGCGTGAACGTGAACTCGTAGGGCCCGTCGGACAGGCTCTCCTCACCAGTCTGGACGCGAACGTTCTCGCCGACGCGCTTGATCGCGGTCGTGTCGTCGGTTTCATCGGCGCTCGGCCAGATCACGAAGACGATCGCCTCTTGGCGGACGTTGTGGAGCTCGGCGCCGTCGTCGTCGACGAGGCCGAGCGTCTGGAGGTCGGCGTTCTCGGAATCCGGATAGATACCGAACTCGGCTTCGCGCGTGACGTGACCCTCCTCGGTGATCGTGTACTGCGATCCGTTGTACTGGAACTCGTCGCTGTCCGAGTCTTTCGAGATCGACGTGTCGGCGTAGACATGGTCGAGCCACTCGATCGTTTCCTCCGTGGTTCCGAGGTCGGTGACGACGCCGATGTCGACCCACCGGCCCTGAAAGTTCGCTTCGGTGTTGGGATCTGCGTTCATGGTATGTTTGCGTTTTCGTTTTCGATCGCGTTTGCGCGTAGGATCCGGTCGTTATCCGGGACCGGAGCGGTTACTCGTCGGTCGGTTCGCCTTCGCTGTCGTCGGCATCGCTGCCGCCGGCGCCGACGGCCTCGAGGATCGCCGCTTTCGTCGAGTTCCCGTTGACGGCGTCGTAGGTATCGCTCGCCGCGATCCGCTGCAGCGTGCGATACTTGAGGCCCTCGAGGACGTCGCGATCGACGGCCCCAGTATCGGGATCGTCGAGGCGCTCGAACTCATCGCCGAACTTCTCGAGGATGTGCTCGGGCGGCGCGACGATGATCTCGCCGCGGCGGTAGGCGCGGTCAGAACCGGCCCACGACAGCGTGCCTTTCTGGTTGCGATATACTGACATGATGATCTCCTAGTTGCGAGACTGCTCGAACTGCCACAGCCGAGCGGCGGCCTTCTCCCCGCCCTCCATCGGCGAGTCGAGGATGCCCGATCCACCGCCAGTGCCAGCATCGGAGGGGGCGAGGTGGTCGACCCCGAAGCCGACGTTCGCGCGTTCGCTGACGGCGTCGAGGATACTCGAGAACGCGAGCTCGGCGTTCGGGCCCGGTCGGTTGCCCTCGATCCAGCCGGCGGTGACCGTGAGCCCGGCCTCAACCTCGTAGTCGACGAGGGCGGCGACGCCACGATCCGCCGAGGCGACGGCTTGGACGTCGATGATCAGCAGCGCCGGTGGGATGTCGTCAGGATCGGGAGCGGTCAGCGGGGTCCGGATCTGCTCGGTCGCATCGCCTGGAGAATCGCCGTCGCCGAGCGCCTCGAGCAGCGGGTCGTAGCTTCGCAGATCCGTGAGCGCCGCCTGCGTGAGGCCGGCCTCGTTGTCTGATCGGCGGGGCATTACTCCTGGCCCTCGTCTCGATCTCGGTCGCCTAGATCGTGCGGCCCGACGCCGAACGCCTCGGCAATAGCGCGGACGTTCGCGGGACGTCGCGACCAGTCCTCGAGGTCGGCAAGTTCCCAGTACGCCTCGGGGCCGTCTTGGGCGAGTGCTTTCAGCATCTCCTGATGGATCGGACAGCTTTCGATCGGATCAGTGACGTCGCAATCCTGGCAGCGAGATCGGCGCTGAGCGAGATCTATGAACTCGGTACGCTCGGTGACTGCGAATCGCCATAGAGTCCGGGCTAGCGATGGGAGTGCTTTGAGTGTTCTGAGCATGGTCAGAGAGCTCGAGCGGCCTGGTCCCAGCTTTTCGTGACCCGGTCGACAAGGTCCTGCTCGACCTTCCGCAGTGCCGGCCGGATCATCGGCTGAGCGCTCATATACACGGTCCCGAATTCGTTGTAGGCGCTGTGCTCAGCGCCGGCGATCAGGTGCGCAACGATCTTGCCAGTCATCTGCTCGACCTTGTTTCGGATCGAGTCGCGGAGCTCACCAGTGTCCACTCTGGCCCGGGACTGGGCCTCCTCGACGGCCTCATCGACAGTCGTTTCGACGTCGTCCTCGAGGCGGCCGAAGAACTCGTCTTTGAATGTCTCGAGATCCTCGACAAGCGCGTCCGGACCCTGGCCGCTCGTCCAGTTGAAGTCGATCACGACGTGACCACCTCGAGCTCGAGGCGGACGGCCTCGGGAACGCGACCGTTCGGGCCCGGTACCTCCGCGACGCTTTCGATCGAGCGCCGTCGAGGGTCGCGATCGCTACGATGGAGCTCGACGCGACGGTCGATGCCTGGACGGAGCCGATCGTCGAGAAGGTAGGTACCGTCGCCGGCGATCTCGCCGACATGGCGCGGATGGATCGAGACGAAAGCGGTGTCTTGGATGCGCTCGCCAGTGTCCTCGTCGACGATCGTTTTGCCTTCGGGGGAGTAGCGGGCAGGGATCTCCTCGGCGATCGCGACCCAGTCCTCGATCGGCTGGGTGCCGCCCATGCCGTCATCCTCGGTCTCGCCGGTCTCGACGTAGGCCGAGATCGTGATTGTGGCGTTCTCCATGATGGGCCGTTATCTGACCTCGGGGACGTCTATCGACGCCGTCGGCTTGTTGGCGTCAGCCAGCTTGCCGGACTGGTCGAGGTTGACAGCCTGCTGCCCGAGCGACGTGCTTCGGTAGTCGTCATGGTTGTAGTCGCCGACGTAGGACGCAGATGAGCCGTCCGCATCCGATTCGGACGTCGTCTGTCGGAGCTCGTCGATGTCGCTCGCGAGGATGAAGTGGCCTGCAAGGTACGTCTCGATCTTCTCGAGCCGGCGATCGGACTGCTCAGTCTCGCTGAGGTCTTCGGTGACGACCATGTTCGCGTCGTCGATGAAGACCGTTAGTTGGTTGTCCTCGAGGCCGGTCGTGTCCCATCCGTCAAGCGTGAGTCGCTGACGAACCTTCCCCGGAGTCGTCCGGTGGTCCTCGGTTGTCGCCATGTGCGTTACTCCTCGAGCTCGCCGATCCGAGATTCGATAGCGGAGACGGCCGTGTCCCGTTCGTCGTTCTTGTGCTCGCGCTCGAGCATCGCCTCGGCAGTCTCGATGTCCTCGACGTCACCGAGGGCGGCCTTGATCTCCTCGACCGTGGATTCGGCTGGGTCAGGTGGCTTTTCGCCGCTGTCTGGGCCGTCGACTCGCTCGAGCGTTCGCGGGTGGTTCTCGAGAGTGGCCTCGTCGACCTCGAGCTCGTCACCGTTTGCGTACCGTTCGCCGCCGTAGCCGAACGAACGACCGGCGACGCGGACAGGGATCTCGTCAGCCATGCTAGATCCCCGTCATTCGGACGATGCCGCGAATACCGTCAGGCTGGCGCCGGACGAACGGCATCCGGCTCGCGACGAGCTTGTGTCGGCGTGCGTGTCCTCCATCGATGTCCCAGGCAGTGTTGGTCATGCCCTGGGCGTTGACGATCCCGAAGTAGCGCGGGTCGTTGAGCAGGAAGATCGCGGTGTCGCCGGCGAGACGCGGCGCCGGGAGCACGTTGATGTAGGGGTACTTCCGCTCGATGCGATCGATGAGCGGCTCGTCGACCGCACCGGAGTCAGGCTGGTAGTCCTGTCGAGTGACGTTGCCCCACTGCTGGCGCGGGACCAGCAGGTAGCCGCCGACCTGGTCGACGAGCGGGACGTCGTCAGTGTCCTCGACGTCCTCCTGGTCCTCGATCTGGTCGTGGAGGTGGTCGAAGTCGTCAAGGACGACCTGCGCGTCGTCCCAGCCGGCGCCGGTCGAGCCGGTCTGAATGATCTGCGAGGTGTCGGAATTGAGGCCGGTGACGCTAACGGATCCGAAGTCCTCCATCTCCCACGTTCCGCCCCAGCCGTTGAACAGGACATGAGCCTCGCGACGGTTGATCGCACGACGGGCTTCTCGAGCCTGGTCAGTCTCGGGCTCCTCGCCGTGGGCTCGGCGAACCTCCATCTCGCGGCCGTCGAGCTCGTAGTCGACGTGAACCACGGGCTGTGCGACGGCGTCGACGCCCGATCGCGTTCGGTCCTGGCGGGAGCGCGATCGCGGGTTCATGGAGACGTCGGCCTCCATCCGGCCAGCCTGTAGGCTCGTCGCGTACACGTAGTTCGCGAGCGAGGATGGGATGTTGAAACCGGCGCCGAGTAGCGTGTCAATGATCGTCGACTGGACGAACTGCTCGTTCAGTACCTCATCACCGAACTCGATGCCCGACTGGTACCCGTAGGGACTGTCGGCGGTGATCTCCTCTTTCCCTTCGGGCTGCTTGATGCCGGCCTGGATGTCAAGCTGCTCCCACATCTCGGGGGAGTGGCCCGACTTGGCGCGAATCTCTTTGAGTGCGCGCTCTCGAGCGTCCTTGAAGGGGTTGAAGAACGCCGTGATGTGCTCGTCCTCTGCTTCGTCCTGGAACTCACTGTGCGTCGAAACGTACGTCTCACTAGTTGCCATCTTGAATCACCTCACTCGAACTCCACGATCGCCATGTCCGTTCCGTCGACGTCGATGATCTCCTTGACGTGGCCGACGATCGTCCCAGGGTCGCCAGTCCCGTCACTACCAGTCGAAGTCAGCGCTCCATCGGCGTCCCAGCCGACAGCGTCATCGGCAGTGGCATCGGATACCTGGCAACGGGCCTGGTCGTGATCTCCGAAGCCGACCGTCTCGACGTGTTCGTCCGTGCTGTAGCTCTGGGAAAGCGGGCTCTCACCCTCGACGCCGAGACCGCGGGGCGGGTTACGAGCTTCACGGACGACTCGACTCGTCGCCTCGTCGGCGTTCGCCGAGCGCACGCGCTTCTCGCCGTTCTCATCCTCGTAGATGACACAGCCCGTGCCGGGGTCGAGTGCCTCGTCGGCGAAACCCTCCTCGTAGGAGGCCTGGTTGTGGAGCTTTGCGATGACTGCGTTAGGGGTTGCCATATATTGTCACCTCTAGAATTGTTGTTATTCCTGGACGCCGGTACCGAAGGCATCGAGGTCGTCCTCGTCGGCGTCGGCGCCGGCCGTGACCTGCGAGCGCGCTCCCGCGGATCCCGGTAGCGAGGCGCCCGTCGTTCGCGTAGCCTGCGAGTGGATCTTCTCGAGCATGTCCGAGGCGACGAGCTCCTCGCGGTCGTCCTCGTCCCACTGCTCGCTCGAGGCGATGACCTCCTTGGCCATCTCCTCACGGTCCTGCGAAGCCGTGGCCTCACTGACAGCTTCGGTTACTTTCGTCTCGAGGAACCTGTCGAAGTCTTCGTGATCGCCGATGTCGACCTCGACCGTATTGCCATCGTCGCCGGCGTCAGCGTCGGGATCGTCGGGGTCGTCGGGAGTCTGTCCACCGTCGTCCGTGGGATCGTCTGGATCGCTCATGTCGTTCTCCGTGTCTGTGTCGTCGTCCGCTCCGGGTTCCGCCGGTTCGTTAGGTTCCTGTTCCTGATCACTCGCGACGATCACGCCGTCGGGAGCTACGGTGACGGTCGCCGAGTCAACGTAGTAGCCGCCGTCGCCGGTCGGGATGTGTTCGGACTTTTCGCCGTCCTCCGTGACATACCGAAGCGATGCGTAGACCGTCGCCGCCTCCTCGAGCGCTTCATCGAGCTCGACCTCCTCGTCGGTTCGATGATCGCCAGGTTGATGCGGCATCCCGTCACCGATCGACGGTCCGAGGCCAGGCCCGACGTCAGGGAACTCCTCGCCCTCAAGGTGGAGGCTCGCCATCCAGCCGGCGTCATCGAAGGCGGCATCGGAGACGGTGACCGTCTCGCCATCGGACGTCTGATCCGAGAGATACAACATGCCGCTCGTACCACCCTGTGGGAGCAGGCCAACATCCTCGGCCATCTCCCGGATCTTCTCTCGCAGCGAACTCGACTCGTCTGCTGTATCAGCCGCCGTCACCGAGTCGATCTCCTTGCCGATGTCTGCCTGGCGTGTCCAGGAAGCAAGCGCCCGGTTCGGACCCCACTCGGCAGTGTTGCTCTCACTCATTCCCTTCGAGACTACCGACAAATCTAGGAAGTTGACCGACTCGGGATCCGGGATGTAGGCGCCGGTCTCGGGATCTCGCTCGTCAGTGAGTTCGAACTGCGGATGTACCGAGACCTCGTAGTTGCCGGCCTCGACGCCGCTCGCGATCGCCTCGTCGTGGGTGTTGGCCTCGTAGATGAGGCCCTTCCCCTCAACGTAGCCTGCCTTTGGAACTTTCCCAGGAGACTTGTCGACCGGCGGGGGATAGATCGGGTTCCCGTTGTCGTCAGCGGGGTGATCAATTGATAGCGGTTCGCCTGCTTGAGTCTCGGCAGCTGTCGCGAGGACCTCCGGAGTAAACAGGACCGGCGTGCCGTCGTCCGTGTAGAGGATGTCGTTCTCTCCGACGGCGACCCCGCCGAAGCGCCAGCCGTCTGTATCCTCGTCGTCCTCGTCACCGGCCGTAAGTTCGACCGTGCGAGCCGAGACGCGAATGTTGTGTTCGTCTTTCATCTTTCCTCCGGAGCCCATGTCCTCGCCATCAGGCGTGTTAGAGGTGGGTCATCGGTGGGCCCAGAACCTAGATCGTCTCTTCTGTCGGAATCAGCCAGCAACGGCACCGCGGATGGGTGTCGCGAACTGGTTTCGGCGCCTCGCCGCTGCGTATCTCGGATATCTTGTAGGCGTTGCCCTCGAGCGCTTGGCACTGTTCGCAGACGTTCGAGTCGCCTGCAGTGGTCCACGAGTTCAAGGGCTCGTCGTCAATCGTGATCGCGGGCTCCTCGACCTCGACACCGAGCTCGTCGATCCCAGCCTGTTCGTATCGGGAGAGCCCGCCGTCGGCGATGAGCTCGACGCCGCGGGCCTCCGAGATGAGGTCGGTCCGGTTGCGACCAGTCTTGTCGACGCGGTCGTTCACTGCAGCAACGAGCCCAGCGACCGCAGCCCCCTCACGAACACCGGATCGGTACTCGCGAGTGGCCTCCTCCTCGGCTGCTCGGACAGCATCCTCGACGTCTTGATAGACCTCGAGGCGCTCCTCGCGGAGCTCGTCAGCGTAGGGCTCGCTCTTGGCGAGCTGTCGATAGTCCTGTCCGGTCGGGACGTCAACGCCAACCTTCCGGAGTTCCTGGTCGGCTCGCTTGAGCGCGTGAGTGTAGAGTTCGTCAACGTGCTCGGCAGTCCAGTGGCGACCGCGCTCAACGTCGCGAGTTGCGGCGGGCTCGAGGACGGTCGTGTAGACGAGATCCTCGAACCAGTCACGAAAGTCGCCAACTTGTCGGGCGTCGGACCGATCCGACTGCGGCCGGAACCGGTCGCGCTTGAGTGCTCGACGAACCTCACCTCGGACGTCACGCCAGCGCCGGCGAAACTTCCGAGCGAATCGGTCGCGCTTGCTCGCCGATCGAGTGGGATCTGTCGCCATGCGTGAGCGTTAGTCGTCGTCCGCCGGCGCACCGTTGGCATCTGCGCCGTTGCTCTCGGCGCCGGTGCCGATCCCCATCTCTTCGGCTGCCTGTTGGACGTCGGCATCGCTTTCGTCAATGTTCGACTCGGCACTGTTCGCGATTTCGTCGTCGAGCTCGGTCGGGAGCGTTCCCTCGCGATAGAACTCGAGTTGCTGCTCACGAGTCAGCAGGTCGTCGGGATAGCCTGCGGTCGCTGTGTTTAGGAACTCCGCACGAGTCTTCTTGATCGACGCGACCTCGGACTCGTCCGTTTCGGCGAGCGGCGGCCAGGAGACGTCGTACCCGCCGATCTCTCGATTTTCAGCCTGGCCGGCCGGCGCAATGAGGACCCCGTACCGGAGACAGCGATCGATGATCTCACGAACGAACGTCGGAGTCACGAACTCCTCGCGGCGGGACTGGATCTTGCCGTACCACTCTCGGAGATCCTGCTGGGTCGCCCGCTCGCCCGTCTCGTTGCCCTTGAGGACCGACTGCGGAATGCCGACCTGAGCCGAGATGGCTGCGACGTTCGGATCGATGATCGGCTGGGGGTCAATCGTTTCGCCGCCGAGGTTCTGGACGTCGTCGGCGCCCTCGGTCCGCAGGATCGGCTCGAGTCCGTAGTACCAGCGCTGGAGGTGATCCCGGAGGTTGTCCCCTCCATCCTCGAGCTGGTAGTCCGGCGAGATGTTGACGTTGATCCCCCACGCCGAGGCGCGGTAGGCGACCTCGCCAGCGGAGCCGAGTGCCTTCTCGATGTCGACGAGATTGTTCCAGATCGGTTCCTGGCGCGGCGTCCCGCGGATCTCGTCGTCGAGCAGGCCGTCGCTCGGGATGTGGACGACTCGAGAGTGGTGAATCTCGAGCTCGGTCGGCCCGTTGTGGCTGACTGCGTCATCCTCGTCGTCGAGATCGACGTGGTAGACGTTGGGCTCTCCCCAGCGTCCGGATCCCGGCCCACCGAGCTCGATCTCGTCGACGGAGGCCTGCGAGAAGGGGCGGAGGCCGTTGAGCTCTGAAACCGAGTTTTCGTCGACCTCGTCGGCGAACCCTTCCGGCGAATCAATGTCGTCGAACTCGAGGACGAGGATGCCGAACTCACCGATCCCCGAGAGCTTGTCTGCTCGGTGCGTGTAGTGCCACAATCGAAGATCCTCGACGAGGTGCTCGACCTCTTGCTCGAACTCGGTCTGTTCGTCGTCGGCAGTCTCACCTCGATCCTCGATCTGTGGGGCATCACGCCAGGTCGTGTCGACGGGCTGGTCGCAGACCGCCCTCGCGTAGGCGTTCCGCAGGTACATCCCGTAGTAGTCTTCGACCTCGGGATCCTCGTCCCAGCCGAAGACGTCGTACTTGTCCTGGCCACCGCCGATCTCGGAATCGATCGCGGCCGTCAGCGCGTGCCGCATCTGCATGTCTGCACGCTGGCGCTGCTCGGCAGCCGTGATCTCGTAGGTCTCCGAGTCGTCAGTCTCCGCGCCGGCGGCTGCCCGGAGATCGATCGACGGTGCCTCGTGAACGTCGCTGGCCTCGAGGACGCCCCGGATGTCTCTGTGCGTCGGGCCGTAGACCTCGCGTTTGTCGTCGGTAGGTGCACCCATAAGTTACCAGACCCCCGTGCCGGAGTTGTCCTCGTCCTCCTCGACGTAGCGGTCGCCCATCACGGCGTAGCGGGTGACGTCGAGGCAGTGATCATCAGCTCGAGCAGTCCCGACGTCGTCCTCCTTGTAGGACTGGAACTCCTGGATGAGCTCGGTGAGGTCGTCGACGACGATCAGTCCCGGTCCAACCTCGTCGACCTCGAGGACAGCCTGCACTTCTTGGATCCCCTCGTCGAGGTCCTTGGTCGCCGCCTCGGCAGGGTAGCCGGCGTCGCGGAACTTCTGGATGTGCTCGGGGTCGTGGTCGCAGTAGATCGGACCGACCGGCTTGTCGTTGTCCTGCAGCCACGAGATCGCGTGCTCGACGGACTTCCCCGTCTCGTAGTAGGCGTCCCAGGCGACGTACTGATCGGCGTGGGTCTTCCCGTACTCGATCAGCACTCGCGGGTCGCCCCACCCGTAGTCGTAGCCGTACAGGCGGATGTCGTCGCGGATCTCGATGTCCTCGCGCGGACGGACGTGCGTGTTTCGAGAAAACGAGTCGTAGACCAGTCCCTCCGCAGCGGCGAAGCCGCCATGTAGGCCCTGCTCTTCGCGAGCGGTGCCTTTGAACTGGCGCTTGATCTTCTCGAGGCCGTCCTCCGGGAGCAGCGTGTTGTGCTCCGTGCTCGCGACGACGACCTCGAGGCGATCGCGCCACGGGAGCGGCATCTCGCCGCCGTCGCCGTCGGGCTGGACCTGGCGCTCGGTGATGTCGAAGTACTGGTTGAATCCGTTCCCGGTCGACGTCCAGAGCGTCGTGTTGGGCCCGACGTCGGTCCGCTGTCGGGTCGTGAGCATCCGGTGGAGGTCGTACAGATCGGTCTGCGGCGGGTAGTGGGCGACCTCGTCGCACCAGATCCTCGCGAACTCCCCGCCGGCGAACCGCGACCACTTGTCGGCGCCGCCGAGCCAGACGGTGTGGCCGGTCACGTAGACGACGCGCTTGTCGTTGGCGTTGTAGTCGTCGACGATCGGCGAGTTCTCCGGGTCGCCATCCTTGAACGGGTTCGTGTCCTCACCAGGTAGCGTCTTGAAATAAACGCTGTAGGTCGTCGATTTGCCCTTTTCGTAGTCCTGGGCCATCACGAGGCTTTCGCCGACGCCCTCGGTATCTGTCATCCCGCCGCGATGGATCCACTGCGCACCGCATCGGGACTTGCCACCCCCGTAGCCGATCCGGAGTACGACGACGTCGCAGTCGCCGTCCTCGAGGAGATCGCGGACGTGCGCCTGGTAGTCGGTCCACTGGTAGCTGACAGTCTCGACGGTTTCGGTGCTCGAGCTCATTCGTCGTTGTTCTCTTCGCTCCAGGGTGTTTCGACGACCTGTTCGCTAAAGTTGATCTGGACCGGACCGCCGCCGTCGCCAGTGTGCTCGATCTTGTCGTTCGGGAAGATCCCCGCCTTGTCGCAGATCTGTCGGTACTCGCGAAGGAATCGCTCGTCTCCGGAGCGCTTGAACTGCTCGAGCGCGACGCCGGCCATCATCCGGGCGTGCTGCTGCGACCCCTCGGGTGTCGAGAGGATCTTCTCGAGATTCGTGACTCGGTCGGCCTCCTCCTCAGTGAGGTAGTCCTCGAGGAAGCTCTCGCGATAGGCGCCATGCTTCGCGGCATTCTGTGATGATGTGTCCTTCCCTTCCTCCGTATTGGGGCCTGTCGAGCTCCCGCCGTGGAACTTGCACGGACCGTCATCGTTCTCGGTTCCCCACCCCTTCGGGTGGCCGCACGGCTCGCCGTTCCGGTTCGTTCCGGGGCACCTATCCTCGTCGTTCATGGGGTTCGTTTCGTTATATTTCGGAGACCGTCAGAATCCGGGCGCGTCAGGACTCGGTGACGGTGCTGACGTATCTCGAGGTGACGGTGGTTGCATCCGCTTCGAGACACGCCGGTTGCCGTGCTTGCCGTCCTGGTGGCAGTCGGTACAGAGCCCGATCAGATTGTTCGGGTCGTTGTTGTGTTTCCGTTCGTCCTGGTGGTGGAGCTCGATCCCGTCGACGGCGTCTCGAGGCCGGCCGCAGCCAGGGCACCGATAGGAGCTCCCGTCTCGATCGGACCAATAGAGATCGCGACCGAGTTGGCGTTGGTCAGCCATCGATGATCAGGAGTGTGTAGGTACACTCCTCACAGAGGGTCACGGTATCGCCCTCGTTGTAGCCAGCTTCTGAAAGGTCGCCGGCGAGCTGGCTGGTTCTGAAAAACTGCGGCGAGAACTGTGCGAGGAGCGCTGGCGACGGATCGCACCGTCCTCCACAGCGGTCGCAGGCTGCTTTGTATCCCATATTTCTGAAAACTGCTATCGCCACCGCTCGAGGTCGCAAACGACCAGGGACCGGAGCCAGCCGTCGGGCGTCCCATCCCAGAGGATAAGCCAGCCACACCCTTCGATCTCTTTCACGTCGTCTTCGCGGTCGAGAGGGTCGATAGCCATATCTCAGCCCGTGGTCAGAGTTTCACTTGTCCGTCGGAAGTAGGCGTTCGGCCTCGAGGTTCCAGAGGCGACCGACCAGCAGGAACACGAGCGCCGTGAACAGCCCGTAGTAAGGCGGGGCGACTGCCGCAACCCCCTCAAACGTGAGCGAGAGGGAGATCACCGACCAGAGAACGACCAAAATTAGCGCAACAACCTTCGGGACCGTCTCAGTCTCATCCTGCGGCATCAGTGCCCTCCAAAGTCCGACAGCCTCGATTTTCGCGCGCTCGTACGACGGAGTGTGTGGTTTGGCAGACATAGGTCATCCTCAGTCCGTGAGTCCGCCGACGATCTGGTCCGCTACGGGGATCACCGCCCCCATCGCCACCTCGAACGATCCTGGTTCTGGCTCCTCGCCACGAGCCGCAACCAAGACACCAGCGATTGCACCAATTGCCAGCGTCCGACTAAATTTGCGTGGCTTAAATTCCTTCTCGTCGTTTAAGACTGCGTGAGCGTATCCCGAAACGGCATACGCAGCGCCCAAGACGACGTACAGTGCAAGCATCACCGCCTTATTTTCTGCCATGATTGCATTGAAAGTCTTCGAACCGCAGTACGGAAAGGTGGGGAGGCGGACTGGCTGATGAGGATCAGTTCGCGGCAGGAGGTCGCTCGAGAGAGATCCTCGCTTTCGCTCGGGCTCTCAAACGAACCGGCAGATCCTGAGTTGTCCCCAGGGCACTGCCGGCCTACCCGCACCGCGGACTCGCTGACTCGTAGCGCGTAGCGCTTAGACCGAAGAAGATGAACAATCGAAGAACTCCTGTCCAGGACACGACGTCCGAACGCTTGCCGACGGCAGCGTCACGTACCGTGTCAGTCGTGTACCAGCCCTCGAGTACAACGAGAAACTCACAGCGCTCTATCAGAGCGCTCGGGTATCCTCAGCCAGCTATGCTCGAGCGCAACACGAGCAGGGAACTGACTTCACCGGAAACCGGAGCCGGGAGTCGAACCCGTTTGACCTGGCCCATTGGTGCCAGTACTCCGGCGACGTCCGCAATCCCCTCGGGCATCGAACGATAGGATACGATCGGTTAGCCGAGCCACGGCGCCGTCATCGGAGAGGATGTTATAGCTGCGACCACTCTGGGAGCGTCGTCTGTCCTTTCACGACCGGGCGCTCTGGTTCAGCTGGCTCCTCTTCGGGATCGGTCGTCGTCGGGACGTTCTCGGCTCGTTCCTCGCCGACATCCTCCGGGTCGGTCGCGTAGACGACGTCGTCGGCCTCGTCCTCGAGCGATGGCCGCTCGGTAATCGACTGGTAGGTGGCGTCGAGCGGGTCGCCATCGTAGGAGTGCATCAGAGGATCTCGAGTTGGTCGATGTGGTGGTCATCAGTTGCGAATGTCTCGTTGTACCGCTCGCACACGAGATTGCGAATCACCCCGTCGACGTCCCCATGCTCCGCGCTCGAGGCGCAATAGCCGATCGGGTCAACCCCCTGCTTGAATTTTAGACCAGAGCCACAGTGGGGACACCGCGGCGTAAAGTGATCTAGCATCCACACGACCCAGTAGCCCTTTCGACAGAGGCGCTCGGCGAGGACAAGCCACGCGACGGAGTCGTAAATCCGTTTGTGGTCGGCTTTGATACGCTTGACTGCAAGCGCTGCAGATCGGTCAAGAGACGTGTTCGGATCGTCTCGTACTGTCCGGTGGATCTTGCGGAAGTAACCGAGGAGCCCCTGCGAAGAACTCTCGAGTTCGCCGTTCGTCAGTGCAGCATCCCGATTCGCTTTCCAATTGGCGTCGGGATCCCTGACCGGGGAGCGAACGCCCGACCCGCCACCAGTCTCGTAGGGCGGATATTCCTTAGTCTCCGAGAGCGGTGCTCCCGTCGCTGGGTCAAAGCGTACCTTTCCTAGCATGGTTTGAGAAGGGCGTAGCTACGGAGCCAAGCCGATCACTCGCCCATTGGCGTCACGGCGGGCAGGCTATCGCGCTGTTACCTACCACATTCCGTTTATTGGTAAATAAAGCGCCGTATAGTGACCTAATAAGTCACTTGTCAAGTGAGTAGAGTAAGCGACGGGTGTCTGGGAGGTAGGTCTTTTTTGTGACCAGACCCTCATCTTCGAGCTCGGCAAGTGCACCACGGACCGTCCGTTGCGGGAGGTATGACTCCTCGGCGATCTCCGTCTGGGAGAGAGGTTCGTCCGCGTACTCGAGCGTCTTGTAGACGAGTTTCTGTGCCGGGGTACACCCTTCGATCTCCCCGAGGTCAGCGTCACCCATCGTGATCAGCCTCCTCGCCGAGATGCGAGTGAGTGAAACGGCGGGCGCTCATTGGCTTCTCACCCCACTCACACCACCAGGGCTCTCAGACCGCTTATAACTCCGCCAGATGTGTGGCTTGAGTCTCGAATCTTCTGCAAGGATTTTAGAGACTTTCTTCTCGTCCCTTTCGGCAGAACCCGCATGGATGGATTTGCAGTATCCAACGACCGGCTCACCGTTGATTTCTGCTGCTGAAAGCGGCCAAGTCGTGTGTCGCTTAATCCCTGTCACGGGCTCTTTCTGTCGGTTATATTCTTTAGCTTCATAGCCGTCGAAGGAGTACGTCGTAGTGATATCCAGCACCCCTGTATGGAGATCAACAGAGAACTTTCGCTTCACTACGATGTCACCAGCCTGTCGAATCCCCAGCCAACTACTCTCTGTGAGTTGCTTAAACGAAGTCTCACAGTCTTCGAAAAACACTATCCCGTTCTCAGTGTCATTGTCCTCGCCCTCAGTTTCGAACTCACTAAAGGGCGGGAGTCGGTTCGATATCTTCTGAGAGGCGTCTACTCTTGACTTAGCGTCCTCTCTATCTTCACCCTCGTATTTCTCTTGAAGGAGATTTAGTGCCTCTCCAATGACGTTCCGTTCGTGCTCCCCGTGGATTTGGAGATTCCTCGTTATCTGGCTCATTCGTGGTCACGCCCCGTGGCCGATTCTATTGTCCACTCGTCCGATTCGATGAGGTAGTCGCCAAGATCCGAAAACGCCTCATATAAATGGTATTCAGCGCCACGAATATCGCCCTCTGAAATCTTTTCAGCGGCTTTCGAATGGTGCGTCTGAACCGACGCCATAGCGATCATGAGGTCACGCCCCCACTCGCCCCCGCGATCAGTGTCGCTCGTAGACTTAACGTTCTCGTCACTCATGCTGGCCTCCATAGCGATCGTGTCCGAGCTGGGTCTCGTACTGCTCGCGCTGCTCGTCGCGACGCCGTCGGGCCTCGCGGATATGATCCGGGAGTCGAGCGTTGCGATCCCGGCGGTCGTCCTCGAGGTCGGTACCGTCGAAGCATTCGCTAAGCGCGCTGGCCACTGACTCGGCCGCCTCTGCGACTGCGTCCATCAACGGTTCGAGCGCATCGGAGAACGCATCGGAGAACGCTACCGCATGTGCACTGACAACCGTCGCGAGCGAGACGACGTCGCCGGGCTCGGCGTCAAGCCAGTCGCGTGTCCGCTCGGGAAGGATTATCCGGCCAGCGTTGTCGGTCGAGAGGGCCCTGGTCGCGTGCATGATCGCCGCGATCTCGTCTGGCGACCTCGGGAACGCTGGATACACAGGCTCGAGAACCCACTGGCCGTTCTCGTCGATGATCCGGTACTGCAACGCCTTGCTCTCTGGGTCTACATCCAGTTCTGGATTACTCATTGTGGTTTAGATTCTGCCGGGTCTGTCGTTTTATGATGCTCTCTACGCCTTTTTGCGGGACAGGATGTGCTGCTTCGGCCGATGACATTCGGGAAGCTGCCTGGGCCTGCTGGGCCGTCGTGATTGACTGATTCCCACGGAGGTTACCTGCGACCGTCGCTGTTCCGCCGCCAACGAGACAGACGATTCCAAGGATACCAGGTGGGATCTCACACGAGGTACACGGGGTGTGGTTGTACTCGAGACACGCCCGACACCGGGACCAGTCTTCGATCCAGCCCCACCACGTCGGGAGCCAGTAGTCCGTCATCGGTCCGAACCCTCCGATTCCGGGTACCGTCCCCACTCAATTTCGCCGTCGCAGACTGTCCGGAAATCAACAAACGAGTGGTACACCGATTGGTGACCAGACTCAATTTTGTCGTCGGTTTCGGGAACGCTCTTGGGGATCCACTCGAGGATGATGAACCCGGAGGGGAAGCGGTAGCCCCACGCTTCGAAGCCTTCCGAACCGGTGTAGTGAAACGGGCCAGCCCGATAGGGATCAGTCATCGTCCTCACCTCGAAGGTCGTCGACGCGCCGATTCGCGATGTTAAGACAGAGCGCTCCGTTGCGGGTTGTTCGGCTCGAGCGTTCGTGATACTCCCGTATCTTTCGCTCGAGGTCGTCCGGGTCGTCAATCCCGAGGTAGGTCCGCTCGTGCTCACCTGAATCGTCAGTGACTCGAACAAGGTCGCCCCGAGACGTGGCCGCCGAGATCGCCGACCGGACCCGTGAAGGATGCTCGTCCGGGTAGCTCCACGAGACGCTCGCGACGACCGGTGCCTCATGGATCAGCGGTGGCTGGGAGCCCCCGGTGTTGTGCTCGACGTAGCCAACCACGCTATCGTAGATCTCCTTCGACGAGGCGTCCGTCTGGTCACTCATCGCGATCAGCTCCCGCTTGGGGTGATCGGTCAACCTCTACCCACTCGCCTTGTCTGACTAACTGGCTCTCCATCTGATCACCGACGCTATAGTATTTTGACTGGGCCGCGCTGTGTCCCTTTCCTCGTCGCTCTTTCCCGTGGGTTTGGGCTTTCATGGCGATTTCGCACAGCCCCCCAGAAGGGGCCCTGAAACGCATCTTACCAGAGGGGTAGTTCTCTGGTTCGTCGGCGAACGCTCGGTACAGTTCTTCCATTGCAGGATGGTCGCGTTCCATCCCCATCTTAGACGCAGCTATGTGAGCGGTTCGCGCCTCAGATGCCGACAATTCGACTACTGATGTGCGTTCAGTATCGTCACTATTCATCGACCATCGCCTCCTCGAGTTCGATAAAGGACCAGCCACCTTTGGCGTAGAAGTCTGCGACCTCGGTGGCAGTCTCACAATGGGAGTGTTCCTTCCAATGAACGCCTGCGTTGTGTGGGCCAAGCCACGGTCCAGAGAAATCCTGGTAATTCTCAATCGAAATCGATTGAACCCCTGCAATGACGATTATCTGCTCTAATTCGTCCTTCGTGGCCGACGAATACATCACGTAGTCCAGAGTCTCCGCGTTCGAGAAGAACTCCCTCACCTCGTCGATTGAGACCGGACGGTCTGGAAAGAGGTTCTCGAGTGCGTACGTGAGTTGCGTTGTTGGGTCTGCCATGATTGCGTGCGTGTGTGTTGATGTTGAATTGGTGTGCGAACGATGCGGGACGGGAAGCCGACACCACGAGAGGACCGTCAGACGGGAAGGTCGTGGACAGATGACGGCCACGGGATCACCTCCGAATCGGTCCTTGGATTAGACCGACGACGGACCGATCGAGCGGTATACGAGCTAGTAGCGGTACGTTGCTTACAACCGCGTGCTGTGTGCATTGTTTTCTTAGTGTTTGATGGCTGAGGGCTCACGCCCGGTCTGCTGGGCCGGGGACAGGGTCACTCGTGGACGCCAGCTGTCTCGTCCCCACCACCCGACGTGGTTTCTCCGGGGATCTCGGTTCCTTCCATGATCTTGACGCGGCGCTCCTTGCTGGTCACACCGCTCCGTCCACTCTTGGTCTTGCTAACCACGATCCGGTCCTTCGTGAGGTCCTTCATCGCACCGATCGTCCGACTAACCAACTTCTTTGCGTAGGCGTCGTCGACGGCACCGCGGCCGAGTTCACGGCGAATCCAGTGCTTTATCTCGCTCGCATCGATGTACTCTCGGACGCCCTTGCAGCCGTTCTTCCAGGGGTTGTCGACCTCGCTATCACGCGCCTGCCAGAGTCTCGCAGCGAGATAGTCGCCCTTCGTCTTGGCCGTCCGGTCGAGCATGTCGTCGTCCATCTGGGCCAGCTGCTGGATCGGGAGGAGATCAGCGTGCGCCAGGTTTGTCGAACCGCCGCGAGCCAGCGGATCCTCGCTCTCGGGGAGCCGGTAGTACTCGCCACTGTCTTTCTGGATCTTCTCGAGGCGCCCCTCCTTGATCGGGAGGTCGAACTCGACGACGATCTCCGCGGGGAGGTGTGCTCCCTTCTCGAGCTCGCGGGCCATCAACTCGTTCAATCGATCGTCGTTGAGGTCAGTCGCGGCATCGAACCGGGCGTGCTTGACTTCTTGCTCGTCCTCGAGCTCATCGACGCGCGCTTCGAGCTCCTCGATACGCTCGTCCTTCTGCTCGTTCGCTTTCCGCAGCTCTTCGTTCTCGGCCTCAACGGTTTCGAGGCGATTGCGGATCTGTTCGAGTTCGGCAGCGAGTTGTTTGTTCGTCGGTGCGGTCGTCGTGTCGGGGTGGGCAGACATCGTGTGTACAGAGTTGCCAGTTCGGTCGTCTCGCGATGCGTCTCGAAATACAAAGTAGCCTCTCGAGGGGTGGTGGAAGGCCGCGCAGGACAGAGCCGCGGCTCCTCGAGAGGCGAACTTTTATAGAGATCCGGAACGCAGGATTATGCGACCAAGCATGGGGGCGAATTGACGCCCCCTTCTCCTGCGTTCCACACCTCGTAGCGGTGGGTGTGCTTCTCCTATCGTGTTGCCTAACCGGTAGACGCGGGCGGCACTTAAATCCGGTAGTCACACCTAACGAGTCACGTAGGCGGGGATCCATCACTCACCACCGTCCGAGTCGACGATCGAGTAGAGGTAGCGACCGCCGAGCCCCTCTCGGTAGGAGACCAGCCCCTGCTCACGCAGCCGATCGAGCGCCCTCGAGGCGGCGTTGGCAGTGATCGCTCCCGATCGATCCGTGATCTGGCTCCGAGTGAGTTCGCCCGAGTCCTCGAGGACGTCGTAGATCTCGCGCTGGGTCGGGCCCAGCTGCTCTGGGTTCATCATCGCTCGACCACCTCGAGGAGGACTTCGGCGTCGCCGTCGGACGACCACGCCGCTACCGTCGATCGGACACGGCAGTCGGCCTCGTAGATCTGCTGATGGACGTCGTCGAGCTCGATCGCGTCGGCGCCGTCGTGGCCCCGGCACGTCACGAGGATGTGGTCGTCCTCTTTCGAGACCGAGACATCATCGAGCTCAACCAGTGAGAGGACGAGTGCACCCGTCACGCCGAGTCACCCCCTGGCCGTTCTGTTCCCGTGTCGCGTGAGCGGGCCCAGTCCTCCGCTGCATGGAGGATACACTGGTCCCCTCCGTCAAATTCGACCGGCCAATCGCATTCGCCCCGGCGGCAAGTTCCGCTCGTAGACTTAACGTCGCGACCTCCGTCGGTTACCGGCTCTCGGATCTCGATGCCCATGATCTCGGCCGCCTCATCCTGGTCGTCGAGAGTCAGCGTCCCGTAGCGACTGTTGAGCATCTGCTGTGTGCCCCGCTTAGTGAGTGCCGCAATCGCATCAGCGGACTCGGCGTCGTAGCGCCCGGCCAGTCGCTCGGGCTTGAGGCCGCGACCGACCTGGACACGGGCTTCGGTCAGGCGCTCCTGCCAGAGTTCCTCGGTGGTCTTTCCGTCAGTCATCGCGACCACCGCGAGTCCGCGGGATCGGTTCGGCGGAGGTGGTCCTTCTGGGGCTCGTAGATGTGGCCGCGGGACTGGAGCCACCCAATCGCATCGATCACGCCCGCGCGCTCGAGGTCGGTCCGATCAACGACCCAGTCGACGACGTCTCCTGTCGGGATCCCATTGTCGGCCTCCTGGTCGCCGAGGTCCTCGAGGGCCCGACCGACGAGATCGTGGGTCGAGCATTCCTCGAGGTCGGAACCGCCATCAGGCCGGAGCTGTTGTGCACCGCTCGAGTCACCGTCGCCGTCGAACGGCTTCCCGCAGCGGTGGCACTTGTAACACTTCTTGCTCTCGGCGTCGCAGACAGGGCAGTACCGGCTACTACCCGCCATCAGGCGTTCACCCCAGCGTCTTCGCTGGCTTTGTCAGCGCAGACGAGGCAGAGTTCACGACCGTCGACAGAGTGGAGGCCGCGCTCGGGTTCGCGGCCACACTCTTCGCATGTCGATCGTCCGAGGACATCCTGATCGTCACCGGTGTCGTACTCGAGGTACGGGAGGATCTCGTCGCTGATCCAGGCGGCGAAGACGTCCTCTTGCGTGAGGTTGTAGGCGGCGACATAGCCGGACTTGGCGACCATCCCGCGGACCGGGTACCCGTCCCACTCGTAGGAAAAGCCGAGTGCGCTGATCCCGGTCGGCGGTAGGTTGTGCCAGGCGGCGTCCTTGTGGTACTGCGCGCCGGCGCGATCTTCGTCGTCGCCGTCGTCGATCGACTGCGAGTAGCTGGCGCCCCAGACGCTTCCGCCGTTCTGTTCGAACCGTTCGGCCCACGCGTCGAGGCGGATCATCGCGTCCTCCGCAACCATCCCCTCCTTAGCGAGGATCCAGTCGTGGACAAAGCGGCCGTCGGAGGAACTGACCCCGACCCATCCCTCCTCGAGGTCGGCGTACCACTCGGTATCGACGCGGCGGGAGACCTCGTCCTGTTCTTTGATGAAGCCGTCCTCGGTCGGGACGGGGACGCGCTTCTCCTCTTCGATCCACGCGGCAGCCTCGCCGTGGTAGAGCGTCTTTCCGTCGAGGTACTGCGTTCCGTCGACGACGATCGTCGGAAGGTCGCCGCCAAGCACGGACTCGAGTTCGCCTGTGTTGGGCTCGCCGGTCAGCAGCGAGAGGATCGCGGCGTGCATCTACGCACCACCTCCGACCTCCGAGACGTCGTCAGAAACGGCGCTGACTGCATCCTCGTTGAACTCGACTACCGCCGTCTGGTTGGACTCGCCATCGAACCGCTCCTCGAGATCGGCGCCGAAGTCAACGAACGCGTCGAAGTTCGGGCCCGGCTCAACGAGGTGGCCGCGTTCACCGATATCGATGACGTCGTGCACATCGAGTTTCGGTAGATGATTCTGGTAGAGGGTGCAGTACACTGACTTGCGGTTGTCGTCGGCGATCGTCGCGACGGCGTCCGCGAGTGCGCGGAGTCTCATCGGGCCGAGCTCGTTGACCAGCGCGACGGCCAGGCGCCGCCGCTGGTTTTTCATCAGATTCGCCGCCGTAGTGATCGGGACGTCGCAGGGCTCCGGATCAGCGGCCGAGTCTGACTCGGTGGTGGAGCTTTGGCTGAGGATACGGGCGATGCGCTCGAGCAGTCCGGACATCAGACCCGCGCACCTCCGTTACCGGTGAACGCGTCGAGCGTCGCCTGCGACGAGTCCGCCTCTACGTCCGGGGACGGGAACTCGAGCGGTTCGGTGTCGTTGCCCCAGCGCTGGTTGGTGTGGTAGGTGCCGTGGTCAGACTTGTCGACCGGACCGACGTTCGATGGGCGGTTGTCCCACGGAATCTCGTTGTCGTGGTGGACGTCCATATCCGCGACCGCATCGAAGCCGTACTCCGAGACGGCGAGCAGGCGGTGGACGTAGCAAATCTTGCTGACGCGCTCGTCGCCTTCCCAGAGTTTCGTCACCCAACACTCGTACGGATGATTTTCATGAAGCGTCCGCATCTTGACGCGCTCGACGCGGTTCGCCTCAGCGGCCGCCTCCACGCCCGCCTTCCAGTTCTCGCGTGTCTCGATTTCGTGCCGGTTGAGCCAATCTGAGATGGTGCCGTTGGAACAGTTGAAGTGGTCGGCGATCTCCCGCGTCGTCATCTCGCGGTCGACGTACAGGTCGCGGAGTGTCTCCTCGTCGCGGTAGGCACGCTCCGGCACTGTCACTGCCCGTCGCCTCCGTTGATATGCTCCTCGAGCCAATTGAGCTCGTACTCGAGGACGTCCTCGCCCATCTCCGTGATCGCGTAGTTGTTCGTCCGCCGGTCGCGCTGCCCCTTCTCGACGAGGCCATAATCGACCAGCCTATCAAGGTTCGGAAAGAGTCGGCCATGCAACAGCTCCTCGCCGTAGTAGGTCTCGGCCTCGCGCTTGATCCCAAGGCCGTACCGGTCCTGCTGGGCGATCGTGGCGAGACAGCGGACTTGAAACTTCGTCAGGTCGGCCGCAATCGCTTGAATGTCCTCGTCCTCTGAGTTTCTAGTGCTGTGCGACGTGGCGTTGCGCTTATCTGTGTTGTTGTCGTCTGTTTGCATGGTTGCAGGATTGCAGGATTGCAGGATTCGGAGCCGATTCTCGCTCCGGATTAGTGTCTGTGACCGGCGATCGGTCGGGGCGCGCTAGGACCTGGACAGTTGCAGCGGGCCCCGACGTAGATCGCAAGCGGCTGGTTGTTCGTTCGACACGATACCCTACTAAAGTGACGCGCACCGTTTCGGAGAGGATACACAACAGTAATATGCTGTTAGAAGTGCTGAACGCTGCTGTAGGCAGCCATTTACGAAGTCGATTTTGGGTGTGTTGTGTCATCCTTGATGTTGTATGCCGACGCGAAATTACCGCGCCAGTTATAATTCTGCCAAATGGCTTTCAGCGGTGCCTAGTGTTTGGCCGGATTTCTTCCAACCGTCCTCCACTTCGTCACTGTGTTCATCGACATAGTCCTCGAGAGCTTCGATGAGGACATCTGTCCGGTTTATATCGGAATCTGGGCTAGACCGTGCATGGACGATTGCGTCCAAGTCATTTTTGAGCCCATTTGGAATTCGGAACGAGGTTGTCGGCATACGAATTCCTGTAATGCGGCAATTCACATAAATGTAATGCAGCAACTCAGTAATTCCGTCGGTGGAATGAAGTGCATTGGCTTAATACTGTAATGCAAGAGATGACCGACGAAGACAAACTGAAGACGCACTCTTTTCGCGCCAATGAGGACACAGTCGAATACCTGGACTGGCTCATTGACCAGAAGAATGCCCAGCTACCGCCAGGATCTGATGAAAGAATTAGCCGTAGTGACGTCCTCAGAGAGTGCATCAACGATGTAATCGAAGAGCTTGAGGACGAGGTTGATGTGGGAAACTCAACCAGTCAGAAGATGATGACGGCTGATTAGGCGGAACTCACATACGACACACACTCTCTCTATGATGCGTTCGCCAGTAGCTCCAGCTGAATCGGTACCTCGAGATTCTCGTCGATGACTTCGTACTCTGCCCATCTGTTTTCTCCGTGCTGCCTGACGAGATCGTACTCTACCAGTTTCGATAGGTAGTCGTTCACCCGTCGCCTCGAGACAGGGTCGTGATCTCGATCGGCGTAGATCGCGGACCCATGAGTCTCGTACAGTGAGTGGAGCCGCGCGCCATCGACGAGATTGGCGTCGGCGTACCGAAGGAGTTCATAGATCACACAGGGGCCGAACGGTAGGCTCCGGAGATTCGTCTCTCGGATCTTCGTACGTGCGCGGCCAAACGCATCTCGGATATCGTGCTCTCGGATCCGGCTATGGTCTCGTTCTTCGGCGAACTCCGCCGCAGACAGCAGCGACTGGATCCCATAGCGCGCGACGCCGGCGACTTCGTCGGCGATCCACTCCAGTTGTTCATTATGGATGACGCCGGGCTCGAGGCCATGCTCAGCACGGTGCTCGAGAATATCCGCGAGTTCGTCGACAGCGTATCGTTCGAACTCGATCTGCGATTTGAGCGAGAAGTAGTTTTGAAGCTCGTCATCGAGGCGGGCCAGCCACTCTCGAGGTTCATGGACGATCGCGATGACCGAGAGCAGCGGAATCTCGTATAGATCGCGGAGGACCTTCAGGTCGCGGACTGTTTCGGCTTCGTCGAGGATCACGACGTAGGGCTGGTCAACAATGCTCTCGAGAGCGTCAACCAGCTGGTCGGCTGGCGAGTTTGGCCGCACTGCGGCATCGACCCGATGCTTTATCGCGGCTTCGTGGAGGATCGCGCAACGTGTGTTGCTCGAGTTGATCAATGTCCAATCGATGCTGTAGTCACGAAATTCGCGGCGGAGAACGTGTCGAGCGGTCGTTGTCTTTCCGACACCCGATGGGCCATAGATCAGCACGTCCTCGCCGCGCTGACCTCTCGTTGCCGGCTCGAGAGCTCGCGTGAGTTGCTCGCACTCACTATGCCGATGGGGAACCTGTTCCGGGAGCCGCTCGTCGAGAAACACCCATCGTTTGGTAATCATTACTGACCGTTTCAATAGATGGTGTAAAAGGTCTGACGGGCGTTGTTTCGGAGAGGACACCGCGTACTTCCGCTGTAACCCACGAACAGCGAGAGAGACCCGCCCTTAGGGCGAGAGGGCCGTGGATTAGATCGACGTGCTGGTCTCGAGCTCGTACTCGTCGTATTCGGACGACCCAACGGTCGTCACAATTTCGAATGAGAGCGTTGAGCCGTCTGCCACATCATTGAAGTTATCCATCCCGTCACCGACGCGGGTACCCTCCGAATCGTAGAAGAGGGCTGAAACTTCAATGTAACTCTGTTCTTCGCCAGTGTTGTTCTGGATTTTCCCCTCGATGTTGACGGAGTCGCCGTACTCTGCCTCGACAGCCTCGTGTTCGAGGATTTCGACCGACCCACTGTCGCCGCCGTTCTCGTTCCCGTTCTCGTCACCGTTCTCGTCACCGTTGCTGCTTGCCGAGTCTCCGTTATCCTCGCTCCCACTGCACCCTGCGAGCAGCGCGGTAGTTGCTCCACCAATACCAACGATCGCTTTGCGTCGAGTTAGTTCCTGCATCTGTCAGTACCTCCCCTGTGCGGGGAATGCTACCCGCCCGCTGTGACACGGGATACACACTCCTAAAGTCAGGTAGTTGAACATAATAGGTGATTTGAACCTTATGTAGCTGTTTATTTCAAATATTCATATATTCTGACTATAGGAGTGAGCTATCCCCGAACCGTTCGCGCTGGGCCTCGAGTGACCTGCAGACGTCGGCGTCAGCCGGTGGCAAGACTTGCTTGATGGCCATCCCGACACGAGCCATGTGCTTGCATCGAGTAATCTCGCCACGACCAGGCCCGCCACGGAAGCGCCAGTCGTCACAAGTGCACCGACCGGCGCCGGCGTCAACGACGTACTCGCTGTAGTCTTCACTACCAGTCCCGACGCCCCAGAGGCCGCCGCCGATCTCCCAGATCCCCATCGGCTCCTCCGCTGCTCGCCGGTCCCGCGTGAGCGTCTCAGTATCGATGCCGACAGCGCCGTCACTCGAGCGAGCGTGGGTATGACTCGAGGCCGCCATCACGAAGACACCTCGTCCCAGACGCCGGCGCGTTCGGCGGCCTCGTGGTGCGCTTGCAGCCAGTTTCGAGCCTCGTGCTTCGCCGCGGCGATCTCGTCGGCGCCCCAGGCGTCGTCCCAGTCGTCGATGTCCTCGAGGAGATCCGCGAGCGCAGCGGCGATCGTCTCGTCGACGACGTCATCGATGTGGTCATCGATCGTCTCGGCGGCACCGAAGACGTCTAGCCGACGGTCCTCGCGATCCTCGTCAGCCGAGAGCTCGTAGACGTCCTCGGCGACCGAGACGTACCGCTCGAGGTCGGGGCCGTGATCGTGGTGGCCCTGGACGACCTCGTAGACGCGGTTGTGGCAGATGGTCTCGTCGAACTCGTTCGCGCGCTTGTGGGCGAGTTCGTTGAGCCGCTTCCGAGCCTGCATCACTCGTCACCTCCCTCGGTGCCGTCGCGATCATGGACTCGATGAACGACCTCGAGGCGCTCCTTCGGATACGCGTACGTCTTCTTGTCCTCGAGGGAAAGGTCGGTCTGGTCGGGGAATACGCACTCGACGACGTCGTCGTTCGGCGGGTACTCTGGGTTGACGTCCGCGACGGTCAGCCCGTCCTCGAGCTCGTAGGCGTCAGCCTGGAGCGTGTCGAGGTTGACGACGAGCATCGTCGCGTCGGGGTCCTGCTCGTCCTGGACGTGGTCGCCGACGCCGATCGGCTGGGACTGACCCTGTTCTTCGCCGCCGTCGGCGCGCAGCCCGTCGTCGCTGGCGACGATGATCTCCGAGCCATCGGTCCCGTCGACGTGCTCCGGGCCCGCTATCGCGCGAGCCTCGGCCAGCTTTCGCATTTCCTTTGCGGCCTCGCGCTCGAGGGCCTCCGCGCGCCGACAGACGTGATCGTAGTCGCGGACCATCATCGGCGTTCCCCTCCGTCGGTCGCGACCGCTCGCCCGCCGATCGGGCCGATGTAGCGCCGTTCGCGGGCCCCGCAGTCGGGACAGGCACAGTCGCCGTCGTGGTCGTACTCCGTCCCGCAAGCGGTGCACTCGACGCGCTTCGTCTCGGCGCGCTTCGTCTCGACGTCATCCTCGTCGTCTCCCTCGTCCTCGAAGTGATCCGAGGGGACTCCGTGGCGGTTCTCGAGGGAGCAGTCGCGGCAGATCCGGCGGTTCGGGCCGGTTAGATGGCCGCACTGTTTACAGTTGCGCGTCATTGGTCGATCACCGATTCCGAAATCGTTTCGTGGGTTCGCGTTTGAGCGTTCATTGCTGGTCTTCAGCACGGTCGGGGGCGCTCTAACGCCCGCCGGCCACAGACTTCTGCGGCCGATCTCCCGTGCACAGTAATGTCTATGCGACCCATTTACTTAAAGGTTTGCCTATGTGGGAACGTATTCCTATTTGGGATCATTTGCTTTTGTGGGAAGGTTTATTGATATGGGAACTGTGTGTCCATATGGTAATGGAGGTAAAACAACCCGCCACTACGATGGCACGACGACGCGCGTTGCTTACTGATCGTGAGCGGGAACTGATCGCTGAAGATGATCCGGACGACGAGAATCGCCGTTACCAGGCGATCTCGAGGGCCCGAAATAAGATTCAGGATGAGCTTCCCAACGACGTTGAGCTACTTGCGGAGAACCACCCACAACTCCTATCGGAGCTCCAGAACGTCGTTTGCGAGGATGTAGGTACGCTCTCGGAGTACCGTGAGCAGCTACAGGTTGCGCACGAGCAGATCGGCGAGACCGAATCCGCGCTAGACGAGATCGAAGCTGCGTTCGAACGCGGAGATCCTGACGCAGCACGCAAAGCACTCGAGCAAGCTCAAGACGCGATTTCAGACGGTGATCCGAATGACTCAGACTAACCGAGAACCCCGATCCGATCTCGAGTGTCGCGAGGAGGACGACGAACTGTGTTTGCTCCGAGGCGGCACGCTCGGCTACGACTATGAAGGCTCTCGCGCTTCGCTCGAGGCGTTTGCCGAAGACGACTCGGATGCGCACAAACTGGTACCGAGAGACGAAGAATACGCCGAACGGAAGCGCCTGACCAATGGCGAGTACGACACTCCGCAGGAGTGGGTGGAAGCATGAACGACTTCATCCATCACCGTTGCCCACGTTGCGACGAATCGATTTTCTTCGACGAGGAGAACCAGATCTGCGACAAGTGCGAGTGGGGTCTGGATGAAGACGATGACGAAGCACTCCCGTTCAGGTGCGAATGGGAGGTCGGGATCAACGAAGCCGGTGATGCCGACGACTGGAACCACTACCATCCACTTGCGAAGTCGGAAGAGGAAGCCAAGCGGAAGGCGCAGCAAGAGGCCCGAGAAGACGGTTACACCGATCCGTACCCGTACATGTGCACTGGGCCGTACAAGCCTCGAGACCCGATCCGTGTCGGCGAGGAGATGATCGAGGAGGTGTTTGAAGATGGCTGAGCGCACGTGGTCGTCAGTCCTGTGCCTACTGTTCGGCCACAGTTGGGTCGGCCACACCGCCTACAAGCTCAAGAACGACATGGGGCGTGCTTTGCACGGTGACCTGTGCGAAGTGTGCGGTAAATTCCAGCCCCGTTCCGATGGAAAGGCGCGGTATGTAGACACGGGTAGTGAACAGTAGCGAGCGTCTGTTAAACTCCTGTTTAACTGAGTGATCCACTCGGCGCAAGTACTCTCCTGCTCCCCTATACACCACAAGCTATAAGTGGTTGTCCCCCTATGTACTACATAGAGGCGAACACCAATGCACGAACTCACCGACGCCACGAACATCGAACTCGAATCGGCCACGTACGAGAACCTCTCCGACGACTACACCGACAACCGAACCGACGAGGTTGAGGTTAGCCGTTGGTCGAAGAAGGGCGACCGGCTGTACATCAACGGCCCCGCGAAGTACAAAAAGAACAGTACCTTCTTCGACCTCGTCGCAGGCGAAATGCAGGATCTCCCCGGCAGCCGGGATGTTACAGTCGAGCGCGACGGCGACACCGTCACGATCACCGTGGCGGACACGGGCGGGCTCGGATACGACGAGGAGTGGACGTTCGTTCTCGAGATGGCGTTCCCCGGTCAGGAAGACGAAGACGAAGACGGTGGGAACGAGGACGATCGCGAGGTCGCGACCGACGGCGGCGAAGAAGAAGAAGAAGCCTCCGAGGACGAAACAACGAGTGAGCAGGATGACGTGGCCGAATCGCTGTCAACGAAGCGCCTCAGCGACGAGTCGCGAGAATGGACCGTCGAGGTCGACACCATCAACGACGGGCGGCCCGCGGTCCGCGTGTCCTGGGAGCCCGACACCGATGCCTCGCTCCCCACGGTCGACGAGGAGCGACTCCCGCACGACTGGCAAATCGTACAGTTTGGCGTCGGCGTCAGCAGCGAGATCGGCGAGAGCGACGACAAACGGTATCTGGTGATCGCGCCGCAGAAAGCCAACAGCGAACCCGCGATGTACGACGCGCTCGCACGAGAGTTGACCGCGTCGGAGCTACGCGACTACCTCGCCGTCGAGCGGTTTGGGTACTCTCAGACTGGTTGGGCCAAGGCGTCTGGTCTCAACAGGTCCAACGTCTCCGAGCGCGTCAATTCAGCGCGTCGGAAGATCAGCAAGTAGCCTCACAAGAGTCCATCTGAAACCGCAGTGTGGTCGGGACGCCAACTTCAACTGCTTCGAGCACCGTCTGAAGCGGTTTGGTCTGGTCTCCGCAACCACAAAACTGTATCGGCGTGGTTGGACACCCGACAACGGACGGACACAGGACATTACTCGCCTAATGTACACTGTCGGCACTACTCGTCAATAAATCACATACTGCGATACGTATGGTGTAGGAGGTCTTCAAAAGGGCGGATGTCGTCTAGACTAATAATACGGTTCGCACATATCCACAGGAAATAAACCAAAGAACAATATGCGCGCGTGACGTGTCTATAACCATGCAGGGGAACGATCCGGATGAGTTTGACCGTGTGGACGCAGCCCGTCTGATCGTCAAAGAACAGGACTCAGACGAGATGTACGAGACACTCAAGATGGTTGCTCGAGAGATGGCGAAGACAGGAAACGGCGTCCAAGCAGCGGACCTCATGCGGAAAGAGGCCAACCGGACGTTGACGAGTGTCTCCGACACCGAAGACGTTGCTGAATAACGACGGCCCAGCCGAGATTTTCTTTTTCGAGCCCCAAACCAACGAAGGGGTCCCCCCGGGGACCCCTTGGAACTCTAATCCGCCGATAGAGGCCCCCTCTCGAGGGGGCCTATTGTTTCCTGCTGTGCTACTGCACAACTACTACTACTACTACTAGAAAGTAGTAGTGTAGTGTGTACACAGCAGGTACACTCTTTGGGAAAACCTAAGTGCCTGTGTACACACTGTGTAC
>NZ_RQWN01000011.1 GCF_003977755.1 Haloterrigena salifodinae
TGGTATCTCTTTTCCAAGTGGGTTTCGAGCTTAGATGCGTTCAGCTCTTACCCCGTGGTGCGTCGCTGCCCGGCACGTGCCCTCTCGGACAGCCGGTACACGAGTGGCACCCATTCGTAGTTCCTCTCGTACTATACGAACGTTCTTGTCAGATACCGTAACACCCCCAATAGATAGCAGCCGACCTGTCTCACGACGGTCTAAACCCAGCTCACGACCTCCTTTAATAGGCGAACAACCTCACCCTTGCCTGCTTCTGCACAGGCAGGATGGAGGGAACCGACATCGAGGTAGCAAGCCACCCGGTCGATATGTGCTCTTGCGGGTGACGACTCTGTTATCCCTAAGGTAGCTTTTCTGTCAGCAATGGGCCGCATCAAGCAGCCGCATTGGTTCGCTAGACCACGCTTTCGCGTCAGCGTCCGTCGTTGTGCCGGACACTGTCAGACTTCCTTATGCTCTTGCGCTCTTTCCCGCGTCTCCGACGCGGGTGAGGAAATCTTGGGGCGCGCTCGATATCTTTTCAAGCGCGTACCGCCCCAGTCAAACTGCCCGGCTACCAGTGTCCTCCGCCAGGAGTGAGAGTCGCAGTCACCATCGGGTAGTATTTCAATGCTGGCTCGGTGGCCCGCTAGCGCGGGTACCTGTGTAATGCCTCCTACCTATGCTGCACAATGGCGACCACGTCTCAGTGACAGCCTGCAGTAAAGCTCTATAGGGTCTTCGCTTCCCCTTGGGGGTCTCCAGACTCCGCACTGGAACGTACAGTTCACCGGGCCCAACGTTGGGACAGTGGCGCTCTCATTGATCCATTCATGCAAGCCGCTACTGAAGCGGCAAGGTACTACGCTACCTTAAGAGGGTCATAGTTACCCCCGCCGTTAACAGGTCCTTCGTCCCCTTGTACGGGGTGTTCAGATACCTGCACTGGGCAGGATTCAGTGACCGTACGAGTCCTTGCGGATTTGCGGTCACCTATGTTGTTACTAGACAGTTGGAGCGCCCGAGTCACTGCGACCTGCCTCGTTGCGAGGCAGGCATCCCTTATTGCGAACGTACGGGACTAACTTGCCGAATTCCCTAACGTCGGTTGATCCCGACAGACCTTGGCTTTCGCCGCCACGAGTACCTGTGTCGGATCTCGGTACGGACAGTGTGCTTGCCTTTTCACGGGCTCTAGGTTGACCTCTCTT